>JBJMKX010000038.1:0-4890 GCA_045805605.1 Solirubrobacteraceae bacterium
CTGCTCGCGACCGGCGCGCAGGCGGTGGCCGCCGCCAACCCGGGCTGCTCGCTGCAGATCACCGCGCATCTCGCGGCGCAGGGGCGCGAGCTGCCCGTGTATCACCCGATCCAGCTACTCGACGCGTCGATCGCAGGAGGAGGTTCTTGATGACCACCACCACCGAGGGCGTCGAGGTCCGCGGTCCCGCGCACGACCGCTTCGACGAGATCCTGACGCCGTCGGCCCTGGGCTTCGTGGCCGCGCTGCACCGCGAGTTCGACGCCCGCCGGCGGGAGCTGCTGGCGCGCCGCGCCGACCGCCAGGCCGAGCTCGACGGGGGCGGCACGCTCGACTTCCCGACCGGTACGGCCGACGTGCGCGAGGGCGACTGGCGGGTGCGCCCGGCGCCGGCGCCGCTGGAGCGCCGCCGGGTCGAGATCACCGGACCCTCCGCCCCAGCGAAGATGGTGGTGAACGCGCTCAACTCGGGGGCCGACGGCTTCATGGCCGACTTCGAGGACTCGCTCTCCCCCACCTGGCGCAACGTCATCGGCGGCCAGCTCAACCTGCGCGACGCCATCGACCGCAACCTGGACTTCAGCGTCGACGGCAAGGACTACCGGCTCGACGAGGAGACGGCGACGCTGCTGGTGCGGCCGCGCGGGTGGCACCTGAACGAGCGCCACGTCGCCGTGGACGACGAGCCGGTCGCGGGCGCGCTGCTCGACTTCGGCCTCTACTTCTTCCACAACGCCAAGCGGCTGCTCGACCGCGGCGTCGGACCATACTTCTACCTCCCGAAGATGGAGTCCCATCGCGAGGCGCGGCTGTGGAACGACGTGTTCTGCTGGGCCCAGGACGGGCTCGGGCTCGCTCGCGGAACGATCAAGGCGACCGTGCTGATCGAGACGATCCCGGCGGCGTTCGAGATGGACGAGATCCTCTTCGAGTTGCGCGACCACTCCGCCGGCCTCAACGCCGGCCGCTGGGACTACATCTTCTCGATGATCAAGTGCTTCCATGGGCGCGAGGACAAGGTCCTGCCCGACCGCAACGCGGTGACGATGACGGTGCCGTTCATGCGCGCCTACACCGAGCTGCTGGTCAAGACCTGCCACCGCCGCGGCGCGCACGCCATGGGTGGCATGGCGGCGTTTTTGCCATCGCGCACCGATTCCGAGGCCAACGAGAAGGCCACGGCCAAGGTCCGGGAGGACAAGGCGCGCGAGGCCGGCGACGGCTTCGACGGCACCTGGGTCGCCCATCCCGACTTCGTCGCCCCGGCGATGGAGCGGTTCGACGAGGTGCTCGGCGACCGGCACAACCAGGTCGACCGCCAACGCGACGACGTCGAGGTCACGGCCGCGCAGCTGCTCGATGCCGCCTCGGCCGGCGACCAGGTCACCGAGGCGGGCCTGCGCAACGACGTAAACGTCGGCATCCAGTACATCTCGTCGTGGCTGCGTGGCAACGGCGCCGCGGGGATCTACGGGCTGATGGAGGACGCGGCCACCGCCGAGATCGCCCGCTCGCAGGTCTGGCAGTGGCTGCATCACGGCACGCGGCTCGAGGACGGCACCACGGTCACGCGCGAGCTCGTCGAGCGCATCGAGGTCGAGGAGCTCGAGCGCATCCGCAAGGAGATCGCCGACGACGACTGGTTCCTGGCCCAGGGCCGGCCGGATCTCTCACGAAGGCTGTTCGAGCAGGTCGCCCTCTCGGACGACTTCCTGCCGTTCCTGACGCAGCCCGCGTACGAGGAGCTGGAGGGCTAGTCAGGCTGGTCGGTGCAAGCCACGACCCCGACTAAGGAGGAGGTCGGTCGCTGCGCACGGGCAAATGGCGCAGGCTCTGCGCCGTGGTGCGCATGAGCAGCACCAGCGCAAACGTGACCCCGGCGAAGCCGATGCCCAGCAGGGTGTACCGAACGGCGTCGATGTTGCTCAGCGACCCGGCTACGAGCAGCACGCCGGATGCGATCGCCCCCAGGCCGGCGACGGTGGCGATGAGCATGCGATGCACCCATTCGTCCACGATCCTGCGATCGCCGCCCGCGTAGCGCTCGGTCCTCACGGTCAGGCGCCCGGTCCGCAGCTGCCCGGCCAGCGTCTCGGCGTGGTCGGGCAGGCTGCGCAGCGCCGGCAGCGCACGGATGACCTCGCGCCGGATGAGCTCCTCCGGGTCGGCCAGGTCGTCGCGGCGCTCGCCCGCCAGGAGCTCCGACGCGGCCGGGGCGAGCTCGAAGGTGGGATCGATGACCCGCAGCGTGCCTTCGAGCGTGAGCAGCGTCCGCCCGAGCAGCACCATCGAGCCGGGCGGCTTGAGGCCGCGGCGCTCCATCGTGTCGAGCACGCCGTTGAGCACCGCCGGGCTCATCCCGCCCACATCGCCGACCTCGCCCAGGAGGCGGGCGAGGTCGCGCTCGAGGGGGCGCAGGTCGGCGATGTCGTCGCCGGTCAGCATGCGCACGGAGCGGGCGAGCACGGAGGGATCGCGGAGGGAGAAGCCCAGCGCGATCCCCTGGAGGCCTTCGAGCGCGAGCGGATCGAGCCGGCCGACGGCGCCGAAGTCGAGCAGCCAAAGCGTGCCGTCGGGGCTGACCATCACGTTGCCGGGATGGGGATCGGCGTGGTAGAGGCCGTCGCCCAGGATCTGGCCGAGCATCGACGTGAGCAGGCGGCGGGCGAGCTCCGGGCGGTCGACCGCGGCGGCGTCGACCGCCTCGGCGTCCCCCACCGGCTTGCCGACCACCTCGTCCATCACCAGCACCCGCTCGGTCGACAGGGTCACGTGCACTCCGGGCACGTCGATGCCGACGTCCTGGGCCCGGTTGGCCTTCAGCCGCATGCCGGCCGAGGCCTCGTCGGCGTAGCTGAGCTCGGACTCGATGCCGGTGATCAGCTCGTCGGCGAGGTCCTTGATGCCGACGCGGTGGGCCGCGGCCACGCGACGGTCGAGCTGCCGCGCCACGAGAGCGAGAACGGTCGAGTCGCGGTACACGAGGTCGTCGATCCCCGGACGCTGCACCTTGACCACCACCCGTGTGCCGCCGTTGAGCACGGCCCGGTGGGTCTGGCCGATCGACGCCGCCGCGAGCGGCTCGGACGTGAATGACTCGAAGGCCTTGTCGACGGGCTCGGCGAGTTCCTTCTCGAGCACCTCCACCACTTCTGGCTCGGGTACGGGGCGCACGTCGGCCTGGAGGTTGGACAGCTCGTCGGTGACCGTCTTCGGAAGCAGGTCCGACCGCGTCGAGGCGATTTGCCCGAACTTGACGAACATGCCGCCCGACTCCTCGAGCACGTTTCGGAGCCGGCGGGCGAAGTCCGGCGAGTCGAGGGCCGCGGCCGACCGGTAGCGCGCGCTGAGGAGGTTCTCCCGGCGCGCGTTGGCGACGATCTCGCGGAAGCGCCCGAGCGGGGTGAACGCGGCGTGGATCGCCTTGATCGGCCTCCGCCTGCGGCGCCGTGGCGGCCCCGCCGGGCGCGTGATCACGTCCAGCACGATCGCCAGGGGCAGCGTGAGCAGCACGCCGAAGAAGATCGTCAGCGGGATCAGGTCGAACGGCGAGGGCTTGGGCTCGTCGAAGACCAGCGCGGCGGCGACGATCCCGAAGGTCCAGCCGAAGAACGCGGCCACTCCGGCGCGCCAGCGGCCGAGGTGGATCCCGAGGATCCGGCTCGCCAGTAGGCCGATCAGGATCAGCCAGATGGGCAGCAGCAGGACGTACTCGAGACCCAGCTGCAGGTTGATGTCGGTCGCGAATACCACGGGTTGGCGTGACCCTATCCGGGCCGCGCCGAGCCGTGGCAGATCCCGTGGCCCCTAGTGGCCGACGTACATCGCTTCGATCGACTCCTGGTACTTCTCGTCGATCGGCTTGCGCTTGAGCTTCATCGTCGGAGTCAGCTCGTCGCCGCCGGGCTCCCAGGGGTCCGGAAGGATCGTGAACTTCTTGATCTGCTCGACCCGCGCCATCTTCGCGTTGCCCTGCTCGACCGCAGCCTCGATCGCCTCCTGCGTCTTCCCCTCCTCCGCCAGTTCGGCGATCGACTTGCCGTTGAGGCCGTTCTGCTTGGCCCAGACCGGGGCGTAGTCGGGGTCGAGCGTGACCAGAGCGACGTTGTAGGGACGACCGTCCCCGATCGCCACCGCCTGGCCGACCAGTGGACTGGCCGTCTTCAGGTGCGCTTCGATGTTGGCGGGCGACATGTTCTTGCCGGCGGCATTGATGATCAGCTCCTTCTTCCGGTCGACGATCTTCAGGTAGCCGTCCTCGTCGATCTCGCCGATGTCGCCTGTTCGCAGCCATCCATCGTCCGCGAACGCTTCTGAGTTCTTCTCGGGGAGGTTGCGGTAGCCGGGCGTCACGCAGTCCGCCTTGACCAGGACCTCGCCGTCCTCATCGAGCCTGATCTCGATGCCGGGCGTGGGCGGTCCCACCGTGCCGAGCTTGATCCGGTCGGGCGGGTTGATCGTCCCCAGCCCGCAGGTCTCTGACATCCCCCAGAGCTCGCCGACCGGGATCCCGATCGCATGGAAGAACTCGAGGACCTCGAGCGGCGTCGGCGCCGCCCCGGCGTTCACCGCGAGAGCCTCGTCCAGCCCGAGCTGCTTGCGCAGGTGGGAGAACATCTGCTCGTCGGCCTGAGCGGCGGCTTCGGCGATCTCCTCCGGCACCTCCTCCCCGGCCTGTTCGAGGCGCACCTTCTCGAGCGAGGCCTGGAGGCCCTTCTCGACCGGCTCTCGCTGCTCCTCGGGAAGGCCGGCCATCATCGCCTCCAGCCCGGCCTTGAGCTTCTCGAAGATCCGCGGCACGGCGAAGAACCAGGTCGGATTCACCTTCGGCAGGTATTCCGCGATCTTGCGCGGGTCGGCGCAGATATGGACGGTGACGCCCTTCGTCAC
>JBJMKX010000039.1:0-14400 GCA_045805605.1 Solirubrobacteraceae bacterium
AGTCGTAGTAGTAGGCGTTGTCGAAGAACAGCTGCGTGATCAGGAAGCGAGCGCCCGCGTCGACCTTCTCCTTGAGGTAGCGCAGGTCCGAGTGGGGGGACTCCGCGTGGATGTGGACCTCGGGGAAGCACGCGGCCCCGATCGCGAACTCGGGGTAGTCGGCGCGGATCAGCTCGATCAGCTCGCGCGAGTAGCGCAGGCCGCCCTCGGTCGCCGTCCACTCCGTCTCGCCCTGCGGCGGGTCGCCGCGCAGCGCCAGCACGTTCTCGATGCCGGCGTCGCGCATGCGGGCCAGCGTCGTGCGCAGCTCGTCCGTGGTGGCGTTGACGCAGGTGAAGTGCGCCATCGCCTCCAGGCCGAACTCGGCCTTGATGCCGGCCACGATGTCGATCGTCTTCTCGCGCTGGGAGGTCGTGCCACCGGCGCCGTAGGTGACCGAGACGAAGGTCGGGTCCATGCCCGAGAGCTCGTCCAGCGCGGCGGCGAGGTTGCGCGCGCCCTCGTCGGTCTTGGGCGGGAAGAACTCGAAGGAGAACGAAGGCCGTTCCGCCCCGCCGTCCATGAGGCGCTCGTCGATCCGCATCCGGGCAGTCTAGGAGGGTCCTGGGACCTAGGAGCCTAGGCGGACCAGGTCTCCGCGCCACCCGGGTCGGCCGGCTGCGCACGGCGCACCTCTCCCCGGCGCTCCAGGTGGGTGAGCCAGGAGCGGGTCATGGCCAGCAGCCAGCTCGCCGTCTGCTCGGAGAACGCCTCGCCGTTGACGCGCCCGGCGAGCTCGAACGCCGTGCCGGGTCCGTCCGCGAGCGCGGCGCGCACCCCCTCGAGCCGCTCCGCCACGAGCGCGCGGTTGGCGGCCACGTGCGCGGCGACGTCCGTGAACGGGCGGCCGTGCCCCGCCAGCGCGAGCCGTGCGTCGAGCGCCCCGACGCGGTCCAGTGAGTCGAGGAACTCCTGGACGGGGTCGGGCGTGTGGCCCTCGTCGAAGTAGAGCGACACCCGCCCGAGCAGGTGGTCGCCCGACAGCAGCAGGCGGCGCCCGGGCTGGTGGAGACACACGTGCGAGGGCGCGTGCCCGGGCGTCTCGACGACCTGCCACTCGCCGAGATCGGTCCGGACCGTCACCCCCGGGACGAGCTCGCGGTCGACGACCAGCTCACCCGACATCCCGGTGCCCATGGAGCGGCGCTGCTCGGCCCACCGCCGCAGCGGCGCCTCGGGCACGCCGGACTGCCGCGCCACCTCCATCCGGCGGGCGATCGTCTCCTCCGGCGTCTCGTCGCCCGCGTGCAGGTGGCCGTGGGCCGGGTGCATCCAGACCCCGGCGCCGGTGCGCTCCCGGATCGCCGGCGCCTGGCCGCAGTGGTCGACGTGCGCGTGGGTGCAGACGACCAGCCGGACGTGCTCGAGCCGCAGCCCGGCCTGGTCGAGCGCGCGCTCGAGGTGCGCCATCGACCCTGGCTCGTGCATCCCCGTGTCCACCAGCACGATGCCGTCGCCGGCCGCGAGCGCCCAGGCGTTGCAGTGGGGGACGCCCGGCCAGGGCAGCGGCAGCCGCAGCCGCCACACGCCCGGCAGCACGCGCTCGCCGCGCCCGACCTCGCGTCTGCGTGTCGGCTTGCGCATCCGGCGGGACGCTAACGTGCCGCCGATGGGCAAGCGCTCCCGGCGCCGCGGCGCGGAGACCCTCAAGGCTCCAGAGTCGGAGTACCGCTCGCCCGAAGGCGACGTCCTCTGGTTGCGCGGCGCGCTCAGCCCCGCCGCCCGCGAGCGGTACGCGGCGACGATGCAGGGCTCCCCGCTCTCCCGGGAGGACGCCTGGCAGCGCGCGACGGAGCTGCTCTTCGAGCTGCTGGCCGTCCGCTGGGAGATCGCCGGGGCGGAGCCGATCGTCAGGCAGAAGGAGCTGCTCGGCCGCTACCGGTTCGCCTCCCAGGCCGAGCGCCGGTGGATCCGCGACGTGCTGCGCGAGCACCTTGCGGAGCACTTCCCGGACGTCGAGGCCCCGTGATCGGTGCTCGATGACCCCTGATCCCTCGCGCTTCGCGGCGCTGCTGTGCGACTACTGCCTGGAGGTCCAGCCCGGGCAGCAGGTCGTCGTGCGCGCGGGCACGCCGGCGGCGCCGCTGCTGCTGGCGCTCCAGGAGGAGCTGCTCGTGCGCGAGGCGTGGCCGCTGATCCGCGCGGAGCTGCCGGGGGCCGAGGAGGTGTTCTGGCGCCACGCGCGCGACGCCCACCTCGACGGCTTCCCGGCCGCCGAGCTGGCCGAGGCGCAGGGCACGGACGCCTCGATCGGCATCCAGGCGCCCGTCAATACCCGCGCGCTCGCGAGCGTCGACGCGGGGAGGATGGCGCGCGCTGCCCGCGCCCGCGCGCCCGTGCGCGAGGCGTCGCTCGGGCGCCGCTGGTGCCTGACGCTCTGGCCGACCGCCGCCGGCGCCCAGCAGGCCGGCATGGGGACGACCGAGTTCGGCGCCTTCGTCCGCCGCGCGCTGTTCCTCGACCGTGGCGACGCGACCTCGGCCTGGTCGGAGCTGCGCCACTTCCAGGAGAAGCTGATCGACCGGCTCAGAGGCGCGCGCGAGCTGCGCATCGAGGCGGAGGGCACGGACCTCACGCTGTCGGTGGCCGGCCGCACGTGGGTGAACTCCGACGGCAAGCGCAACATGCCCTCGGGCGAGGTCTTCACGGGCCCGCACGAGTCGAGCGCCGAGGGCCGCATCCGCTTCACGATCCCCTCGAGCCCGCGCGGCGTCGAGGTCGCCGACATCGAGCTCGAGTTCCGCGAGGGCCGCGTCGTCGACGCGCGCGCGGGGCGCGGTGAGGAGTACCTCAAGGCCACGCTGGCCACCGACGACGGCGCCTCCCGACTCGGCGAGATCGGCATCGGGACGAACTTCGGGATCGACCGGCCGGTCGGCGCGATCCTCTTCGACGAGAAGATCGGCGGGACGGTGCATCTCGCGGTCGGCCGCTCCTACCCTGAGACGGGCGGCACGAACGAGTCGGCCGTCCACTGGGACATGATCTGCGACCTGCGCCGCGGCGGCACGCTGTCCGCCGACGGCGAGCCGGTCGTGGCGGACGGCCGCCTCGTCGCCTGACCGCCAGTCCCCGGAGACGCCCAGATCGCGCCGCCCCCGGGGACCGCTAGGTTCCCGGGGCCATGCGCCATACGAAGATCGTCGCCACGATCGGCCCCGCGTCGCGGGATCCTGAGGTGCTGGTGCGGATGGTCGAGGCGGGGATGGACGTCGCGCGGCTGAACTTCTCCCACGGGACGCCCGAGCAGCACGCGGCGACGTGCGCCCGCATCCGCACCGCCGCCGATCGCGCCGACCGGCCGGTCGCCGTGCTGCAGGACCTGCCCGGGCCCAAGCTGCGCATCGGGCCCTTGCGCGACGGCCTCGCCGAGCTCAGCGTCGGCGACCGCGTGACCTTCGTCGGCGACGACGGCGGCGACACCGAGGGCGACTCCCGCCGCATGGCGATCAACTGGCCCGAGCTGGCCAGCGCGATCGGACCCGACGAGGAGCTCTACCTCGCCGACGGAGCGGTGCGGCTACGGGTCGAGGCGGTGCGCCCGGAGCATCGCGAGGTCGACGCCCTCGTGCGCGTCGGCGGCACGGTGGCCTCGCGCCAGGGACTGAACATCCCCGGTGAGGTCGACGAGTTCCCGGCCGTGTTCGAAGACGACCTGGCCTTGCTGCAGGCCGGCGAGAAGATGGGCGTGGACCTCGTCGCGCTGTCGTTCGTGCAGCGCGCGGAGGACGTCAAGCAGTTCCGGGCCCATACGCGGATCCCGCTCATCGCCAAGATCGAGAAGCCGCAGGCGGTGCAGCGCCTCGAGGCGATCATCGAGGCATCGGACTGCGTCATGGTCGCGCGCGGCGACCTGGGCATCGAGCTCGAGATCGAGGACGTCCCCCTCGCCCAGAAGCGGATCATCGCCCTGGCCGGCCGGCGCGCGCGCCCCGTGATCACCGCGACGCAGATGCTCGACTCGATGGTTACGTCGTCGCGGCCGACGCGCGCCGAGGTCACCGACGTCTTCAACGCCATCCTCGACGGAACCGATGCCGTGATGCTCTCCCAGGAGACAGCGGTCGGCCAGCACCCCGTGGGCGCGGTGAAGATGATGTCGGCGATCGCCGAACGGGCCGAGTCGGTCGCCCCGTACGAGGAGTGGAACGAGAAGCGGGTCGAGCGCGACGCCCGCGACCCCGCCTACACCATCGCCCACAACGCGTGCGAGGCGGTCCGCCAGCTCAACCTCGCCGCGCTGGTGGTACCCACGCTGTCGGGCCGATCGGCCCGGCTGGTCTCCGCGCATCGGCCGAACGTGCCGATCTACGCGCTCTCGCCCGGCAAGGAGACGGTGCGGCGCTGCTCGCTGATGTGGGGCGTGCGCGCGTCGCGGATGCGCCGCCACGAGGTCACCGAGGAGCTCATCCACGACGCCGTGCGCCGCGTGGTCGAGCTTGGCTGGGTCAAGCGCGGCGAGCGCATCGGCATCACCGCCGGCCTGCCGAGCGGGCGCCCCGGGACCACCTCCCTGTTCCAGGTTCAGGAGGCGTGAGCCGAGACGCGCGTAGGACTTCGGCGACCTACGCCGCGGCGCGGCTGTAGAACTCGGCCTCTTGCTGGCCGAGCTCGGTGGCGGGCGGGTCGTCCAGCACCCACTCGCGCGCGATCCGGTGGAAGTTGCCCTGGGCGCGCAGCTGCGAGAGAACGGCCATGGTCAGCATCTCCACCCGGCGGGCGAAGAGGTGCTCGGAGGGAAGGCTCTCGTGCCGCATCTGGTGGTAGTGGCTCGAGCGCATGTCCGCCATCTCGATCGCGATCTTCGTCGCGATGCCCGGATCGAGCTGGACCACCTCGTCGCGCGAGTACCACCAGGTCGAGTCGTCGATCTGGGCCATCAGGCCCTCGGGCGTGATCCGGTCGGGGTGGGTGATGAAGCCCTGCTCGGTGAAGAGCTTCATCAGCGTCTGCGCATCGCCCTCGATGTACGCGCGCTGACAGGTGAGCTCGAAGTCCACCGCCTCGTCGCTCATGCGCTTGAACAGGCCGAAGTCCAGGAACGCCATGCGCCCGTCGTCGAGCAGCAGGAAGTTGCCCGGGTGCGGGTCTCCGGAGAACTGCCGGTGGCGGTAGAGCGAGCCGAAGAAGAAGCGGAAGACGATCTCGGCGATGCGGTTGCGCTCGTCCTGCGGCAGGCGCTTGAGCTCCTCGAAGCCGCGCCCCACGACGTACTCCTGCACGATCACGCGCTCGCGACTCAGGCGGGTGATCACGTCGGGGATGACGATGAACGGGTGGCCGCGATAGATGCGCGCCATCGCGCGCTGGTTCTGGGCCTCGAGCTCGTAGTCGAGCTCCTCGTAGATCCGCGCGCGGACCTCCTCGCCGATCGCCTTGACGTCGAGGCCCGGCGCCACCCGCTTCATGAGCCGCAGGATGATCCCCAGGTTCTGCATGTCGGCCCGCACGGCCTGGTTGACCCCGGGGTACTGGACCTTGACCGCGACGGCCCGCCCGTTCGACAGCTTCGCGCGATAGACCTGCCCGATCGAGGCGGCGGCGATCGGCTCCTCCTCGAACTCGTCGAAGACATCCTCGAGCGGCTCCTCGAGATCGGCCTCGATGACCTTGCGCATGTCCTCGAAGCGGACCTTCGGCGCCGCGTCGCGCAGCTGGCCGAGCTTGCGCTGGAACTCCTCGCGGTAGGGCTCGGGCACGAGCCCGACGTCCAGGAACGACAGAACCTGGCCGAGCTTCATCGCCGCGCCCTTCATCGTCCCCAGGGCGGCGACGATCTGCTCGGCCGCCTCGACCTGGCGCTTCTCCAGCGCGGCATTCGCGGCATCCTCGGAGCGGGCCAGGTTCGCCGTCTTGGTGCCGAGCTGCCGCGCCGCCTGCCCGGCGGCGAGCCGCCCCACCCGCGCCGACCGGCGAACGCGGGAGGTGGGAATCTGGTCCTTCGGGCTCATCCGAGTCCAAGGGTACGGCGATTCTCCGCTGGTACCTTCGCCTCATGACCACCGCCACCAACCTGATCACCGGCGTCGACTTCGTCTGCATCCCGACCCGCGACCACGATCGCGCCGTTGAGTTCTACGGCGGCACGCTCGGTCTCGAGACGCGCAAGCGCTGGGGCGACATGCCGGCAACCGAGTTCCAGGCCGGGAACCTCACCGTCGCGGTGCTGGACCCGAGCGCCTTCGGCCAGTCCGAGGCGACGCCCAACAGCGCGCCGATCGCCTTCCAGGTCGACGACGTCGAGGCCGCGCGGGACGCGCTCAAGGCCAAGGGCGTGGAGTTCGTCATGGAGATGATCGACTCGGGCGTCTGTCACCAGGCGGTCTTCACCGACCCCGACGGCAACCCGCTTGTCATCCATCACCGGTACGCGCCCGGCGGGTAGCCAGGGCGAGCCCGAACACCAGCACGGGCAGCGCGGCGGCGTGGTAGGCGAGCTGGACGCCGCCGTCATCGATGGTGAATCTGAGACCGACCAGGAAGCCCGCGATCGCGAAGCCGAGGGCGGCGAGCGCCGCCCGCCGGTCCCCGTTGCGCACGAGCGCCAGGGCGCCGACGAGGAGGACGACGCCGATGATCGCCTCGGGGATGCCGGCGCCCGCGTCCGTACGCCCTTCGAAGGCGCCAGCGAGGTGCAGGATCGACATGACCGCGAGGCTGGCGGCCACGAGGCCCATGAGGATGGCGATGCGCCGGTCGTTCATGCCGGCGAAGGTAATCCGCGCGCGCCCCCGCCAGCATCGCCCCGGCGGAGGACTCCGCCGTCCCCCCACGGGGGGATTTCGCCCCGCGACGGCGGCACTACGCTGGGCGCAAGGTGGCGTCGGTACGTGCATCCACGCTCGCGCGCGACACGGTGGTCGCGGTTGTCGCGTTCGGGCTCACGCTCGCCCTGCTCGGGCTCGGCGACGGAGCGACCCGCGGCCTCGACGTCGGCGGCGTCGCGCTCGCGGCGCTGGCCACGCTTCCGTTGCTGGCCCACCGGCGTGCGCCGCTGGCCGTCTTTGCGTCCACCGCCGCCGCCAGCGCGGCGCTCAACGCGCTCGGATACGTTGCCGGACCGCCGTTCGGGCCGACCGCCGCGCTCTTCTTCGTCGCCGCCGACGAGCGCACGCGCGATCGCCTCGCCCAGACGGCGGCGGTCGTCCTCGGCATGTACGGCATCCATGTCGGGGCCACGGCGATCGGCGGGGGCAGCTTCCCGACCATCGCGATCCTCGCGGGGGTCGCCGTGTGGGGCGGGGCCTGGATCGTGGGCGACCAGGTGCGCCAGCGCCGGCAGCGGGTCGCCGACCTGGAGGAGCGCGCCCGCCGCGCCGAGCGCGAGACGGAGCGCGAGCGCCGCCTGGCGGCCGCGGAGGAGCGCACCCGGATCGCGCGCGACCTCCACGACTCCGCCGCCCACGCGATCAACGTCATCCTCGTCCAGGCCGGCGCCGCGCGGCTGCTGCAGGAGCGCGACCCCGCGTCCGCCCGAGCCGCGCTGGGGACGATCGAGGAGGTCGCCCGCGAGACGATCGGCGAGATCGACCAGCTGATCCACGGCCTGCGCGAGGAGGGCGCGGGCGACCGCGCCGTCGAACCGCCGACGGGGCTGTCCGCGCTCGAGACGCTGGCCGCGCGCCATCGCGCCGCCGGCCACGCGATCGACATTCGCGTCGAGGGGCCCCGGCGGCCGCTTGGCCCGGGGGTCGACCAGGCGGCGTACCGGATCCTGCAGGAGTCCCTCACCAACGCCGCCCGGCACGGCAGCGGCGAGGCCGCCGTCGACATCGCCTACCGCGAGCGCCGGCTCGAGCTGACCGTGTCCAACCCGCTCCCGCCCGCGGCCAACGGGCGCTCGCACGCGGGCGGGCACGGCATCCTCGGCATGCGCGAGCGCGCCACGCTGCTCGGCGGCAGCCTCGAAGCCGAGCGCGACGGCGACACGTTCCGCGTCGAGGCCCGGCTGCCGTACGCATGAGCGACGCCGCGATCCGTGTTCTGCTCGTCGACGACGACCAGCTCATGCGGGCGGGCCTCCGGGCCGTGCTCTCCAGCGACGAGACGATCGAGGTCGTCGGCGAGGCGGGCGACGGGCGCGACGCCGTCTATCGCACGCGGCTCGGGCGGCCCGACGTCGTCCTGATGGACATCCGCATGCCCGACGTCGACGGCATCGCCGCCACCCGCGAGGTGCTCGCCGTGGCGCCCGGCGCCAAGGTCGTGATCCTGACCACCTTCGAGCAGGACGACTACATCTTCGGCGCCATCGATGCCGGCGCTTCAGGCTTCCTGCTCAAGCGGACCGGCCCGGAGGAGCTGTTGGCCGCGATCCACACCGTCGCGACCGGCGATTCGCTCCTGTCCCCGTCGGTCACGCGCATCGTGATCGACCGGATGGCTCGCCAGCGGCACGTCGACAGCGCCGCGGGCGAGCGGCTCGAGGAGCTCACGCCCCGCGAGCGTGAAGTGCTCGAGCTGGTCGCCCGCGGCCTGTCCAACGGCGAGATCGCCGCGACGCTGGTGATCGAGGAGTCGACGGTCAAGACCCACGTCAAGCGGATCCTGATGAAGCTCGGACTGCGTGACCGCGTCCACGCGGTGATCCTGGCCTACGAGACCGGGATCGCAACCTCGGCCCGGTAACCGACCGCCCGGCCGGCCGCCGCTCCGACGGCGAGCGCCGCCCGCTGCATCCACGCCGGCGGGAACGGCAGGCGCACGGTGTCGAAGTGCGCGCGCGCGATGACCGCAAGCCGAAGCGGGTTCGGCATCCCCTTGCGGTTGGTCTTGCCCTCGGCCGCGAGGGTGAACATGGTCTCGATCAGGGATTCGAAGTCGAGGGCCGGAGTCACCTCGCACAGGAACCGGGCGTCGTCGTCGCCGGCGTTCCAGAACCGGTGCGGGGTGCCGGGCTCGACGACGGCGACCTCCCCGGGGCCGGCCACGCGGTCGGCGTCACCGATGCGCAGCCCGACCCGGCCCTCGAGCACCTCGAAGCGCTCGGTCTGGTGCGGGTGGACGTGGGCCGCGGCGACGAACCCGCCGGGTGAGACGATCGTCTCCACCAGGACGGCCTCGCCACCGGTCTCGCGAGAGGTGCGATGGAAGATGAGGACCTCGCCGGTGACCGGGTTCTCGAGCTTGTCTCCGCTGCGAATCATGGCTGCTCCTTCGTCGTTTGCCTGACGAAGGCAGCCTCCAGCGACGCGGACGATTTGTCGTCGTCCGCGCGCGTGATCTCGCGTCATCCCGGCGGAGGATTGCTGCGCCCTCCCGGGGGAGGACGGGACCCTCAGCTCAGCGCTGCACCTGCGACCCCGGAACGATGTCGTCGCTGCCGTCGGGCCACCGCACCCACGCCTTCTTGCCGCCGTCGTAATCGGGGGCCAGGAGGATCAGCGTCGCCGATTCGCCGAGCGCCGTGCAGGGCTCGGACCCCTCCGGGTCGAGGCCGCGCCATACCCGGATGAACGCGTTGTGCTCCCACTCCTCGGCTACCGTCGTCGCGTCGGTGTGGCCCGGCAGGAGATCGGTGTCGGGCGGCAGCTTCATCAGCCGCTCCATGATCGACTCCTTGAGGTCGGCGTAGGTTGTGTGGCCGGGCGCGCGCACGCCGCCGACCGAGCCCCGAAACAGCGTGTCGCCGGTGAAGACGGCGTTGCCGACGCGGAATGACAGCATGCCCTTGGTGTGGCCCGGCGTCGGCATCGCCTCGACCTCGAGCTCGCCCACCTGCACGCGCTCGCCGGGTTGAATGGTCTCGTTGACGCCGGGCACGCGCTCGTCGGGGTGCGCGAGCACAGCGGCGTCCGGGAAGCGCTCGAGCAGGTCGCCGAGCTCGGCCACGTGGTCGTGGTGATGGTGGGTGAGCAGGACGTGGGTGACGCTCAGCGCGTGGCGGTCGACGGCCTCGAGCAGGGGGGCGATCGGGCCGCCGGCGTCGATGAAGGCGCCCTCACCACCGGTGACGTCGCCGACGAGGTACGTGTTCGACAGCCAGGAGTCGTTCATGGAGCGGTCGAGGATCATGGTCGGAGGCTACGGGCTACGCTGCGGCCATGGAGCTCATTCACACCTGCTACCGGATCGGCGACATCGATCGCTCCGTGGCCTTCTACAAGGCGCTCGGGTTCGACGAGGTCGGGCGCATGCCCATCCGCGACGAGGCGATCAACGTCTTCATGGGCCTGCCGGGCGACGGGGCGCGACTCGAGCTGACCTACAACTTCGGCGTCGACTCCTACGACCTCGGCACGGGCTACAACCACATCGCGGTGACGGTCGACGACATGGACGGCACGCTGCGCGCGCTGGCCGAGAAGGGGATCGAGCCGGAGAAGCCGCCCTACACCGTCCGCGAGGGCGGCTCGCGGCTGTGCTTCGTACGCGACCCCGACGGATACCGCATCGAGCTGATCGAGAAGACCGGCTGACACCGGAGACCCGCACCGCGGTCATCGACCTGGGGTCGAACACCTTCCGGCTCGTGGTCTTCACCGCCCACGGCCGGCGGTGGTGGAGGCGCACGGACGAGATCTACGAACCGGTGCGGATCTCGGAGGGGATGGGCGCGAGCGGCGAGCTGCAGCGGGAGCCCATGAGGCGGGCGCTCGCGGCGATCGACGTCTTCGCGCATTTCTGCCGCGCTGCCGGGGTGGACGAGGTACGCGCGGTGGCGACCAGCGCGATCCGCGAGGCCGGCAACCGCGAGGCGTTCCTGCGCGAGGCGCACGCGCTGTCGGGCCTGCCGATCGACGTGCTCTCGCGCGAGGACGAGGCCTTCTACAGCTACGTCGCGGCGGTCAATTCGACGACCCTTCAGGACGGAGCCGTGCTCGACCTCGGAGGCGGCAGCATGCAGCTCACGCGGGTGGTCGGGCGCGGCCGGCGCGACATCGGGTCGTGGCGCATGGGCGCCGTGCGCATGACCGAGCGGTTCCTGCCCGACGAGCGGGCATCCAAGAAGCAGCTGCGTGCGCTGTCCGAGCACGTGGCGCGCAAGCTCGACGAGACGGAGTGGCTGGCCGAGGCCGGTGCGTCCGGCCGCCTCGCCGGGCTCGGCGGCACGGTGCGCACGCTGGCGGTGGCGGCCGAGAAGGCGGCCGACCTGCCGTCGTTCGGCGTGCAGGGGTTTTCGCTGGAGCGCGGCGCGCTCGACGAGCTGATCGCCGAGCTTGCGGCCCTGCCCGCATCCGAGCGCCGGCGCGTGCCCGGCATCAAGCCCGAGCGCGCCGACCTCATCCTCGCCGGCGCCATCGTGGTGCAGGGTGTGCTCGAGGCGGGCGGCTTCGACGCGCTCGAGGTCACCGAGGCGGGGCTGCGGGAGGGCATCTTCCTCGCGTCGCAGCTCGCGCCCGCCGACCCGCCGCTGGTTCCCGACGTGCGCGGGTCGAGCGTGCGCAATCTCGCGGCGCAGTACGACACCGACGAGCAACACGCCCAGCACGTCGCCGCGCTGGCGCTGTCGATGTTCGACGCGCTGGCCACGGCGGGGCTGCACGAGGGCGACCCCGACGAGCGCGAGCTCCTGTGGGCGGCGGCGCTGCTGCACGACATCGGGGTGACCGTCGACTACGACGACCACCATCGCCACTCGCGCTACCTGATCTTGAACGCAGGGCTGCCCGGCTTCGCGCCGCGCGAGGTGGCGCTGATCGCTCAGATGGCGCGCTACCACCGCAAGGGCACCCCGTCGCTGGGGGACCTCAAGCCGCTGATGAGCAAAGGCGACCAGGAGCTGCTCGACCGTTGCTCGGCGCTCCTGCGGGTGGCCGAGCAGCTCGAGCGCTCGCGCGACCAGACGGTGCACGAAGCGCGGGTCGAGCTCGACGACGGTCTCGTGCGGCTGGCGCTGGTCGCCGACGAGGAGGTCCCCGTCGCGCAGTGGGCGGCCGAGCGCCAGAGCGACGTGTTCGAGCGCGCGTTCGGCCGGACGCTGGAGATCGTCGGCCCGCGCTAGGGGCACGCGCCGAGACTAGGGCAGCGGGAACGCGCGCAGGAACCGCTTCGCGGCCCGCTTGTCGCCCTCGATCACGAGCGCGGCGGCGTCGCCGTCGTGCCACAACACCGAGGCGAGCAGGCCGGGGTCTGCGGCGATCGTCGCGTCGCGAGTGTCGGCCGCCCCGCGTGCGACCTCGAAGGTGCCGCCGGCAATGCGCGCGTCGAAGCGCTGACCGTCAAGGCGCAGCTCGATGTGAGCGTCGGCTCCGCCGGGCCGGTACAGCGTCTTGAGCGCGACCACGAGGGCGTCGACCCCGATCCCCGCCTCCTCGATGGCCGGAAACGGCGCGACGCTGCCCCAGCGGCCGAGCTCGAGGATCACGGGCTCGAGCGCGCGCCCGCGGTCGGTGAGCTCGTAGACCTGCGCGCCCGCAGGGGGCGGGAGCATGGCGCGCCGGACGACGCCGTCGGCCTCGAGCTCTCGCAGCCGCTGGGAGAGGACGTCCGGCGTGACGTGCGGGAGGCCGATGCGCAGGTCGGTGAAGCGCTTCGGGCCGAGCAGCAGCTCGCGGATGACGAGCAGCGCCCAGCGGTCGCCGACGACGTCGAGCGCGCGGGCGATGCCGCAGCGGTCGCCGTAGGTGCGCTTCTTTGCCGGGTGGTCGGGCGAAGCCCGACCCCGACCAGGAGCTTGCTTTGCCTCCATGAGTAGTAGTATAGTCCTACTTGCTAGTTGGAATTTCCTACTGAATGGAGACGGCGATGGGCGAACGCAGCGGCTACCAGCACGGCGTCCCCTGCTGGGTCGACACCTGGCAGGCCGACCCCGAGACGGCGGTGCCGTTCTACGCGGGCGTCTTCGCATGGGAGGCGCAGGTACCGCCGCCCGGCGAGGAGCCGCGCTACGTGATGTTCCAACTCGACGGGGCCGATGTGGCCGGGCTTGGGTCGCCACCGCCGGACGGTGTGGGGCCGGCGTGGACGACGTACGTCTGGGTCGACGACGTCGACGAGGCGGTCGCTCAGGCGACGGCGGCAGGCGGCAGCGGGGTCCGCGAGCCGTTCGACAGCCTCGAGGGCGGCCGCATGGCGATCGTCGCCGACCCAGCGGGCGCGCCCGTCGCGGTCTGGCAGCCGGGCGCGCACCGCGGCGCCGAGCGGGTCAACGAGCCGAGCGCGTACGCGATGAGCATGCTCCTGACCCCCGATCCGGAGGGCGCTGCGGCGTTCTACGGCGCGGTGTTCGGCTGGACGACCGAGGCCTTCGGCCCAGCCACGATGTTCCGCCTCCCCGGCTACGTGGGCGGCGAGCCCTCGCAGCCCGTCTCGCGCGAGGTCGTCGCGGCGATGATGCCCAGCGACGGCGATGCGCGCTGGACCGTCGACTTCTGGATCGCCGACGCCGACGCGGCCGCGCGAGCGGCGACCGAGCGCGGCGGCCGGGTCCTGGACGGTCCGAGCGATGCGCCCCCGTTCCGGCGTGCGGTCCTGGCCGACCCCGCGGGCGCCGACTTCTCGGTCAGCCAGCTGGTGACGCCGCCGAGCTAGCGGTCGTCGGTCTGGCTTGGCCCGACCGCCGGCTCGTGCACCGGCTGGCTCGCGACCGCCTCGACGACCTCGGCCTCGGCGGCCTCGCGCTCGGCGTCGTGGTCGCCGTCGCAGAGCACGCGGAAGTTGCCGGTCACGCCGCCGTCGGCCTGGATGACGATGCCGGGCAGGATCTCCTCGCCCTCGTCCAGTCCAAGCCGCTCCATGTCGAACGCGTTGAGGCCGATCCCCCAGGCGGTGTGGGTCGGGTTCTCGCGGTCGTGGGCGGCGACGGCCTGGGCGAAGCGCTCGAGGTTCTTCGCGATCTTGTCGGTCGCCATCGCCTGCGAAGGCTACCCACCGCCGCGCGAGCTATGCCGCCAGCGCCGCCTGCAACTCGTCGTCGTCGCGCAGACGGTCGAGGCCCATGCGGATGCGGCTCTTGGCGGTGCCGAGCGGCACGCCCGACCGACGGGCGATTTCGTCCGCGGTCATGCCGCCCCAGTAGGCGAGCAGGAGCGCCTCGCGCTGGCGCTCGGGCAGGCGGCCCATGGCGGCCCCGACCGGCTGCCGCAGGGCGTGCCGGGCGGCGGCGACGTCGGGCCGCTCCTCGGGCGGCAGCTCATCGGGCACGGTCAGCGACGCGAGGCGATCGCGGGCGCGCTGGGCCGCGTGCTCGCGCCGCCACAGGTCGAGCGCGCGCGAGCGCGCCATCAGGCGCAGATAGCTGCCCAGCTCGCCGCGACGGGCGTCGAACCGGCGCGGCTCGCGCCAGTGGCGGGTGAAGACCTCCTGCGCGACGTCGTCGGCCTCGGCAACGCGCCCGAGGACCCGGTAGGCCGCTCCGAAGACACCGCGCCAATGGCGGCGGTAGAGGTCCTCGAAGCTGGGCGACGCCTCGTGCATGAC
>JBJMKX010000040.1:0-8520 GCA_045805605.1 Solirubrobacteraceae bacterium
GCGCTGGGCGAGGGCGCTGCCGGCGCAGCTGCCGGCTGGAAGTCGCCCGTGTCCACCGGGACGTCGCTGCGCTGCTGGAAGCCGTTGCCGCCGCCGGCGCCCTCCTCGCGGCTGCCGAGGAACTGGACGGAATCGGCGACGATCTCGACGAATTCGCGCTTGCCCGAGCCGTCCTTGGCCTCCCACTCGCGCCACTCGAGGCGGCCGTCGATGGCGACCGGCCGCCCCTTGGAGAGGAAGCGCGCGCAGTTGTCGCCCTGGGCGCCCCAGACGGTGACCGAGAAGTAGTTCGGCTTGTCGGTCCACTCGCCGGTCGAGCCGTCCTTGCGCCGGGTGTTCACGGCCACCCGCAGCGAGCACACGCTCATGCCCGACTGAAGCGAGCGGAGCTCGGGGTCACGCGTCAAGTTGCCGGTGAGGACGACGCGGTTGATGTTCGTCGCAGCCACGTTTTGGCTCCTTTCTCGGAAGTCTGCGAGCGAGTCTAGGCCGGGCCGCGGCGGCACCTCGCCGACAGCGCGCAAGAGTCCGCGGAGTTTGGGGAAAGACGCCGCTGCTAGCGTCGATCGCGTGGCAGGCTCCCTGCGTCTGAGCGTGCTCGACCAGTCGCCGGTCTCGGAGGGCATGACCGGCGGGCAGGCGCTGCGCAACACCATCGACCTCGCCCAGCTCGCCGACGCGCTCGGCTATCACCGCTACTGGGTGGCCGAGCACCACGGCGGTCCGTCCCTGGCCGGCCCGAGCCCCGAGGTCCTGATCGGCCCGATCGCCTCGAGCACCGAGCGGATCCGGGTCGGGTCCGGCGGCGTCATGCTCCCGCACTACAGCCCGCTCAAGGTGGCCGAGTCGTTCAGCGTGCTCAGCGGCCTGTTCCCCGGCCGCATCGACCTCGCCCTCGGACGGGCCTCGGGCACCGACCCCCTCACGACCTTCGCCCTGCAGCGCGATCGGCGCGAAGTCGCCCCCGACGACTTCCCCCAGCAGCTCGTCGAGCTCCTGGGTTACCTGAACGACGACCTGCCCTCTGAGCACCCCTTCGCGCGCCTGGCCAAGACCCTGCCCGGCCGGCCGGAGACGCCCGCGGTCTGGCTCCTCGGCTCCTCGCCCCAGAGCGCGATCTGGGCGGCCGAGCTCGGCCTCCCGTATTCGTTCGCCGATTTCATCAACCGCGAGGGCGCCGGCATCGCGGAGCAGTACCGAAAGCAGGCCCAGGATCCCCATGTCTCCGTGGGCGTCTGGACCGTCTGCGCCGAGACCGACGAGGAGGCCGAGCGGATCGCCTCGAGCGGCGCGATGATGATGGCGCTGTTGCGCCAGGGCCGGCTCGTTCCCGTGCCGCCGCCCGAGAAGGCGATGCGCTTCGTCGCGAGCCAGGGCATCGACCTCCGCAACCCCCGGGGCCGCCGCCGGCGCGTCATCGGCGGGCCGGAGACCGTCCGCGCAGGCATCGAGCAGGTCGCGGACGAGTACGGGGCCGAGGAGGTCATCCTCGTGACCATCACCTACGACCATGAAACCCGTCGCCGCTCCTACGAGCTCATCGCCGACGCGTTCGGCCTCGCGGGCGCGCGTGAGACGACGGGCGCGGCCGGAACCCGCCGCTAGACTGCGCGGCCGCGATGGCCAAGCAGCGCAAAACGCGTACGCGCAGGCGCGAGAAGAAGGGCGGTCCCGGGTCCACCCGGCGCAAGCCCTGCCCCTACTGCCGCGACAAGATCGACCAGGTCGACTACAAGGACGTCGGCGCGCTGCGTCGATTCATCTCCGAGCGCGGCAAGATCCGCTCGCGCCGCATCACCGGCGCCTGCCGTCGCCACCAGAGCCAGATCGCACGCGCGGTCAAGCGCGCCCGCGAGCTCTCGCTGCTCCCCTACACCGCCGACCAGGCGACCACCCTGCGCGGCGGCGCGCCCGAGCGCCCGGAGCGCCGCGCCGACGAGCGCTAGCACCGGCGATGCCGACCGCCATCCTGCTCAAGGACGTCGACAACCTCGGCGAGCGGGGCACGGTCGTCGACGTCTCCAAGGGCTTCTTGCGCAACTACCTGATCCCCCGCCAGCTCGCCCAGCCCGCGACCCCCGCGAGCATCGAGGCGGCCCGCCGCGCACAGGAGGCGGCCGAGCGCGCCGCGGCCCAGGCGGCCGAACGTGCGAAGGAGCAGGCCGACACGCTCACCAAGACCGTCCTTACGATCCCCGCACAGGCCGGCCCCGACGGCCGCCTGTACGGGTCGGTCACGACCACCGAGATCGCCGATGCGATCCGCGACGCGCGCGGCCTGAAGGTCGACAAGCGCAAGATCCAGCTCGAGCAGCCGATCCGCCACGTCGGCACCTACCTGATCCAGATCGAGCTCGCCGAGGGCGCCACGGCCAACGTGAAGACGATGGTCGTGGAGGGTCAGTAACAGCTTCGTGACAAAGCAGCGGAGTTAGCGGAAAGGCCCGTCGGCGGCCGCCGCGCCCGCCGATACATTCGCTCGGCCGATGGCCATCGCCGAGCCGCCTCTCGCACCGCCCCACGACCTCGAGGCCGAGCAGTCCGTTCTCGGGGCCATCTTCCTGAGCGACGTCACCCTCTACGGCCTCGTCATCCAGGACGGGCTCAAGCCGGAGGACTTCTACCGCGAGCAGCACCGCATCGTCTACCAGGCGATGATGGAGCTCTACAACGCCTCCGAGCCGGTCGACATCGTCACGGTCAAGAACCGGCTGCGCGAGACCGGCCGCCTAGAGGAAGTCGGCGGCGAGGCGGGGGTCGAGTCGCTCGCAGGCATGGTCCCGGCAGCCGGCAACCTGCGCCACTACGCGCGCATCGTCCGCGACCACGCGCTGCTGCGCCGCCTCCTGACGACGACGATGGAGATCCAGGCCAGCGTGCTTGGGCACGAGGCCGCACCCCGCGACCTCGTCGAGTCGGCAGAGAAGGCGATGCTCGAGGTCGCGCACGACGAGCGCCAGAAGGAGTTCCGCTCGATCCATGACGTGCTGGACACCGAGCTCGACAAGCTCCACCGCCTCTCGCGCGACAAGACCGCGCTGACCGGCACGAGGTCGGGCTACACGAAGCTCGACGAGCTCACCGGCGGCTTCCAGAACGGCAACCTGATCGTGATCGCGGCCAGACCGAGCATGGGTAAGTGCCAGAGGGGGAGTGCGCTGGTCTACGACCCCAGAACCGGGGCGCGCCGTCGTATCGACGACGTGGTTGCGGCACTCGATCGTGGAGAAGAAGCGATGGTTGCGGCTCTGGGGCCAGACCTCAAGCTTCGCGGGCGGGCTGTTCGAGCAGGGGTGCGCAGCGGCAGGCAGCCCGTGTTCCGGCTGACTACCAGCCTCGGGCGCAAGGTCGAGGCGACGGCGAACCATCCCCTCCTGACCATCGACGGTTGGCGCGAACTCTCGTCCCTGCGTGCCGGCGATCGCATCGCCGTGCCCCGGTCGCTGCCCCTGACGGGCCACCCGCGGCATATGCGGGACGCCGAGATTGTGCTGTTGGCAGGCCTTATTGCAGACGGCAACCTCACGCAGCACACCCCGAGATTCTGCTTCGGCCGCAGCTCGGCGGTAGTCGCAGAGGTTCGCCGGGCCGCCGAGGCGCTCGGCGCGCGTCTCTCGACACCTCAGGAGGGTTGGGGAACCGGTCATCTCAGTGCCGGTCACGGCGTTCCCAACCCGGTCACGGAACTCTGCCGTCGCCACGGGATCTGGGGGAAGCGGGCGCGCGACAAGTTCGTACCCGACGCCATCTTCGGCCTCTCCAACGATCAGCTCGCGAGATTCCTTTCGATCCTGTTCGCGTGCGACGGATACGTGCACGTGTCTGGACGGCTTCGGCACATCGGGTATACGACGATCAGCGAGCGGCTCGCGCGAGACGTTCAGCATCTGCTCCTGAGGTTCGGAGTCGTCGGCCAGATCCGCACGCTTCGGCGCAAGGTCTACGAGGGCACGGACACCGTCGCGCGGGAGGTACGCATCACCGCCCAGCACAGCGTGTGGCGCTTCAGCGAGGCGATCCCGATCTGCGGCAAGGACGACCGACTCGCGGAGCTTCAGCGGTCGCTCGCAACGAGTTCACCGAAGGCGATTCGTGACTCCGTTCCCTCCGAAGCGTGGGCACGCGTGCTCCCGGCCAAGGGTGATCGGCCCTGGCGTGACGTCAGCCGCGCGGCGGCCCGCTGGCACGGCGGGACGCGCACACTCGAACGCGAGACCCTCGCGGAGCTCGTGACCGTCCTCGAGAGCGAGGACTTGCTCCAGATCGCCACGTCCGACCTGTGGTGGGACGAGGTGGCGTCGATCGAGCCGATCGGCGATCACGAGACGTTCGACCTCGAGGTCGCCGGTGACCACAACTTCGTCGCCGACGACGTCGTCGTTCACAACAGCGCCCTCGTCACCAACATCGCCGAGAACGCCGCCATCCAGGACGGCGTGGGCGTCGCCCTGTTCTCGCTCGAGATGTCCGAGGCCGAGCTTGCCCAGCGGTTCATCGCCTCACAGGCGAGCATCAAGGGCGAGGAGCTGCGCAAGGGCCGGGTCGACGAGAAGCGCTGGCCGAAGATCCTCCAGGCCTGCCAGCGGCTGTCGGAGGCCCCGCTGTACGTCGACGACTCAAGCGACACCGGGCTGCTCGAGGTCCGCGCCAAGGCGCGCCGGCTCGCGTCGCAGGTCGACCTCGGGCTGATCATCGTCGACTACCTCCAGCTCATGCACGCCGACCAGCGCATCGAGAACCGCGTCGAGCAGGTCAGCCAGATGAGCCGCGGGTTGAAGCTGCTTGCGCGCGAGCTCGACGTCCCTGTGATCGCCCTGAGCCAGCTCAACCGCAGCGTCGAGTCGCGCACCGATAAGCGCCCGATCCTCTCCGATTTACGGGAGAGCGGCGCCATAGAGCAGGACTCGGACCTCGTCATGTTCATCTACCGCGACGAGTACTACCACCCCGAGGACACCGAGGAGCCCGGCATCGCCGAGCTGATCGTCGCCAAGCACCGCAACGGGCCCATCGACCGGGTCAAGCTCGTCTTCCGCAGCGAGTTCCCGAAGTTCATGAACCTGCTGCCCGAGGAGCGCGCGCCGCTCTAGGGGCGGGGCGCCGCCCTATCCTCACCAGCGCGATGCCAGGAATCGTGGTCATCGGCGCCCAGTGGGGCGACGAAGGGAAGGGCAAGGTCACCGACCTGCTCGCCGAGCGGGCCGACGCCGTCGTGCGCTTCCAGGGCGGCAACAACGCCGGGCACACGATCATGCGCGACGGCGAGACGTTCAAGCTGCACCTGATGCCGTCGGGCATCCTGCACCGCGGCACCCTGTGCGTGATCGGCAACGGCGTCGTCATCGACCCGCGCGTGCTCACCGAGGAGCTCGACGAGCTGCGCCGCCGTCACGTGGACGTCGGCGGCCTGCGCATCTCCGCCAACGCTCACCTGATCATGCCCTACCACCTGTTGCTCGACCACGCCGGCGAGGCCAAGCTCGGCAAGCTCGAGATCGGCACCACCCGCCGTGGCATCGGCCCCTGCTACGCCGACAAGGCCAGCCGGCTCGGCATCCGCGTCCAGGACCTCCTCGACGAGAAGATCCTCAAGAAGAAGATCGCCGCCGCGCTGTATCCAAAGCAGCTCAGCCTGCGCCCGTTCGCCAAGGACCCCCGGCTCGACCTGCAGTCGATGACCGAGGAGTATCTGACCTACGGCCACCGGATCGAGCAGTACATCGCCGACACCTCCAAGCTCGCGTGGGAGCTGCTGGACAGCGGCCGCAACGTGCTCTTCGAAGGCGCCCAGGGCGCCTTGCTCGACATCGACCACGGCACCTATCCGTTCGTGACCTCGTCGAACCCGGTGGCGGGCGCGGCCACCGTCGGCGCCGGCGTCGGCCCGCGGGACATCGACGAGATCTGGGGCGTGGCGAAGGCCTACGCGACCCGCGTCGGGGCCGGCCCCTTCCCGACCGAGGTCGACGAGGACCTCGCTGACGAGCTGCGCACGAGGGGCGGCGAGTTCGGCACCACCACCGGGCGCGCCCGCCGCGTCGGCTGGCTCGACCTCGTCGCGCTGCGCTACGCCGCCCGCCTGAACTCGACGACGTCGCTGGCAGTGACGAAGCTCGACGTCCTCTCCGGGCAGGACCGGCTGTTCGTCTGCACGCGCTACCGCGGCGCCGAGGGGGCCGAGTTCGACCACTTCCCCTACCACCAGTCGGTGCTCCACCACGCCCGTCCCGAGTACGAGCAGCTGCCCGGCTGGAGCGAGGACCTGCGCGAGTGCCGGAGCGAGTCGGACCTCCCCGAGGCCGCGCGCGACTACCTGCGCTTCATCGCCGACTTCACCGGCGTGCCGGTGGCGCTGGTCGGCGTCGGCCCCGGGCGCGACGAGGTCATCTGGGCGGGCCCAGACGCCCCGTCGCGCCTGGCAGCGGCCTAAGGCCATTCTCGCCGCCCCTCGCTAGGTCCTCGGGGTTCGCCGTGCCTAGCACGGCGTCACCCCTGCGTCCCGAGCCAGGAACGCCGAGCTATGGCCTTCTCGGACCGCGCCTAATAGCCCCCTCCGAACGTCGAGCGGGGGACGATCCCGAGCACCTGGTTCTGGTAGTAGACCGGCCCGCCGCCGTCGGCCGTGACGGTCGTCGACGGGTAGTGCGTGGAGACGCCGAACGTGTAGACGTTGAACCCCGAGATCGCGAGCCCGAAGTAGTCGCCGATGAACCCGCGGCCGGTCGGGCACGGGTCGTCGTGCCCGGCGCACGCGTACTGCGTGATCCCGCCGACCTTCTGCTGCGACTGGTCGGGATCCCACGTGAACTCCGACACACGGACGTTGCCGCCCCCGGGCGCCGCGCCTGCGGACGTGCCCGCGTCCTTGTAGGGCTGCAGCGAGATGTCGATGCAGGTGTTCGCGTCGCCGACATGGTCGGGCAGGATGCTCGGGTCGTTCGGGCAATCGGCGCGCCGGTCGTAGAACGCCACGGCGACCGCGCCGCCCGGCCCCGCCGCCACCGACGGCTGAAACTGGTCGGTCGAGCCCGAGTTGGGCGCGTCGTTGACCGTCTCCTCGTCCGACCACGTCAGCCCGCCGTCGGTCGACTGCCGGAACTTGACGTCGAACTGCCCCGCGCCGAAGTCCCAGTCCTCGTAGGTGAGGTAGACATGACCCGCATACGTCGGGCTGGCCGCGAAGTTCTCGATGATCCCGTCACGGAAGTTCGTGTTGGGCAGGAAGCCGTTCGGGTTCTCGCCCGGCGTCGCCGCCGCGACGAACGGCCCGAACGTTTCGCCGTCATCGGTCGACTTCGTGACGTACACGTGGCCCACGCGGTTCTTGTTGGTCGTGTCGAACCCGCCCACGAACGCGACGTACAGCGTCCCGTCGCTGCCGACCGACGGGTACACGTACGTCGTCGCCGGCGTGGTGATCCCCGGCGGCGTGATCGTGACCGCCTTCGAGAAGGTCTGGCCGCGGTCGCGTGACACCGCCAGCCGAATCTTGCCGTTGCCGGCGGCCCCGTTGAACGTCGTCCACATCGCGTAGACGTGGTCCCGGAACTGGTTGCCCGGGATGTGGTTGACGGCGACCCACTGCTTGTCCTCCACGTGGCCGAACGCGAGGCTCGTCTGGTTGTTGTTGTTCTCGAGGTCCTCGCCCCCGTTGCCCTTGATCCAGTGCAGGCCGAGGTCGTCCGAGTACGAGAGATCGATCGCGCCGTTGGGATGCAGGCCGCCCTCCCAGAATGCGTTGAACGGCAGCGTGACCTGGTACGCGCGCCCCTGGGTGTCGAAGTCGACGTTCGGGTCGGTGTTGTTCGTCCAGCTCGGCGGCATGTCCTGCACTCCGGTCGAAACGCAGTCGTAGCCGGGGATCTGGACGTTCACGCCCGGCGTTGCAGCGGGCATCGTGTACGAGCCGAGGTGGAAGTCGTAGAACGTCGAGAAGGTCTCGAAGAAGAACTTCGAGACTCCGACGAGATCCTCCGTGCCGGGCTTGACGGCGACCCACGACTCGGACCGGTTGGAGTTGTAGTTCCCGAGCCGGCACGTGCCCGGCTCGGGCGCGGTCGCGCCCGGTGCGACGGGATACCCGCCGCCTTTTGCAGGCGTAGTCGCGTCCTGGTTCGTGAGCGGGACGGTCGTGTTCCAGCCCGCTGAGGCTGCCCCAACCCAGACCAGCGCAGAGGCCGCGGCGAGCGCGACGACGAAACGTCTCATGAATGTCCCCCTTTCGTGGAGACGACGATCGTTACATAGGCTGGGCCGCATGGGCTATGCCTTCCGTCGCCCGACCCAGGACGACCTTTCGGCCGTCATCGAGCTCGTGCGCGCGCTCTGGCGCGACGACAACGACGAGGGCGATCCCGCCTTCTACGTCCGCACGCTCTTCCGCCTCACAGACCTCGGCCGCGACTGGTGGCTGGTCGAGGACGAGGAGGGACGCCTGGTCGCCTGCGGCTGCGTGCGCGCGCGCCATCCGCACCGGCTGCGGACGCTCGGCGGCGTGCTTCCCGACTATCGCGGGCGCGG
>JBJMKX010000041.1:0-44910 GCA_045805605.1 Solirubrobacteraceae bacterium
CGTCCCCGGCGTCATCGACAGCATCATCGACGGTGCGCCGCTCTTCTCCCGGGTCGTCGTCGTCGGCGTGTGCGTCGGCATCGACCGGTTCACGCCCGCGATGGCGATCAACAAGGAGATCGACCTGCGCTTCGTGATCGCCTACACGCCGCTCGAGTTTCGCGACACGCTGCACATGCTCGCCGAGGGGAAGGTCGACCCGTCGCCGCTGATCACCGGGACGGTCGGGCTCGACGGCGTCGCCGGCGCGTTCGCCGACCTCGGCGATCCCGAGCGGCACGCGAAGATCCTCATCGATCCGCAGGCGACCTGAGGTGGCGTAGCGCCAACCGCGGCCACCGTCCAGGGGTGTTCGACCTTCCTTTCAATTATTCGGAGGAAGGTCGAACACCCCCGAGAGCCGCCCGCTAGCGCCCGGCGTGCTTGACGGCCTCGGCCGCCTCGCGAGCGGCCTCGCTCACGCGGGTCGCGGCGGACTTCACGGCTGACTCCGTCTTCTCGGCGGCGGACCAGGAGCTCGAGCGGGCGCGGTTGCGCTGCCTGGTCGCGGCGGCTTTCTTCGCCGACGCCGAGCGTTGTGCCTTGGTGCGGGTAGCCATGGTGCCTCCTCTCCGATAATCGACCGTCTTTCGGTCTCTTCCCGCTGAGTAGGCCGTCAACCGGGTTATCGGGTCATGCCGCGGACGCCAGCTCGGGCTGGCCCGCCACGGGCGCGCTGGCGTCGAGCGTGAGGCGCACCGAGCGCGCGCGGTGCAGGAGATCGCCCCGGCCGTCGCGATAGAGCGGTCCCGCACCGTCGGATAGCAGCTGCGACGCCATCGCGACGCCGCGGACGTCGACCGGCTCGTCGTCGCGCAGGCGCCGGGCGATGGCCAGCAGCTCGGGCGCGCACTCGCGGATTTGGGGACTGCCGAGCGGCAGGAACTGTGCCGCCGCCGGCGGCCACTGCGAGACCGCCTGAGCCACGGATTGCTCGATGCCGCTCGCGATGCGTTCGCGCTCGGAGGTCGACATCAGCTGTCCAGCGCGCAGCTCCAGCTCGGGGCTGACGGCGGGGACAGCGCCCGCGGCGAGCCGCTCGTCAAGGTCGTAGCGCTGCCAGCGGGTTCGGATGTGGAGAAGGAGGGACATGGGCCGATCCTGCGCCATTGCAGGCGAATCGACCATGGGAGGTGGTACCGATCTTGGCCGGCAAGCGATACCTATGCGGCATCCTGACGAGTGCGGATGCAGGAAAGACATCGACGCGCTCGGCTCTCCCTGTTGTCGCGGGTCGTGCTCGCGAACGCAGCGGTGCTGACGGTGGTCACGCTGCTGCTGCTGTTCTCGCCGATCGAGATCAACGCTCCGGTCACCGAGAACCAGGCGATCATCCTCGTGGTCGGGTTCGTCGTGTCGCTCACGGTGAGCGTCCTGCTCCTGCGCCGAGTCGTCGCTCCGGTGCGCCGGCTGGCCGAGACGATGCGCTCGGTCGACCCGCTCGAGCCCGGGCGGCGCCTCCCGGTCTCCGGGGCGAACACCGACGTCGACGCGCTCACGACCGCCTTCAACGAGATGCTCGACCGCCTCGAGCACGAGCGGCGCGAGAGCGCGCTGCGGGCGTTGGCCGCCCAGGAGCGGGAGCGCCTCCGCGTCGCGCGCGAGCTCCACGACGGGGTCGGCCAGGTCCTGACCAGCGTGATGCTCGAGCTGGAGGAGCCGCGAGCGCGCGAGGCCGTCCGCGCAAGCCTCGAGGACGTCCGCCGCATCGCCCGCGAGCTGCGGCCCGAGGCCCTCGACGACCTGGGCCTCCAGAGCGCGCTGCGGTCGCTGTGCATCTCCGTCGCGGCGCACGGCGGTCCCCATGTGACACCCACCCTCGCCCTCGACGGCCTCCGGCTCAGTCCGGAGGTCGAGCTCGTCGTCTACCGCGTCGCCCAGGAGAGCCTGACCAACGTCGCCCGCCATGCCAATGCGACGCGGGTCGACCTGTCTCTCACCGCGGTCGACGGCGGGTTGCGCCTGATCGTCCGCGACGACGGAAGCGGCCTCGCAGCAGGATCCGAGGAGGGCGCCGGCATCACCGGCATGCGCGAACGGGCATTGCTGATCGGTGGCCGCCTGACCATTTCGTCCGCGCAGGGGCGCGGTACCGCGGTGCGCCTGGACGTGCCACGACCCGAGGGCACGGGATGACCGCGCCGCTGAGGACCCGGATCGTGCTCGCCGACGACCACCCGATGGTGCGGCGCGGCCTGCGCCTGGTCCTCGAGGCCCAGCCGGACCTCACGGTCGTTGCCGAGGCCGGCGACGGCAACCAGGCGGTGGACATGGCGATCGCCAACGAGGCCGACCTCGCGATCCTCGACGTCGCGATGCCGCGCAAGACCGGCCTGCAGGCGGCGGCCGAGCTCAAGCAGCGCCGCCCCGACATGCGGACGCTGATGCTGTCGATGTACGACAGCGAGCAGTACTTCTTCGAGGCGCTCAAGGCGGGCGCGTCGGGCTACGTGCTCAAGAGCGCCGCGGACCGCGACCTCGTCGAGGCGTGCCGCGCCGCCATGCGCGGCGAGCCCTTCCTCTATCCCGCGGCCGTATCGGCGCTGATCCGCGACTACCTCGGACGGGCAAGAGAGAGTGACCAGACGAGCGCCGATCCGTTGACGCCGCGCGAACGAGAGATCGTCAAGCTCGTCGCCGAGGGGCACACCACCGACGAGATCGCCAGCGCGCTCGTGATCAGCAAGCGGACGGTCGAGCACCACCGCAGCCACATCCTCGAGAAGCTCGGCATGCGCGACCGCGTCGAGCTCGTGCGTTACGCAATCCGGCGCGGGCTCGTCGAGCCGTGAGCCGAACCGTCGCCAACTCGGCGGCGCGACGACGCCCGGCCGCCGGCCGGCGAACCAGGCGTCGCGGGTCCGGGCCGGCTGGGCCGCCGTCCCGGGCGCCATCCCGCCGCCGCAGCGAAACGGTCGGTCGAGACGCGCTCCCCGTCGCGGCAGACGTTGTAGATCCCGCTCGGCAAAGTCAGCGCCGAGAGCAGGGCGCGCCCCGCGTCGTGGACGTGGAGTGTCGACCCGTAGACCGGCACGGGCGCATCATGGCCCGTGCCGGGGCCGTCGAGCAGGCCGAAGCGCAGCACCACGCCACGGCGACCGGCGGCCGCGAACCGGGCGGTCTGCTCCTCTGCGTCGAGGCCGGAGCGCATGGTCGCCGCAACCGCGCCGATCGGGGTGTCCTCCGTGGTTGGGCCGTCGGGCGGGTAGACGAACGCGACCGTCGGCTGGACATAGACGTCGGTCCCGGCCGCGAGCGCCGCGTCGACGAGGATGGCCGAGGCCTCGGTGCGGAGGCGATCGTTCTCCCGCCACGCCTCCATGTCGTCCATGCGGTCGAGCTTGGGGATCCGCGTCGCGAGGTGCAGCACCCCATCGTGGCCCTCAACGGCGGCACCCACCGCGGCGTGGTCGAACAGGTCGAGCTCCTCGCGGGCCGGCGCGTCGACCGCGTGCCCGGCCTCGCGGGCCAGCGGCAGGAACGCGCGCCCGAGAACTCCGCTAGCGCCCGTCACGAGCAAGCGCATGCGCCTCCTCCTCCCAATCGGTCGAGTCCTCCGAGCCGAGCGCGGCGCGGAAGCCGTCCCGCCAGCTCGACCAGCGCGGCTCCCACCCCAGCTCGCGCTTGGCCTTGGCGTTCGAGGCGCCACGCACCTGGGTGAACAGCGACACGCCCGCCGTGCCGGCGGCCAGGCGACCCAGCCACACCGGCAGATGTCGAGGGGCTGGCCCCCCGAGTACGCGGGCGAGCTCGGGCAGCCACACGCTCAGCTTCGCGGGCTCGTCGTCGGCGATGTTGTAGATGCCCTGCGCCGCCGGCTCGAGCGCCAGCACCGTCGCCGTGGCGGCGTCGTCGAGGTGCACGAACGACCACACCCCGCCACCGTCGCCGATGATCGGCATCCGCCCGCGGCGCACTGCCTCCACCATTCCAGGCATCTCGTCCGCCGGCCCGTAGAAGCCGGCGTACCGCAACACGACACGCTCGATGCCGTCCGCCCCAAGCACGGCCGCCTCGACGTGGCGCAGGGCGGCGAGGGTGCGCGTCATCGTGCGGGGTGGATGGGGGTCGAGCGGGTCGTCCTCGGTCTTGACCGGCCCGCCGGTCCGCTCGCACAAGTTGGCGTAGCTCTGGGCCACGAACCGCCGGGCGCCGGCGCTCCGCGCGCCCTCGAGCAGGTGGTCGACGCCCTCGGTGCGCAGGCGGTTGGTCAACGCGAACTCGTGGTCCCACCGCCGCATGTTCCTGAGCGAGGCAAGCGACGTCATCTCGTGGATCACGACCTCGGGCTCGGCCCGCACGACCGCCTCCACCACCGCCGCCCGATCGAGGCCGTCGGCCACCACCGGCTCGGCCCCGAGCTCGCGCAGCAGCGTCGCCTTGCTGGCCGTGCGGGTCATGCCGACGACCTCGTGCCCGCGCGCCACCAGCAGCGGCACCAGCCGCCGTCCGAGCGCACCCGTGGCACCTGCCAGAAAGACCTTCATGTCACTACCTCCTGTGGATCGCGTTGCTCCAAAAGCCCTTGCTCCAGGAGCGCCTTCAGCCGCTCGAGCGCCCGGGCGTTCTGGCGCCGCAGGTAGCCCGTGCCAGCGGCGCCTGGAGCCGCTCGGCCAGCCCGGCGGGGGCGAAGGTGTTCGTGAACGACACCGTCGTGCCCCCGCCCGGTGCCTCGCGCAGGTCGTAGCGGCCAGTCGTCCGGCGCCGTCCCTGCTTGCCGCCCCGCCCGTGCTCGAGCGTGTACTCCGGGCGCACGCTCTCGACCACGGTGATCTCCAGCCACGGGTGGCGCCCTGCGCCCTTGGCCCGCATGCGCGCGCTCGCCCCCACCCCGACCGACGATGGGCTGGTGATCGTCCAGTCGACGAGGAAGTGGTCGGTGAACGCCTCGTGCCGGGTGAGATCGTCGAGGTAGGCGAAGACGTCCGCGCGGGGGCGGTCGACGTGAGTGCTGACGCTCACCGAGGCCATCACGCGGCCTCCTGCAGCGACGGGGCGAGGCGCGGGAACAGCGCGGCGGCGTTGTCCGCCTCGATCGCCCGCCGGTCGTCGCGGTCAAAGCCGGCGTAGCGTGCGAGCCCCTCGATCGCCAGCGACGCCCCCAGGTCCTGTGCGAACGGGAAGTCGGTGCCGAGCAGGACGTGTGAGCCCGGCGCGACGTCGGCCAGGGCGCGCAGCACGACCTCGTCGGTCGACAGCGCCGTGTCGTAGTACAGGTCTCGCAGTTGCCGGCGCGTGTCGCGCAGGCCCGCCTCCATCAGCTCGAGCAGCTCCTTCTGGCGGGGCGGCGGGCCGGCCGCGACACGCCGAAGGATGGGCCTGCGGTCGAGGATCCGGTCGCGCACGTACGGAACCACGCCGCCGGCGTGCACGAGGATCAGCCGGACCCGCTGGTAGCGCGCAAGCGTGCCGGAGACGATCAGGTTCGCCACCGCCCGCGTCGTGTCGAAGACGAACTCGAGGACCGACGGCTCGAGCCCCACGACCGGTGACGCGACGTGGGGGTCGGCCGTGGGATGCACGTGCACGACGGCCTCGCGCCGATCCAGCTCCTCGAAGACCGGGTCAAAGCAGCGGTCGCCCAGGTAGACGCCGGCGTGGTTGGAGAGCAGCGCGATCCCGTCGGCGCCGAGCGTGTCGAACGCGTAGGCGATCTCGGCCAGCGCGCCCTCGACGTCGGGCAGCGGAAGCGCCGCCAGCAGCCCGAACCGGTCGGGGGCATGGGCGACGCAGTCCGCGCCGAACTCGTTGAGCGCCCTGGCCATCCGCCGGCTGACGGCGGCATCGCCGAACTGCAGCGGCACCGGCACCGACAGCAGCGCGGCCGCGACCTCGTGCCGGTCCATCATCGCGAGCGAGTCCTCGAGCGTCCACGCCGGCAGCGGCGCGCCGCCGATCTGGTGGACGCCCACCCGGGCCAGCTGCTCGACCAGCCCCGGGGTGACGTAGTGGTGGTGCACGTCGATGCGATACGGGGTCATGCCGCCTCCCTTTGACGCCGCCCCGCGGCGGCGAGCTCGACTACCAGGCCTGCCACCGCCCACGCTCCGAGCACGGCGACCAGGCCCCAGATCGCCGCGCCGTCGAAGTAGACGGCGCTGCGCAGCGCCGTCAGAGCCGCGCCTCCGGGGAAGGCGTGCGCGAGCGTCTCGTAGAAGCCAGGCATCAGCTGCGCTCCCACCGGTCCGCCCGAGCTCGGCAGCGCAACGAGCATGAGCACGAGCGCGCTGAGCCCGACCCCGGGCAGGCCGAGCAGCTGGGTAAGAGCCGCCGTGGGCGCCGCGACCGCGAGGGCCAGCAGGGCCGTCAGTCCGGCCACGGCCAGGAACGCCCCGGTCAGTGCGCCGACCACGACGTCGGCGGTCAGCGCGACGATCAGGCCCGCGAGCACCGCGAACCCGATCAACGCCCCCACACGCACGCGCGCGTCCACGCCGCGCGCGAAGAAGAAGAGCAGTGCCCCGAACAGGACACTGGCCACGGTCGTGCCGGCGACGAGGAAGAACGCCGAGAGCCCGCGGCCGTCGTTGGCCGGCAGTGGGCGCGCGTCGACCACGGCGAGCCGCCTGCCGACGGCGGCGGCGAAGGCGCCGCGGACGGCCTCGGCGGTCGGGGCGCCGGCGGCGCTGGCCACGAGCAGGGTCGGCCGGGCGCCGGCGACGACGAGCACCCCGCTGACGCGCTGATCGAGCAGCGCACGTCGTGCGGCCGGCGCCGAGCGGTAGCGCTCGAGGTCGAAGCCGCCGGGTACCGCGCGGTCCAGCCCGCGTTCGAGCTGGCGCTCCATCGGCGGTGGCGCAACGACGGCGACGCCGACGCCGTTCGGACGCGGCGCGTGGACCGCCGCGGTAAAGAGCCCGACGAAGGCGCAGGCGAGCAGCAGGCCGGCAACGAGCGGCGGGCCGAGACGGGCGGCGAGCGGGCGACGGTGGGTGAGCGATATCGTTGTCAACAGTGTTGAATTCTACACTGTTGATATGTTCCGTCAAGAGGTCACCGACGAAAGGCACACGGGATGGCACGGACGGGACGGCGGCGCGGGGGCGGCGACACGCGGGAGGCGATTCGTAACGCCGCCCGCCGCCAGTTCGCCGACCACGGCTACGAGGGCGCCACGATCCGCGGGATCGCCGCCGACGCAGGCGTGGATCCTGCGCTCGTCATGCACTTCTTCGGCTCCAAGGAGCGGCTGCTGCTGGCGGGCGTGCAGTGGCCGTTCGATCCGGACGAGGCGGTGCCGAGGCTCGTGGCCGGCAAGCGCTCGGAGGTGGGCGAGCGCCTCGTCCGGTTGTTCGTCACCACCTGGGACGACGAGGCCGGACGCAACCCGATCGTCGCCCTGCTGCAGACCGCGCTGTCGCAGCAGTCCGCCCAGCGGCTGTTCCGCGACTTTCTGACCAAGCGGTTCTTCGGCCCGCTCACCGAGGGCCTACGCGTCGACCACCCCGAGCTCCGCGGCAACCTCGCGGCATCCCAGCTGGTGGGCGTGGGGATCATCCGCTACGTCGTCCGCTTCGAGCCCCTGGCCTCGATGGACTCCGAGGATGTGATCGCGCTCGTGGCGCCCACCATCCAGCGGCACCTCACCGGCCGGCTCCCGGCGCCGGTCGCCTAGCTGCGGCGTGACGCGTTCAGCGCAACAGCAGCACCACTACGAGCACGATCACCGCGACCAGCACTGCAGCCGCGATCAGCTCCGGTGCGCGCTGGCCGCGCCAGAACTCCGGCTTGGCGCGGTCGCGGCTGTAGCGGCCCTCGGGCGGCTCCCCGACCCAGTCGTCGTCATCCCAGTCCGGTCGGCGCTGCGGCATCGCGCTTCCCTTCCGGCCGCTCCCGCTCAAGGCGACGCCGTCGCGCCAGTGGAAGCGCGTACCAGGTGACGATGCAGCACGCGGCCGCCGCGCCCGCCGTCGCCGCGGCGACGATGCTGCCGAACAGGAGGTCGCTGACCAGCAGCACGACACCGATCATCGACACCGCCACGCACGCCAGCCCCGCGATCACGAAGCGGTTGGCCATGTCCACCAGGTACTCCTTGTCGCCCCGCCGGAACAGCAGCCGGTGGTACGAGGTGGGCGCGATCAGGAACACCGCGGCGGCGCCCGACGCGATCAGGGTGGCGAAGTAATCGATGCGCTCGAACGTCGACGCTTGCGCGAACCGCGGCGTGAAGGCCACCGCGAGCAGGAACGCGAACAGCACCTGCACACCCGTCTGCGCCACGCGCACCTCTTGGAGCAGCTCGACGAGGTTGCGATCGCAACGCTCGAGCTCTGTCTCCCGCCGTCCGTTCCCTTCCTTTGGCGCCTCTACCCCTTGCATGGGCACGCCGATACCCCGCCCTGGCACGGCCCAAGCGGGGTACGACCGACGCGGCCGGCGGGCCCGCTCAGGCCCGCCGGTAGGTCAGCTCGAAGTCGAGCTCCCAGTCCGCGCCCTCGTGCCGCGACTCCCAGGCTCCCTCGATCGCGTTGCCGTCGTCGGTGAACGTCCCCCGGTAGCGCTGGGCGAAGCTCAGCGGCGTGAAGTCGGCCTCGGTCCGCTCGAGCGTCCACACGCCGTTCTCGAACGTCATCGCGTAGACGCGCACGACCCCGCGCGAGTCGAAGTAGTGCTGCGTGTAGCCGTCGCCATCCCCGTTCGGGGCCAGGACGCAAAGGCCGCTCGGAAACGGCTCGGGCACCTCGGAGCGCTGCAGAACGAACGCGCCGCCCATCACCGGCTCGAAGCTGCAGGTCGCGTGGACCCCGGGCGGCGCGATCGACACCTCGATGGTCCAGTCGCCGATCAGCGGCTCCAGGCCGGCGACGGCGGGCTGCAGGTCGGTCGGCATCGTTCCTCCCTTTGCTCGAAGGTCACGCCATCAAGACCGGTTCGATGAGGGGAATTCATCGGTGGCGGGGGAGAATGCGATCAGCCCAACAGCGTGCCTGCGGGGCTCCGAGAAGCGCCGCTGACAACAACCGACGGCCGGCTCCAAGCCGGCCGCCCGCGATGCCTAGCTCGGCGGACCGATCCGCTACCGGTGCCGCTTGTGGTGGTGGTGCCGCTTGTGGTGATGGCGCTTGTGGTGACGGCGGTGCTTGCGGTGCTTGTGCGCCTTTGTCGATGCCGCGGGGAACGTCTCGATCGCGTTGGCCTCGTTCTCGTCGAACCCGCGGCCCTGGTAGTTGACCGTCGGGCCGGTGCCGTCGCCGCGCGCCATGCCGTCGGCGTAGCGGGCGACGCGCAGGGTCAGCGACCCGGGCGCGCCTGCACGGATCCGGAAGCGGACGATCTTGCCGTCCATGGGCGCGACGAGGCCGCCGGAGACGGCGAAGCTCTCGTCGATCGCGAGCCGCGTGCAGGGCGGCGTCGCGTCGTCGCTGCCGTCCTCGCGGCAGTTGTGGCCGGGAGCCGAGTTGGACGGCTCGTGGTCGAGCCGGCTGCCGAACGTGTAGTCGGCCTGGCTTGCCGCCGGTACGACGGCCAGCAGCGACGACGCTGCCAGCGCGGCTGAGACGATGCGGGTCTTGCGGGTCATGGGCATGTGCCTCCGGTTCATGTGGTCCAGCTGACGGAGGCAACGGTCGCGCACGGCCGGCAGCACGTCGCTGCGCGAAGTGGCACAGGCAACGTCGAATCGGCGACATTTGACGCGAAATCATGGAACAATGAACGATGTCATGGAATTGGCGACCGCGGATCGGATGGACGACGCTCTCGTCGGCGCGGCGCCGCCCTCCCCCGCCGGTCCTGCCGGGCCGGACGACGTCAGCGCCCTCCCGCCGCCGCCCGCCATCACACTGCCGCGGCTCGTCCAGGTTCTGCGCTTCAACCAGCGCCAGATCCAGTTCGTCTTCCGGGCGAGGCGCGAGCTCGGCGAGGTCTTCCGCATGCGGGGAATCGTCTCCGGGTCACCGGTCATCACGGGCCATCCCGACCACGTGCGCTCGCTGTTCACCGCCAAGCCGCCGCTGGTGCCGTCCCTGACCGAGGAGTCGCCGCTGCGCCCGATCGTCGGCGGCAACTCCGTCCTCACTGCCCAGGGCGAGCGGCACATGCGCCAGCGAAAGCTCCTGCTCCCCCACTTCCACGGCGACGCCATCGAGCGCTACGTCGCGATGATCAGCGATGTCACCGACCGCGAGATCGACCGCTGGCCGGTCGGGCGCGAGTTCCAGCTGGCGCCGCGCATGCAGGCGATCACCCTCGACGTGATCATGGCCGGGATCTTCGGGATCGAGGGCCGGCCGCGGTTCGGGTCGCTCGAGTTCGGCCTACGCACGGCGACGCGGCAGGTGCTGCGGGCCTCGACCCTGCCGATGGCGCAGGTCGCCGAGCTGCTGAACATCGGCAGCACCGAGCCGCGCGGCATGACCCGCGTGGGCCTCGAGTTCCTCGACCGCCCGACCTACGCGCTCATCGCCAAGCGCCGCCGCGCCGGCGACCTCGAGGCGCGCGGCGACATCCTCTCGTTGCTGCTCCGCACCCGCACCGAACAGGGCGAGGGACTTACCGACCGGGAGCTGCGCGACGAGCTGCTGACCCTCGTGCTCGCCGGCCACGAGACCACCGCCAACTCGCTGGCCTGGACGTGGGAGCGCCTGCTCCGCACGCCCGAGGCCCACGAGCGCCTTGTCGCCGCAGTGCGCGACGACGACCACGCCGCCGAGCACGTCGAGGCCACCATCACCGAGGGGATGCGCGCGCGGCCGGTGATTCCCGTGATCGGCCGCCGCCCCACCGTGCCCTGGCGCCTGGGCGAGTACGCGGTGCCGGCCGACACGCCGATCACGATGAGCATCCTGCTCCTTCACCACCGCGACGACCTCTACCCGCAGCCGTTTGCGTTCCGGCCCGAGCGCTGGCTCGGCCGCAAGCAGCCGGATGACGCTGGCGCGGACCGATCTGGCGAGGCCGGACGCCGAGCGGTCCGCAAGCCAGCGACGTATGAGTGGATCCCGTTCGGCGGCGGCACGCGCCGGTGCCTGGGCGCGGCGCTGGCAATGGCCGAGCAGCGGGTGGTGCTGGAGGCGATGGTGCGGCGGCTGGACCTCGAGGCGTCCGATCCCGAGCCCGAGCGGGCGTTGCACCGCAACGTGACGATGATCCCCGCCAAGGGGGCTCGGGTCGTCGTGCGCGCGCGCCGGTAGCTAACGCCCTAGCGGTTGCGGCCCAGCAGGTCGTGGGCCTCGACCCACTCTTCCGCGACGATCGCCGAGCCCAGCGACAGCTCGCCGCACAGCACCGTCGCCGCCACGATCTCGGCCAGCTTCTTCACGCCGCCCTTGCCGTAGCACCCGAGCATCTCCAGGCACTCGCGCTGGGTCGGCAGGTCGGTGCCGCCGCCGTACGTCGCCACGATCAGCGACGGAATCGTCACCGAGTAGTAGTAGTCGCCGTTTGGCCGCAGCTCGGCGAACACGAACGCCGCCGAAGACTCGGCCACGTTGGCGACGTCCTGGCCGGTGGCGATGAACACCGCGGTGATCCCGTTGGCCGAGTGCGCGCCGTTGTTGTTCACGCCGGACATGAATCCCCCCAGGTTGGACACCTGGCGGGCCTGGAAGAGCCGGTCGCTGCTCGAGCGCATGACCTTCTCGAACAGCTCGCCCGGAATCGTCGCCTCGGCCACCACACGCTTGCCGCGGGTGCGCAGCATGTTGACCTGCGAGCTCTTCTTGTCGGTCGCGAAGTTGGACTCGAGCAGGAAGCGCTCGATCTTCCCGGGGTAGTTGGACATGATCCAGGCGCAGCCCGCCGCCGTCGCCTTGCCGGTGAGGTTCTGGCCGGCGGCGTCGCCGGTCGTGTAGTTGAAGCGGCAGAACAGGATCCGGCTGGCGGTGTACTGCTCGATGTCCTGCAGCTTGCCCGAGCGGGTCGTCTGCTCGGCCGCCTCCTTGACGTCGTCGAAGTGCTCGTCGAGCCAAGCGCCGAACTCCCGGGCCTCGCGCGCGCTGTCGAAGAGGAAGGCGGGGGCGCGCTGCATGCGGTCGTCCATGATCGTCGTCTTGACCCCGCCCGCCTCCCGGACGAGCTTCATGCCGCGGTTGTAGGAGGCCAGAAGCGTGCCCTCGGCTGTGGCCATGGGGACGTAGAAGTCGCCCTGGGCGTGCTCCCCGTGGACCAGGAGCGGCCCGGCGACGCCGAGCGGCACCTGGGCGACCCCGACGAAGTTCTCGATGTTGCCGGCGGTGACGTCGGGGTCGAACGAGTAGCTCGAGACGTGCTCGAGCTTGGCGTCGGTGTGCTCCTCGACGAAGGCCCGCCGCTGGTCGGCCGCCTCGCGCGTGTAGTCGTTGTCGCGGTCGCGCGGGATCGTCGCGCGGCCGTCCGTGCTCGCTTGAGCCATCCCTTCCTCCTCGGTGCGCTTATCGCGATTCCTAACCGAGGGGCCCCGAATTCAAGCGCCCGTCGGGTCCGGCACGTAGTTTGCCGGGATGGCCCGCGACGACACGGCGTCCGATCAGGTTGGAATCCCCGCGGTAACCGACGCCTGCGCGGCTCGGTGGTCCGAGCACACCGGGCTGGACCGCGCGGCGCTCGAGCAGTGCCTGGCCGACCCCCAGCGCGAGATCCTCCAGCGCCCGCCGCGCTGGACCGGGCTGACGCCGTCGCCCGAGCAGCGCTTCCTGCTCGCCGGCGGGGGTGAGGCGTGCTTCGTGCTCGTCGAGTCCGAGGCTCCCGGGCACGCCTACACCGCGATCACGTGTGTCATCCGCAACCGCAGCGTCCTGGCCCGCCAGCTTCCGCCACCGGCGGCGGGCCGGCGGCTGCTCGTGCCACTGGCGGTCGCGGCGATCGGCGTCGTCGTTCTGGCCGGGATCGGCGTCGGCGTCTACGCGCTGGTCAACCAGTCCTCGGGCGGCTCGCCTCAGAGCACGGCGCCCAAGCCGGCGCGGGCGCTGGTGGCAGCGAGCTTCGCCGACGTGCGGGCGCGCGCGGTTCGGGGCGCGCAGCTCGGGCGCCCGCGGGCCGTGCACCACGCGCGCGGCCGGCTGCCGCGCGAGGTCTGCGCGCCGCTGCGGCGCCATCGCCGCCCCGCCGGGCACTGGTGCGTCGAGATCGCCCGGGGCAAGCTGGTGTCCAGCTGGCTCGTGCCCCGGGGGCGGCCGGATCGCGCGCGCTTCCGCCGCCTCTGCACCGGCGCGGCCAAGGCGCAGGGCCGCTGCGGGAGGCGTTAGCGAGCCGCCGCCAGGGGGAAGCTGGCTGGGGAACGACCCAAAGGAGGTTGTCCCCATGGCCAAGGACCACGGGTCGAGCGTCAAGAACGACAAGCAGTACGAGGGCCTGCGCAAGAAGGGGATGAGCAAGTCCCGCGCGGCCCGAATCGCCAACTCGCCCGGCTCCGAGAAGCGGGGCGGAAAGAAGGGCGGCAAGAAGAGCGGGAAGAGCTAGCTAGAAGCGCGGCCCTACGGGTAGGGGCCGCGCAACGCCACAACAACAGAAGGAGGAGCGTATGTCCGCAGACACCGAGACCGGCCAGACCACCGGGACCAAGGACAAGGACTACAACGTCATCTGGTTCACGGAGCAGTGCCTGAGCAACGCGCTCCGGCTCGAAACCTACATTCAGGACGCCGAGCGCGATGGCGACAACGAACTCGCCGACTTCTTCCGCCGCGCCCAGGGCGCGAGCCGCAAGGGCGCCGAAGAGGGCAAGGCGCTGCTGCGCAGCCGCCTCGCCGGCTGACGGGAGCGCGAGGATTGGCAGTCCGGCGCGCCGCGCAGTGCGCGCGCCGGTCGGCGCGCCTGCGCGCGCTCCTGCTCGACGAGCGAGCGCCGCAGTCGCGCGTACGCGATGAGGCCGCCCGCCGCCGGGATCCACAACGCGATCGCGTGGTAGACCAGGACGGCGGCCGCTGCCGTCGCCGGCGGCATGCCGTAGAGCACCAGCGCCCCGGCAAGGCCGCCGTCCAGCACGCCAAGCCCGCCTGGGATCGGCAGCCAGTTGGCGAGGTAGCCGACGAGGTAGGCGGCGACCAGCGCCCCGATGGCGGGCCCGTAGCCGAGGGCGCGGAGGGTCGCCCACAGGACGGCGATGTCGAAGCCGAGATAGCCGATGGCGCCGGCGACCCGCCAACGCGGGCGCGCGAGCGCTGCGCGAGCCTCGCGGATCCCCGCGGTCAGGTCGCCGAGCCACCCACTGCCGTGCCGAAGGCGCGCGGCCACCAGGGCCAGGACGATCGCGCCCAGGCCGACCGCGATCGGCACGCCTGCGCGCAGCGGGTCGTGTGGCCCGGCCGAGAGCCCGGTGGCCAGCAGCGCGCCCGCGGCCGCCAGGGCGGCCACGTTGACGGCGCTGGTCAGGAAGAAGAGGGCGCTGCTGCGGCGGACGATGCGGCGGGTGGGCTCGCCGGTCAACCGCATCAGCCAGCCACCGGCGGCGAGGCTGGAGACGCCGCCGCCCGGCAGGAGCACGCCGGAGGCAAGCTCGGTCCAGGCCACGCGGCGCGCGACCGGCGCCTCGACGCGATCGAAGAAGTAGCGGAACACGGCCACGAAGGCCACGCAGGATCCGAGCTCGAGCGCGATCGCCGCGACCACCCAGCCGGGCTGCATGTCGCCGACCCGTGCGACGACGTGGCGCAGCGACGGCACGGTGAGCAGGAGCGCCGCGACGAGCACGGCCAGCAGGGCCGCGGTGCCGAGGCGTCGCTGCGTCATCGCTTGCCGACGAAGACCACCAGGCGGCGAAAGCCCGGCCGCGGAGCGGGCGGGGGAAGGGCGGGGGGAGTGGGGATAACGGTTGCTGCCATCAACACCGGACACTATCATGATCGTTCGCAATGGGCAAACGATCTTGCTAGCGATGATCGTCGGCAATCCACTACACTTGAGCCCATGGTCACAAGCGTGAAGGCGGAAGCGGGCGCCAAGCCGGGAAAGCCTTCGGTCCTCCTCATCGCTCGGCTCGCCCGCACCGTCCGCCACCGGACCGAGCAGGCGCTCGCGCCGCTCGGGCTACGCCTGCGCCACCTCGTCGCCCTCAGCTACCTCCGCGACCACGGCGCGACGCCCCAGGGCCCGCTTGGAGAGGGTCTTCGGATCGACGCCAGCAACTTGGTGGGGCTGCTCAACGAGCTCGACGACATGGGCCTGGTCGTCCGCCGCCGCGACCCCGCCGACCGCCGCCGGCACATCGTGGACCTTGCCCCCAAGGGCCGCAAGCTCATCGAACACGACGTGCAGCGCTCGCTCGCGGCCGTCGACGACGCCGTCCTGGGGACGCTCGCGCCCGAGGACCGCGAGGCCCTGCACCGCATCCTCCTGCAGGTCGCCGGCGAGCTGGCCGCCGAGTGCCTGGGCGACGACGAGAGCGGCTGCTGACGTGGCCGACGTCTGCTCGCACCTAGATCAGATCGAGATCCTCGAGCCTCCGGAGCCGGTGGCCGGATGCGAGGAGTGCCTCAAGATAGGCGCGGAGTGGGTCCACCTGCGCATGTGTCAGAAGTGCGGCAAGGTGGGCTGCTGCGACAGCTCGCCCAACCGCCACGCCTCCAAGCACGCCGCCGAGGCCAGCCATCCCGTCCTGCGCTCCATTCAGCCGGGCGAGGACTGGAGCTGGTGCGTGATCGACGAAGTCGCCTTCGTCGTCGAGGCGTGACGAAGTACCTGCCGATCTACCTCAACGACCACCTGGCCGCCGCCGTCGGGGCGGTCAAGCTGGCGCGCCGCGCCGCTGGTCAGAACGAGGGCACCGAGTACGGGGAGGCGCTCGCCGGTCTGGCCGGGGAGATCGACCAGGACCGGCGCACGCTCCAGGACCTGCTCAAGCGGCTGGGCATCCGCAATGACCCGGTCAAGCTCCTGTCCTCGGTCGTCGCCGAGAAGCTCGGCCGCTTCAAGCTGAACGGCGAGCTGTTCCGCTACTCGCCCCTTAGCCGGCTCGAGGAGATCGAGATCCTCATGCTGGGCGTCGAGGGCAAGCTCGCACTGTGGCGCGCGCTGCGCGCGAACCTGGACGTCCAAGTCGATTTCGACGACCTGATCCGCCGCGGGACGGCCCAGCGCCGCCGCCTCGAGCACCTCCGGCTCAAGGCAGCGGCCCAGGCCTTCTAGGCCATTCTCGGCGCCCCTGGCCAGGTCCTCGGGGGTCGCCGTGCCCAGCACGGCTTCACCCCTGCATCCCGAGCCGGAACGCCGAGCTATGGCCTAGACGACTACACCCTCCCGGCGGCCTGGCGCGAGCGCCGGGCGACCGCGTCGATGATCACCGCGGCGAGCAGGACGGCGCCCGTGACGATGAACTTGACCGACGACTCGAGCGCGAGCAGGTCCATGCCGTTGGAGATCGAGCCGATCACCAGGGCCCCCAGCAGGGCCGACCAGACCGACCCGCGGCCGCCGAACAGGCTCGTGCCCGCGATGACGGGGCCAGCGATCGCCAGCAACAGGAGGTCGCTTGCGCCCGACGACTGGTTGACCGCCAGCAGGCGCGAGGCCGCGAAGATGCCGCCGATCGCGGCCATCGTCCCCGAGATCGCGAACACCGCAATCCGGACGCGGTGCACGCTGATGCCGGCGCGCCGTGCGGCCTCGGCGTTGCCGCCGACCCCGAACACGTGGCGTCCGAACCCGGTCCGCGTCGCGATGTACTCGCCACCGGCGACGAACGCGATCAGCACGATCACCGCCAGCGGCAGCCCGCGGTCGGAGTTCAGGATCGCGATTGCCGCGATCACCGCCGCCGCGACGAGCGCGATGCGGACGATCAGCGGCACCAGCTCCTGGGTGTTGCCGAGCCCGGCCGAGCGGCGACTGATGTAGCGGAACACGCTCACCCCCGCATACAGACCGACCACCACCAGCGCCACGATCCAGCCGACCCCGGCGGAGTAGAACGTGTTGGCCAGGCCGACCAGGGTGTCGTCGTTGATGTTCACCGTGCCGGTCTCTCCCAGCACCAAGAGCAGGAATCCCTGAAAGGCGAGGAGTCCGGCCAGGGTCACGACGAACGACGGGATCCCGAACCCGGTGGACAGCGAGCCCTGGACGAGTCCGATTACCATTCCCGCGCCGATGCCGGCGATCAGCGCAGGGATCGGCGCCCAGCCGTGCTTGACGTTGAGCACGGCGACAATCGCGGCGCACAGGCCGCTGACCGCTCCGATCGAGAGATCGATCTCGCCGAGCAACAGCACGAAGACGACGCCGACCGAGATCAGGCCCACGGCCGTGATCTGGAGCATCAGGTTCGTCAAGTTGATCGCGGTGAGGAAGCGATCGTTGGCGATCTGGAAGATGGCCCAGATCACCGCGATGGCGAAGATCACCCGGACCGACGCGAGGTCGCCCTGGAGGATCCGCCGGAGGACGTTGGCCTGCCGGGGAGGGCGGGCCGCCGTGTCATCTGGGACGGGCGCGGTTGCGGCGGGGGCTCCGGTTGTGCTCATGCCGCCACCTCCGTCCGCGCCCCGGTGATCGCCGCGACTATCTCGTTCTGGTTGGTCTTGGCCGCGTCGTAGATACCGGCCACTCGACCGAGCCGCAACACGACGATCCGGTCGGCGACCTCGAACACGTCGGCGAGGTTGTGGCTGATGACCATGACCCCGAGGCCGTGCTCGCGCAGCCGCTTGATCAGAGCGAGCACCTGCGCGGTCTGGGCGACGCCCAGCGCCGCGGTGGGCTCATCGAGCAGCACCACCTTCGGCTCACCGAGCAGCGAGCGGGCGACCGCGACCTGCTGGCGCTGTCCGCCCGAGAGGGTGCCCACCTCGGAGCGCAGGTTGGGGATCGTCACCGCGAGGTTCTCGAGCAGTTCGTTGGAGCGGCGCTCCATGCTCGTCTCGTCCAGTGCGCGCGTGACCACGCCCGTGCCCGCCCGCCGTTCGTGGCCGAGGAACATGTTCTCGACGACGTCGAGGTTGTCGCACAGCGCGAGGTCCTGGTAAACGGTCGCAATGCCGAGCCTCACCGCCCCGCCGGGCCCGTGGATCGACACGGGCTGGCGGTCGAACCAGATCGCTGCCTCGTCGGGGGAGTAGATGCCCGAGATGACCTTGACCAGCGTCGACTTGCCGGCGCCGTTGTCGCCGACCAGGGCGACGACCTCGCCGGCGTTGATGTCGACGTCCACGCCGTCGAGCGCCTGAACGGCGCCGAAGCGCTTGGTCACCCCGCGCAGCGCCAGGAGGGCTCCCTCCGGCGCTTCGGTGGTGCCGTTGTCGCTCATCCGCGTCCTTTCTTCACCGTGATTCCCGACCGTGCCGGGCGGCAGCGCGTGCCGCCCGGCAGGCCAGGCGTTTTGAGGCCGGCTAGGTCAGCCCGGCCGCCTTGCACGCGCTGGCGTAGGCCGACGTGCAGATCTGCTTGGTCTTCCAGAACCCGTCCTTGACGATGGTGTCCTTGACGTTGTCCTTGGTCACCGCGACCGGCGTGAGGATCACCGACGGCACTTGCAGCTGCCCGTTGTCGGTCTTCTTGTTGGCGATCGTCGGCTTGCGCCCGTTGGCCAGGTCGACCGCCATCTGGGCGGCCTGCTGCGCCTCGGGCTTGACCGCCTTGTAGACGGTCATGTACTGGGTGCCGGCGAGGACGCGCTGGATCCCCGCCAACTCGGCGTCCTGGCCCGTCGTCGGGCGCTCGGTAGGGGTGATCCCGGCCGACTTCATGGCCGCGATCGCGCCCCCGGCGGTCCCGTCGTTGGCGGCGTAGACGCCGTTGAACCCGTTCTGGCCGACGGCGGTGATCGCCTGCTGCATCTCGTCCTGGGCCTTGTCCGGGCTCCAGTCGGGCGTGTCGTAGGACTTGAGCACCTTGATGCCCGCCCCCTTCAGCGCGCCCGTGGCGCCCTGCTTGAACAGCTTGGCGTTGTTGTCCGTGGGCGCCCCGTTGATCATCACGATCGGGCCCGTCGCCTTGCCGTCGTCCTTGAGCTTCTTGGCCAGCGCCTGGCCCTGAAGCTGCCCGACGCGCACGTTGTCGAACGAGATGTAGTAGTCGACCGGCGCGTCGGTGATGAGCCGGTCATAGCTGATGACCGGGACCTTCTGCTGCTTGGCGCGCGTGACGATCGCGCCCGCCGACGCGGCGTCCACGGCGTCGAGCACGAGAACCTTGGCGCCCTGCGTCAGCGCCGCCTCGGCCTGCTGCTGCTGCTTGGCCGCGTCCTGGTCGGCGTTCGAGTACAGGATCTCGCACTTCGGACAGAGCTGCTTGGCCTTCGCCTCGAACAGCGGGCGGTCCTGTGTCTCGTAGCGCGCCGTCTTGGTCTCAGGCAGCAGGAGGGCGATCTTGCCGCCCTTGTTGGCGGAGGTGTTCCCACCGCCGCCGCTCGTCGTCTTGTCGTTGTCGCTGCTGCCGCAGCCACTCGCAACGACCGCGGCTGACACCACGGTCACCGCTGCGAGATATCGCAACATGGTGCTCCTCTCCTCCTGGGGTTGACAGTCATTGGGTCGCGGCCTCCTCCAGCGGCCGGCTCGCCACCACGCCATGTTCCTTCTCGTTGAGCACGAGGGCAACTGCGCCGAGCAGCTCCGCTCGGTCGCCGAGGACGCCGGGAACGATCTCCACGTCCTCGGCCGCCGACGGAATGACCCGCCGCCGCACCGCCTCGCGCATGGGACCGAGCAGGATCTCGCCGGCGGCGCCCATGCTGCCGCCGACGACGATGCGCTCCGGATTGAAGAGATTGCAGAGGTTGGCCACCGCCTGGCCAGTGTGCCTGCCGGCGTCCGAGATCGCGCGCTGGCACCCGGGATCGCCGTCGGCCGCCAGCTCGACCACCCGCTCGATCGTGAGGTCCTCGCTGCGGGTGGCGCGTAGCAAGTCCACGACGGCCGGGGCGGCGGCGATCATCTCGAGGCAGCCGCGGTTGCCACAGCGGCAGATCGGCCCGGCTTCGTCGATCGTGGTGTGGCCGATCTCGCCCGCCGTGCCACCGGCGCCGTGGAACAGGCGGCCGCCGATGACGAGGCCCGCGCCGATCCCGGTGGCCAGCTTGAGGTAGACGAGCGTGGAGGCATCGCGCCCGGCGCCCCAGTGGAACTCGGCCAGCGCGCCGAGGTTGGCGTCGTTGTCGACGTGGACCGGCAGTGCGAGCCGGTTGCCCATCTCCTCGGCCACCTGCACGTCGCTCCAGCCGGGGAGGATGGCCGAGGAGCCGATCGTCCCGGTCGAGCGGTGGATGGGGCCGGCGAGACCCAGGCCGACGCCGACCACGCGGTCGGGCGCGATGCCGGCATGCTTGAGGGCCTGGGCGGCGAGCTCGGCCGCCCCGTCCATCCCGGTACGCGCGTCGTAGTCCTCGCGCATCTCCCGCCAGCGCTCGGCGAGGATCTCATGGTTGAGCGCGGCCACGGCGACGGCGAGATGGCGCTTGCCGAAGTCGATGCCGAGCGCGACCCCACCCGAGGGGTCGAGCGCGATCAGGGCCGGCGGGCGACCACCGTGGCTGCGCCGCCCGGTGCGCTCGGGCGCGTCGACGACGATGCCGGCCTCGACCAGCTCGCCGACCAGGGTCGAGACCGTGGCCGGAGACAGCCCGGTGGCGCGTGCGAGCTCAGCGCGGCTCGCCACGCCGAGCTCTCGCAACGACTCGATCACCCTCCCCCGGTTGAGCTCTCGCAGCGAGCTCAACGACCCCCAACGCATGGCCGGCATCCTTTGCACGGCCGCGGGTGTTTGTCAAGATCTTGATGATCCGAATGCCGGTTTCCCCGAATCCGCGTTCGACTTCTGAACAAAGGCTGTGGGCGCGGGCCGTCGCTGCCGGCGCAGGTGGAGCGTGATGCCGGTCGCCAGGCCGGCGATCGTGAACAGGCTCCACCACACGCCCTGGCCGAGCTGGGTGGCGATTGGGCCGGGGCAGGCGTCCGAGACGCCCCAGCCGATGCCGAATAGGACGCTGCCGACGAGCGTGTCGCGCTTGGGTAGGGCGGTCTTCCAGGCGATCGGCTTGGGGCTGACGACGGCGCGGACGCGCGCGGCACGCAGCACGCGAAGGCCGACGAAGGCCGTCACCACCGCCGAGCCGAAGAACAGGAACAGGTACGCGTTCTCGAAGAGGAGGGCCTCGCGGATGACGTCGGGCGAGCTCATCCCCGTCCATGACAGCGTCACGCCGAAGATCAGGCCCACCAGGGCACCGGTGAGGCGAGCGCCCATTCACAACACCGCCTCGATCGCGAAGCTGACGGCGATCGCCGTGGCGAAGAAGGTACACGTGGCGACGACGCTGGCCGGCGAGGTCATCGCGGTGCCGGAGAGGCCGTTGCCCGCGGTGCACCCTCCCGCCGTGCGCGCGCCGAAGGCGATCAGGACGCCCGAGACGACGAGCAGGACAGCAGCGACGGCAAGACCGGCGCCGTGGAAGGTGTCGGTCATCCAGCCGTAGCCGTGGAAGTCGGGGCCGCCGGTGATCAGCGCGAAAGCGGCGCCGCCGACGATCAGGCCGCCGAGAAACCACGCCGGCCAGTCGAAGGCGGCGCTGCGGCCGCGGAGGCGCTCGACCACCTCCCCGTAGCCGCGGGTGACTCCGAGCCGCTCGCCGAGCAACAACCGAATGGCGACAACGCACAGCCCGAGCACCGGGCCGCCGATGAACCAGGGCAGTTGCGAGTGGAGCATGGGCCGAAAAGTACTCCCGGAGAGGACTCTAAGCGGCCGCCCCGACCGCCCGCAGCGACGCGTCGACCGCACGGTCCCACCGGGCGGCGATCTTCGCCGCCGCCGCGCGCTCCTGTACCAGGATCTGGTCGGCCGCGGCCACCGTCGCCTGGTCGCCGGCGCGTTCTGCGACGCGGCGGAGCTGCTCGTAGCCGCCGATCTCCAGGTGCTCGAAGGCGAACGCGAACGCCGCCAGCTTGCCCGGCGTGTCCGGCTGAGCGGCGAAGAACGCGCCCCAGTTGAGCGCGCCCACGCGCATGCCGGCGTCCTTGAGCGGCGTCGGGGAGCCGCCGAGCGCCTCCAGCCGCTCGCGCACCAGTGCCTGCTGGTCGCGCGTCTCCTCCAGGTGCTCGGCGTACAGGCGCGCGAGCTCCGGATCGCCGGCGATGTCCTCGCCCTTGGACAGCAACTGCATCGCCTGGGCCTCGATTGCGTGCGCGTCGGCCAGGTACTTCTTGAGCTGGTCGCGCAGGTCGTCAGGCGACTGGTCGTGCAGCGACGCGTCTACCGCGCGGGGCAGCGCACCCTGCAGCCGCTCGGACATCGCGTGCTCCTGTTCGCGGATCTGTCGGGCGACCTCGGCCGTCTCCTGGTCGCCCGCGCGCTCGGCCACACGGGCGAGCAGCTCGTAGCCGGCGAGCTCGAGGTTCTCGTACGAGATCGCGTGGGCGGTCAGCTTGCCCGGCGTGTCGGGCTGGGAGCGGGCGAACAGGACGAAGCCCTTGCCACCGGCGGCCATGACCGTGTCCTTGAGCTTGGACGGCGAGGCGCCGTGGGCCTCCAGGCGCCCGCGCACCAGCCGTTCCTGCTGCTCCGTCTCGCGGAGGTGGTCGGCGAAGAGCCCCGCGAGCTGCGGGTCGCCGGCGATCTCGGGCGCGGTGCGGAGCTGGGCGAGAGCCTGCTCCTCGATCGAGTGGGCGTCGGTGAGGTACTTGACGAGTTGCTCGGTGGCGAAAGGCATGGGCCCCCGCTACCCCGCCCGCTCGCAAACCTTCACGCGAAAGCGGGCGAGCGCCCCGGCTCAGGACGGCGCCAGGACCGCGACCGGATAGCCGCGCGCGCGGAAGTCGCGGCCGAACTTCTTCCGGACGCGGCGCGTGCGCGACGACAGCGACGAGAGCCGCCGCTTGTAGCACGACTCCGAGCGCTGGCGGGCGCAGGCGATGATCAGGTTGATGCCGGCCGAGGACACCCGCAGCGTCGACGTGTAGGTGCGCGAGACGTGGCGGATCTCGCCCGGCGTCTCGATGTCGCCGATGCGCGTCGCGGTCGAGCCGTACAGGGTCTTCAGGCGCTTGAACGCCGTGATGATGTCGCCGACCGAGCTCGGGTTGCGGGCCTTCTTGATCAGGCGCGCGACCTGCTTCGAGTAGCTGCGCTGGATCCGGTCGAACTGGATGATGTAGGTCGCCTTGCCGGCCGTGTTGTCCGTCGTCTGGGTTGGCGTGCTCTGCGCCGGGACGCTGGGCACGGTGTTCGCCGTGCTCGGCACCGTCAGCGGCGGCGGCTTGGGCTTCTTCTCGTCGCTCGAGAACGCCCCGGTGGCGGCCAGCACCACGCCGACGATCACGAGCAGCGCCACGACGGCGCCGACGATGATCAGCGCGATGCGGCGCCCGCCGCCTCCGCCGCCGGGGGGCGGAGCGCCGGGGCCGGGGCCGGGGCGACCCGCGCCAGGGGGCGGCGGTGGGCCGGGGCCCTGGCCGGCCGGGCGGCCGGGGGCGGGCGGAGCCGCCGGAGCGGGGGAAGGCGCGGGGGCCGACGGGCCGCCCGGCGAAGGGCCGCTTGCGGCCGCTCCGCCCGTCTCGGGCGCGCCGGCACCCGCAGCGGCGCCGGCAGCAGCGGCGCCGGCGGCCGCAGCGCCGGGAGCGGCGCCCGCGCGCGTGGGCGCCGAGGTCGGCGACCGGCCGATCCGCGTGGCGCCGGCATCGGCGGCGCCGCCGCCGACCTTGAGCGTCGACTGGCCGACCTTGACGACGTCGCCGGGCGCGAGCCAGGCCGAGCCCTCGATCTTCGTGCCGTTGACGAACGTGCCGTTGGTCGAGCCGAGGTCGGAGATGTAGAGGCGACCCTCGTCCGTGCGCGAGATCTGGGCGTGGCGCCGGGAGATCTCCGGATCACCCTTGAGGGCGCCAAAGCCCTCGGTCGACCGGCCGATGACGAGCCCCTTGTCAAGCTCGGACTCCTCGCCCCGAGCCGGGCCGTCGGTGACTTCGATCCTGTCCCCAGCCATGAGCGGGGGCAACCTAGCCGATCGCGTGAGCCGATTGGAATGAAGTCGGTGTGTGCGCGAGCGCGGCGGTTGTCAGCGGCGCGGGGGCCCATCTAGGGCGGCCGCCCATGGCTGCGCGGCTCCAATTCGCGTCCGGCTCCCAGCAGGGTCAGGCCGCCGATGTGGCAGGCGACCGCTTCTCGTCGGCCGCGGCTCGGACTGCGAGCTGACCCTCGCCGACGGCGAGGCCTCGCGCCGTCACGCGCTGCTTCGACCGCAGGCCGACGGCACCGTCGTGCTCGAGGCAACTCGGGGGGACCGCCGTCAATCAGGACAAGAAGCTCGTGGGCATGAACACCGCGGGCCTGGACGAGGCGGGCGGGCGCCGCCTGCAGGGCCAGCGCTACGCGATTGGAGTCGACCAGATCAAGCGCTTCGTGCCGCTGCTGTCGGCGGGCACGGCGATCGGCTGGACCGGCCTGGGCCTCGAGCCCGCCGACCCGGCCGAGCTCTCGCGCCAGAACCTGCCCGCCGGCCTGCTGGTCAAGAACGCGATTCCGGGCACGCCGGGCGACAAGGCCGGCTTCGGCGACAACAAGACTCGCCTGATCACGGCGGTCGACGGCAAGCCCCTGGACGGCTCGATCCGCAGCTACTTCGCGATCGCCGGCAACAAGCGCAAGGGCGACAGCGCGGTCTTCACCGTGATCAGCGCTCCCGGCGCGGCGCCGCAGCAGGCGCGCGTCCCATTCGCATAGACGTTTAGCTTCCCGCCGCTTCCGCGTAGCCAAGCGGCGTGCGCACCACCGTCGTCATCGCCACGCGCAACCGGCGCGAGCGCCTGCTCGAGACGCTGGGCCGCATGCCCGCTGCGCCGGTGATCGTCGTCGACACCGGCTCGTCCGACGGCACCGCGGCCGCCGTCCGGCGCGCCTACCCCGACGTGCGCGTCGTCGAGGTCGATCCGGCCCTCGGCGCCGGAGCACGGACGCTGGGAGCCCGGCTGGCCGCCACCGCGTACGTGGCGTTCAGCGACGACGACTCGTGGTGGGCCCCCCATGCGCTGCCGCGTGCCGAGGCGCGGTTCGACGCCGATCCCCGCCTGGGCCTGATCGCGGCCCGCATCATCGTCGAGCCGGACGGACGGCTGGACCCGACCTGCGAGCGGATGCGAGACAGCCCCCTGGCCCCCGAGGTCCGCGGGTTCGTGGCCTGCGGCGCCGTCGTGCGCCGCGACGCGTTGCTGGCCTGCGGCGGCTTCGAGCCGCGGTTCCAGTTCGGGGGCGAGGAGGAACTCGTGGCCCTCGACCTCGCCGCGGCGGGATGGCGCCTGCGCTACGCCGACGACGTCGTCGCGCACCATGCCCCCGCCGACGACGAGCGCGACGGTCGCAATTTCCGCGACCTGCGCAATGCCCTGTGGACGGCATGGCTGCGACGGCCGGCCGCGGCGGCGCTGGCCCGCACCCGCAGCGTCCTGGCCGACGCCGGTGCGAGCGCGCCGGTCGTCCTCGGCGCCGCGCTGCGCGGGCTGCCGTGGATCTTGCGGCGCCGTCGCGTGGTCCCCCCGCAGATCGAACGCGAATTGCGCGCCCTGGGCGGGTAACGGGCCCCCCATGGCGACCACATCGGACAGCAAGACCACCACCGACCACGACACCATCCGGCGTTGGGTGGAGGAGCGCGACGGCACGCCGGCGTGCGTCCGCGAGACGGGCGGCGGCAACGATCCGGGGATCCTGCGGATCGACTTCCCCGGCGGCGCCGGGGAGGACCAGCTCGAGCACATGTCCTGGGACGAGTGGTTCCAGAAGTTCGACTCGAGCGGCCTCGCGTTCCTCTACCAGGAGCAGAAGAGCTCCGGCGAAGGCAGCACCTTCTTCAAGCTCGTCAACCGCTAGGGCCCTACGGGTTGATGCGGACGACTTTGTCGCCGCTCGCATCGAGGACCCACACAAGGCCGGCGCCGAAGGCCAGCCCCTGCGGGTTGAACGACATCTTCACGTCGCCGATCCGCTTGCGCGTGCTGAGGTCGATGCGCCTGACACCGCGGCCGCCCAGGGCGTCGATGCGGTGGCCGGCGAAGACCTCCCCTTCGCGAAGCTCGTGACGGGCCGCTTATAGCGCCCGCGGACCTACGGAAGCCAGCGATCTCCCGACGGTGTGACCACCAGCTCGTGAGTCATACCGCGTACATCCTGATCGGCCAGGAACGCCACCGCGGCCGCCACCGCCTCCATCGAGGCGAGCGCCTCGCGCGGCGTGTCGCGCGTGAACGCCTCGGTCTTGGGTGACTCGATCGTGGCGTTGACGGCCAGCAGCGCGACGTGGATGCCCTCCTCGCGCAGCTCCTGGGCGGCGGCCTGAACGAGGGCCCGCGACGCGAACGCCCCCGCCGCCCACGGACCGCGGCCGGGAAACGCCCGCGCGGACGAGCCGCCGGTGACCTGGACGAGCGTGCCTGTACCGCCGGCGTCGCGCAGCGCCCGGATCCCGCACGACAGGAACACGAAGGCCTGCTCGGCGACCGACACCGCCCAGCCGCGGAAGCCGTCGAGCGTCGCGTCGCCGATCGGGCCGCCGCCGAACGGCGGCCCGCTCGCGGTGGCAGCGCTGACCGCATTGACGACGAGGTCCAGCCCCCCCAGCTGCTCGCGGGCGCGCGCCAGCGCCTCGGTCAGCGCGTCCGGGTCGGAGGCGTCCGCCTCGAGCGCGACGGCCCCGCGCTCGCGCACGCGTGCCAGTGTGTCCTCCGACCGCGCCACCGCCGCGCCGTCCCAGCCGCGCTCGCGGAAGTGGTCCAGGATGGCCCCGCCCAGGTTGCGGGCGCCGAGGACGACGAGGGCGGGCATGGGCCAGGAGCCTAGTGACTACGTATACGCAGTAGGGTCCGCGCCGATGGCGGCGGAGCTGCGCGTGCAGGACGGTCCCGAGCAGGTCGCGGCGGCTGCGCTCGAGGTCATCGTGGGCGCGGTGCGGGAGGCGATCGCCGAGCGCGGGGTCGCCCACCTGTCGCTGGCCGGCGGCAACACCCCGAAGCGCACCTACGAGCAGCTCGCCGGCGCGCTGGGCAGCTGGGAGAACGTCGAGCTGTGGTTCAACGACGAGCGCGCGGTGCCGCCCGACGACCCGCAGTCGAACTTCAAGATGGTGGCCGAGGCGCTCGGCGGGCACCCGCCCCTGCACCGGATCGCCGGCGAGGCCGATCCCGAGGCCGCCGCCCAGACCTACGAGCGCGAGATGCGCGCGCGCATCGAGGCGACCGCCGAGGCGGGCCTGCCCGTCATCGACCTCCACGTGCTCGGGATCGGCCCCGACGGCCACACCGCGTCGCTGTTCCCCGGCCACCCCGAGGTCGAGATCCGCGACCGTCTCGTCGTCCCGGTGCACGACTCGCCCAAGCCGCCGCCGACGCGGATCACGATGACCCTGCCGGTGCTCCAGGCGGGGCGCGGGCGCCTGTTCCTCGTGACCGGGTCCGACAAGGCGGGGCCGGTCTCCGTCCTGCTTTCCGGCCCCGACCCGCAGTATCCATCGAGCCTTGTGGGCGACGAGAACACGCTGGTGATCGCCGACCCCGCCGCCGCCGGCCGGTGAACAAGTACGGCCAGGAGGTCTACCTCGTCCGCCACGGCGAGACCGAGTGGAGCATCTCCGGTCAGCACACCGGCTCGACCGACATCCCGCTGACCGACAACGGCAAGGAGGTCGCGCGCGAGCTCGGGCGCAAGCTCGAGGGGGTCGAGTTCGCCGCCGTCTGGTCGAGCCCGATGTCGCGCGCCATCGACACCGCGCGGCTGGCGGGATTCGAGCACGTCGTGCGCATCGACGACAGGCTCAAGGAGTGGGACTACGGCGAGTGCGAGGGCAAGACGACGCCGGAGATCCGCGAGACGCGCCCGGACTGGTTCCTGTGGCGCGACGGCTGTCCCGGCGGCGAGTCGCCCGCCCAGGTCGGTGCCCGCGCCGACGGCCTGATCGAGGAGGTCCGAGCCGTGGCGGGCGACGTGCTGCTGTTCGCCCACGGCCACATCCTGCGCGCGATCGCCTCGCGCTGGCTCGGGTACCCGCCCGAGGACGGCATGCACTTCTCGCTTGGCACCGCCACGCTGTCGATCCTCGGCTGGGAGCACGAGGCGGCATCGATCTGGCGCTGGAACGCCTCCTAGCGTGCGCCGTCACGCCGGCCGGTCGTAGAGATCGGCCGCCAGCGCCCCGATCACCGTCTGCAGCCAGGCCAGCTCGGCATCGTCGGCGTGGTGGACGCGGCGACGGAGCCAGCCGGTGAGGTCCTCGCGGCCGCCCACGGCCAGCAGCGGCGACGTGATCGCGTAGCGGCCGTCGCGCAGGACCACTAGAGCGCCGGGATGGTCCCGCCGGATGCGCAGCAGGTCGACGACCTCCTCGCCACCCACGCGGCGCGGGCGCGACCGGTCCTCCCCGTCGTCCGTCCACGGCCGCACCGTGAGGGTGGCGGGGCGCGCGCGCAGGCGCTTGGGCGGCCGGCGGGGCGGCCCGATCGGCCCCGTGCGCCAGCGGTCGACGAGCGCGGGGACCTCGCGGGTGGCCTCCTGGCGGATGAGGACGTTGAGCCGGTCGCCGGCGCGCAGGCGCGTCGAGCCGCGCGGCGGGATCGCCTCCTCGCCGCGCACGACGACGTTGACCACCGCCTCGCGCGGCAGCCCCAGGTCGCGCACGCGCGCGCCGACGATCGCGTCGTCGGGCTTGATCGAGTACTCGAGCACCTCGGCCCCGAGCCGCCGGACGGTGCCGGCCTCCATCAGCGGCGGCGGCAGGGCGGGATCGGTGGTCGTCACGCCCAGGCGCTTGGCCAGCGGCTCGAACGTCGTGCCCTGCAGCACGGTCGAGACCACGACGGCGAAGAAGACGATGTTGAAGAACTCGAGGCTGCCGGGCACGTGGTCCAGCACGGGGAACGTCGCGAGGACGACCGGGACGGCGCCCCGTAGCCCCGCCCAGCCGAGCATCAGCCGCTCGGCCGCCGAATAGCGCGCAAACACGGTCGCGCCCACGACCGCCAGCGGGCGCGCCACGAGGACCAGCACCAGCGCCAGCGCCGTCCCCTCGACCGCCACGCCGCCGAGCTGGCTCGGGAACACGAGCAGGCCGAGCACGAGGAACATCGACAGCTGCGCGAGCCAGCCGAGGCCCTGGTGGAAGTTGGCCACCGTCTGGCGTGCGGGGATCCGGGCGCTCCCCAGGGCGAGCCCGGCCAGATAGACGGCGACGAACCCCGATCCGTCCAGGGCCGCGGCCGCCCCGTACGCGATGGCGGCGATCGTCAAGGACGCGACCGGGTACAGGCCCGCGGTCGCCAGGCGTACTCGCTGAAGCGCCTGGACCCCGAGCCAGCCCACCATCGCGCCGGCGGCGATGCCGAGCCCGAACTGGCGTAGGAGCAGAACGAGCGCGTCGGCGGCGTCGTACCCCGGCTTGAGCAGCCAGTCGATGCAAGCGAGCACCAGCAGGACCGCGACCGCGTCGTTGAGCCCGGCCTCGCCCTCGAGCGTGCGCGCCAGCTTGCGGCGCAGGGTCGACTCGCGCAGCAGGGCGAAGATCGCTGCGCCGTCGGTCGCGGCGATGATGCTCCCGACGAGCAGCCCCTCCTTGGTGGAGAACCCGAACAGGGCCGCGGCGGCCAGCCCGGTGACGACGGCGGTCAGGGCGGTGCCGGCAAACGCGAGCGCAATCGACGGGCCCAGCACCGGCCGGATCTCGTCGAAACCGGCGTTGAGCCCGCCCTCGAAGAGGATCAGCGCGAGCGCCACCACGCCGATGTCGCGCGCCAGCGCGTAGTTGCTGAAGTCGATCCAACCCAGGCTGTCCGAGCCCACGAGCATCCCGAGGCCCAGGAACAGCACGAGGGCGGGAACGCGAAGGCGCCCCGCGATCAGCGAGGCGCCCAGGCCGGCCGCGAGCAGCGCGCCCGCGACGAGGATGCCCACGCCCAGTTCGATGCCCTGAGCTTGGCATCAGAGGCTCAGCCCGGTCGGTAGGTCCCGAAGCTCCACTGATGGCCCCCGGGGTCCTTGGCGCTGTACTCGCGCGAGCCGTAGTCCTGGTCGCTCAGCTCGCGCTCGATCGTCGCGCCCGCGGCCTTTGCCCGCTCGTAGTGGACATCGGGGTCGTCGACGGCGATGTACACCGTCGCGGGGTGGACCTGCTCGCGCTGGCCGACCATCACGATGCCGTCGCCGTAGCGGAGCTCGGCGTGCTGGACGACGCCGTCGTCCTCGTAGACAGCGTGCTTCTCGAAACCGAAGGCGTTGACCAGGAAGTCGATGCCGGCGTGGGCATCGCGGTAGCGGATCACGGGGAAGATGTCGGTCATGCCCGCCAGGCTAGGCGGGGAGCCCGCGTACGCGCCCCACCAGGCCGATCTGCATCAGCGCGTGTTGGATACCAGCAACGACGCGCCGACGGCGCCGCCGAGGTCGCCGAGCGCGGCGACGTGCACCGCGGGGGGACGCTCGGGCACGAAGACGTGCTTCATCATCTCCTCGGTGATGGCGTCCAGGTAGCGCGGGCCGAGCCGCACGCCGAGGCCGCCGCCGAGGACGACCGCCTCGACGTCGAGCAGGTTGATCGCCGACGCGATCCCGGTCCCGAGCATCTCCACCGCCCGGTCGAGGAGGTGCGTCGCGAGCTCGTCGTCGCGGTCGAGCGCCCGCGCCCAGACGCCGCTGGTCAGCCGGGTGCGGCCGCGCTTCTCCATGATCTTGAACAGGTCGGTCTTCTCGCCCTGCTTGACCCGCTTGCGCGCCTCGGCCTCCATGCTCGCCCTGCCGGCGTAGGCCTCGAGGCAGCCCTTGCGCCCACAGCCGCAGCGCGCGCCGCCGCGCCTGACCACGGTGTGGCCAATCTCGCCAGCGGCGCCGCGCCCGCGCCAGAGCTGGCGTTTGAGCACGATGCCGCCGCCCACGCCGGTGCCCCACCAGACGCCGATGAACGAGGAGTAGTCGGCCCCGGCGCCGAGCACGCGCTCGCCTTCGACCGCCACCTGCACGTCGTTGCCGATCTTGACCTTGGTCGAGAGCGTGTCCTGAAGCGCCGGCCCGAGCGCGAAGGGGTCGTCCCAGTCGGGCAGGTTGCGCGCGTGGGCGACGGTGCCCTTGCGGCTGTCGATCTCGCCCGGCGAGCCAACTCCGACGCCGACGAGCTTGTCGGTGGCCACGCCCGCCGACTCGGCCGCGCTCGTCATCGCCGCGGTCATCTCGTCGGCGACCTTGGCCGGCCCTCCGTCGGTCGGCGTCGGATGGCGGCTCTGGGCGACGACCTTGCCGTCGCCGTCGACGACCACCGCCTCGATCTTCGTCCCGCCCAGGTCGATTCCACCGCGCACGTCGCTCATGGCGTGACCCTAACTCGCGTCCAAGACCACCGCAAAACCGTTGCCCTGCTTGTCGTCGGGGTCTTGGTGCTCGAGTACCTCGACGCCTAGCCGCTCGCACAGCTCCAGGAAGCTCTCGCATGTCCACACCGTCCAGTGGCGGTCGTCGTCGGATCGCAGGCCCTGCTCGTGGCGACGCAGAAGCTCGTCGACCGGCGTGACGGGGCGGTCGCGGTCGAAGGTACGGTCGCGGTGGGGAAGGACGACGAAGACGTAGCGCCGCGCCACTCGCCGCCACTCCTGCAGGGCCCGGATGGGGTCGGGCAGGTGCTCGAGCACGTGCGAGGCGAGCACGAAGTCGAACGCCTCGTCGGGGAACGGCAGGTCGTCGCCCTCGGCGACCACGTCGACCGCCATCGCAACGCCGGCGCACTCGAGCTCCTCGCGCTTGTAGACCGTGTCCATGTCGCGCGTGCGGTCGACGTTGAGCGTGTCGAGGTGGAAGGCATTGTGGGCGGCGCCGCCGATCTCCACACCCTTGAGACCGTCGAGCCAGCGGTGGGCGAGGGCCGAGTCGCGCGTGTTGTGCAGGCGCCAGAGCAGGCGCCGCTTGGTGGGAAAGCGCCCCGCCCGGCGGCCTACCCGTGTCGGATGGCGCGCCATCGCGCAATCCTGCCAACGTGATCTACACCGTCGGGCACTCCACCCACCCGCTCGACGGCTTCGTCGGCCTCCTGCGCGACGCCGGCGTTGCGGCGCTGGCCGACGTCCGCCGCTATCCCGGCTCGCGCCGCCAGCCGCACTTCAATCGTGAGGCGCTCGCCGAGACGCTGCCCGCGGCGGGAATCGCCTACGCCCACTTCGAGCGCCTGGGCGGTCGGCGCGACGTCGTGCCGGGGTCACCCAACCACGGCTGGGACAACGAGGCGTTCGTCGCCTACGCCGACCACATGGCCACGCCGGAGTTCGCGGCCGGCGTGGCGGACCTCGAGGCGCTCGTGACCGAGCGCGTCACCGCTGTCATGTGCGCCGAGGCGCCATGGTGGCGCTGCCACCGGCGGCTGCTGGCCGACGCGCTGCTCGTTCGCGGCTGGACAGTACGCCACATCGACCCGGCCGGGCGCATCACCGATCATGCGCTCACCGACTTCGCGGTCGTCGAGCGCGGGACGATCACCTACCCGCCGGCGCAGACCGAGCTGCTCTGACGGCGCCCGGCGCCGTGCCGTTCTGACGGCCCTCATCCACCGTGCGGATCTGCTGCGCGCGCATCTGCAGCAGCGAGACCAGCGGCGCCGTCGGGCGGAACGGGTCGGCGATCGCCGCGCCGCCACTCAGCGGCAGCGCCGCCCGCAGCTCGCCCGCGACCTCGGCGACGAGCAGCTGGCCGTCCGCCAGGTGGCGGCTGTCGAGCTGCGCCAGCCGCTCGAGCGCCTCGCGATCGCGCGCATGGGAGCGCCGGATCGTCACGCCGTCGAGCGGCGCGACCAAGCTGTCGGTGGCCTTTCCGTTGCGTCGCATCCAATTCCTCCATGTCCGCTTGCGCTTTGGCCGACGCTCGACCCGCACCTCTTCGCGCAGATCCCGGGTCCTCTCGTCCGCCATGACTCCGTGCACCGTGTCGCTCAACATGCCCTGCTGCCTCCTCGTAACCAGCTAACGCCTGTTGATGGCTATTATAACCTATTAATCGAGTTAGGTGGTGATGAGTTGGCGCACAAACAACAGAACGCGCCGGGCGACCTTGAGGCGGTGCGCGCCTTCGTCAACACGGTCGATCTCGAGGACGGGGCCGAGGAGTTATCCGACCCGCCGTCGCTCGTCCGCTGGCTCGCCGACCACGAGCTGATCGAGCCCGGCACCGAGGCCACCAAGGCCGACGTCCGCAACGCGATCGCGGTACGCGAGGCGCTGCGCCGCCAGCTCCTGGCCAACAACGGCGCCGACGTGGATGCGGCGTCGGTCGACACGCTCCGGGCGGCGGCCCGGCGGGCCCGCATCGGCCTCGACTTCCGGGCGGACGGCACGCACCTCGAGCCGCAGGCCGGTGGCGTCGACGGCGCCCTCGGCCGGTTGCTCGGCCGCGTCCACGCCGCGCAGCACGAAGGCACGTGGGCGCGGCTGAAGGCGTGCCCGTGGCACACGTGCCACTACGCGTTCTACGACCACACCAAGAACCGCTCCGGCGTCTGGTGCACGATGGAGGTGTGCGGCAATCGCGCCAAGGCCAAGGCCTACCGCGAGCGCCACGGATAGAGTCGCGCCCTGAAGGGCCACCTCGTCGCGGCCGTCGCCGCCGCGCTCACGCTGCCACCGACACGCCCCTCGACCAGACCACGAACGTCGACACCTACGGCCAGGTCCCGGTCTGGGTGGCGATGATCTGCAGATGACGCGGATGTGCGCGTCGGCGCCCCAGGGCCCGAACATCCACCCCAACCACGCCGGCTACGCGGCCTACGCGTCGGCCAACCTGTCGGTCCTGCAGTCGGCCATCCGCTAGCGGAGTGGGCCGCAGTTAACGTCGGGGGACGGGGTGCGGTCGACTGTGTGCGCGACCTTGACCAGCAGGAGATGCAGCGCGCGTCGCTCGTCGGGCTCGAGGTCGGCCAGCAGCGCCTCCTCGGCGCCGAGAGCCGCCTCGCGGGCACGCTGCAGAAGTGCCTTGCCCCTCCTCGTCAGGTGGACGGCGTACCGGCGGCGATCGGTCGGATCCCGCCGGCGCTCGGCGACGCCCGCCCGCTCGAAGTCGTCGATGATGGCCACGACGCTCGAGGGATCGATGCCCATGGTGGCGCCGAGCTCCTGCTGAGAGGCGCCCGGGTGGGCGTCGAGGAAGTTGAGCACCCCGTAGTGCTTCGGTCGCAGGCCCATCGGCTCGAGCGCGGCGGCGAACAGCCGCGTCGCCCGCCAGCCGATCTTCCCGAAGAGGAAGCCCGTCCGATCGTGCAATCCCCGGACCGCGGCCTCGGACTGGGTGGGGGTCTTGACACTCGTCACGGCCCTATGCTAGCGGAAACCAATCGTTGAACCGCCAAACCATTCGGTACATTGACGATGATGCGGCAAGCACGCGACGGAATCCACGCCGAGGGACTCGTCCGGGAGTTCAAGAACGGCCCGCGCGCGGTCGACGGCATCGACCTCGCGGTCGCCCCCGGCGAGATCTACGGCTTCCTCGGGCCCAACGGCGCCGGCAAGTCGACCACCGTGCTCATGCTCACCACGCTGCTGCCGCCGACGGCGGGGCACGCGACGGTCGGCGGCTACGACATCGTCCGCCAGGGCCCCGACGTGCGCGCCGCGATCGGCGCCGCGCTGCAGGACGTCGCCCTCGACCCGCACCTGACCGGGCGCGAGCACATGAACCTCCAGGGCGCGTTGCACGGCCTTGGACGCACCGAGCGCATGCAGCGCGGCGACGAGCTGCTTGCGCGCATGGGGCTGACCGACGCCGGCCGCCGCCGCGTCGGCGGCTACTCGGGCGGCATGCGCCGGCGCCTCGACCTCGCCCTCGCGCTCGTCCACCATCCGCGCATCCTCTTCCTCGACGAGCCGACCACGGGCCTCGACGTGCAGAGCCGCACCGCCCTGTGGGACGAGGTCGCCCGGCTCGCCCGCCGAGACGGCGTCACGATCTTCCTGACCACCCAGTACCTGGAGGAGGCCGACGTCCTCGCCGACCGCGTCGGCATCATCGACCACGGGACGATCGTGGCCGAGGGCACGCCGGAGGAGCTCAAGGCGCAGATCGGCCGCCCCACCGTCGAGGCAGTGCCGCGCGAGGACACCGACGGCGATGCGCTGAGCGCCGTGCTCGAGCGCTTCGGCGAGCCCGTGCCGGGCGCGCCCGGCGCGGTCGCGGTACGGCTCTCGGGCGGCGACGCCGACCTCGCCGACGTCGTGCGCGCGCTCGACGACGCCGACCTGCGCGTCGCCCACCTGCAGCTGCACGCGCCCTCGCTCGACGACGTCTTCCTGGCCCAGACCGGCCGCTCGCTCGAGGGCGCGGGCGAGCCGGCCGCCGCGCAGGAGCCCGAGCTCGAGCCGACGCGATGACGCTGCTGCAGCAGGTCCGGTGGATCGCCCAGCGCTCGGTCCTGCGCACGATCCGCCAGCCCGCGCAGATCGTTCCCAGCCTGATCTTCCCGCTGTTCCTGCTCGCGGTGAACTCGGCCGGGCTGGACGCAGCGACCAAGCTTCCGGGCTTTCCGACCTCGAAGTACCTGAACTTCGCGCTGGCCGTGTGCTTCCTGCAGGCGGCGCTGTTCGCGGTCAGCATCGCCGGCACCGACCTGGCCGACGACATCCAGACCGGCTTCCTCAACCGCCTCTCGCTGACGCCCATGCGCCGGGCCGCGCTGCTGCTCGGTCACCTCGCGGGCGTGATGGTGCTGGGGGCCATCCAGGCCTGCCTGTACATCCTCGTCGGGGTCACCGCCGGGGCGGAGATCGAGGCGGGTGTGGGCGGTGCCCTCGTGCTCGTAGCCCTCTCGGTGCTGACGTGCACGGGGTTTGGCGCCATCGGCGTGCTCGCCGCGCTGCGCATGGGTTCGAGCGAGGCGGTCCAGGGCCTGTTCCCGGTGATGTTCGTCCTGCTCTTCCTCAGCTCGATGTCCCTGCCGCGCGACCTCATCGCCAACGACTGGTTCCGCACCGTGGCGACGTGGAACCCGGTCTCCTACCTGGTCGAGGGCGTGCGCTCGCTGATCATCACCGGCTGGGACGGGGAGGCACTGGCCCTGGGCTTCCTCGTGTCGATCGTCGTGCTCGTGCTCGGGATCGCCGGGGCGTCGGCCTCGATGAGGACGCGGATGGTGCGGACGTGAACGGGCGCACCGCCGCCGTCGCCTTTGCGGTGGCCGAGCGCCACCTGCGCAAGCTGGTCAGCTCGCCGGCGCTGTTCATCCCGCCGCTCGTGTTCCCGCTGTTCTTCTTTACCGCCTTCGCGGGCGGCCTGTCGGCGGTGGGCAATGTCCCTCACTTCGGTTATTCGGACTACACGGGCTTCCAGTACGTGTTCGTGCTGGTGCAGACGGCGGCGTTCGGCGGCGTGTTCACGGGCTTCTCGATGGCGGCGGACTGGAGCTCGGGCTTTGCCCGCCGCATGATGCTGGCGGCGCCGCACCGGTTCGGGATCGCGCTCGGGTACGTCGGCGCGGCGCTCGTGCGGACGGTCGTGATCGTGGCCTTCGTGACCGTGGTCGCCCTCATCGCCGGCATGCAGGTGGGCGGCAACGGCATCGACCTGGTCGGGCTCTACGCCCTCGCGGCGATCGTCAACGTCGTCGCGACCCTGTTCGCGTCGGGGATCGCGCTGCGCTTCCGGACGATGTCGGCGACGCCGCTGATGCAGATCCCGGTCTTCCTCGTGCTGTTCATGGCGCCGGTGTATACGCCGCGCCATCTGCTCGGAGGCTGGGTCCACAGCGTCGCTAACTGGAACCCGGCCACCGCGCTGCTCGAGGCCGGGCGCGGCCTGCTGGCGGGCCAGCCGGTGAGCGTCGCGCTCGCCTACGGCTGCGCGATCGGACTGGCGGGGCTGCTCGGCCTGTTCTCGCTGCGCGGCATGCGCGCGGCCGAACGCGCCGGGTAGGCTCCCGCCGTCCGCCTCGCCCTGCCGCCGATCCTCGTCGCCGTGCTCGCCCTGGCCGTCCCGGTGGCGGCGCACGCGCAGCCGGCGCCGTTCGGTCACGCGTGCGTCGCGCAGAACGGCGTGCGCTTCTGCCCGACCACCGGCGACGACCAGCGCGTGCCGACCTGGGACGGCGTGCCAATCGACGCCGACGTCACCCTCCCGACGGACGGCGAAGGCCCGTTCCCCACGCTGGTGATGCTGCACGGCTTCCCGGGCAGCAAGTCCAACTTCGAGAGCTCGGGGCCCGACGGCGCGAACTCGACGCTGCAGCACTACACCAATGTCTTCTACGCGTCGCGCGGGTGGGCGGTGGTCAACTACAGCTCGCGCGGGTTCGGGCGATCCTGCGGCGTGCCGGCCTCGCGCACCGCCGGCTGCGAGCGGGGCTGGTTCCACCTCGCCGACCAGCGCTACGAGGTCCGCGACACCCAATACTTGCTCGGGCTGCTCGTCGACGCGGGCATCGCCGATCCGGGCCGGCTGGCGGCCACAGGAGTCTCCTACGGCGGCGGCCAGTCGATGCAGCTGGCGTTCCTGCGCGACCGCGTGCGGACCGAGGACGGCGCGCTGGTGCCATGGCTCAGTCCGGCCGGGCGCCCACTGTCGATCGCGGCCGCCTACGCGCGCTGGGGCTGGTCGGACCTCGTCTATGCCCTGGCGCCCAATGGGCGCCTGATGGACGCAGTGGCGGCTCCGCGGGACCAGAGCCGTGACCCACTCGGGATCGGCAAGCAGCCGATCGTCGACACCCTCTACCTCGGCGGCGCGGGAGCCGGGTTCCTCGCACCGCCGGGGGCCGATCCGACCGCCGACCTGGGCGAGCAACACGACCTTCTGGACGCCGGCGAGCCGCCCTCGGCCGCGCTGGTGGCCGGCTCGCGGCAGACGTACACGTACCGCAGCGCGTACTCGCTCGCGTCCGACCGGCACCTGCCGGCGCCGCTGCTCATCGAGAACGGGTGGACGGACGACATCTTCCCGGCCGAGCAGGCGCTGCGCGTCTACACGCGCTTTGTCGGCAGCCGCGCCGACCTCTCGCTCATGCTCGGTGACCTCGGCCACTTCCGCGGGTCGAACAAGGCCGCCGTGGACCTCGTGTTCAACGACCGCGGCGCGGCATTCCTGGACGCCCGCGGGCGCGGCATGCCGGGTGGGCCGCGGGCCGGGTCGGTGATCGCGTACACCCAGACCTGTCCGAAGGACGCGGTGGCGGGCGGCCCGTTCCGGGCCGCCGCCTATCCGGCGCTCGCGCGTGGCTCGGTGCGGATCGGCGGCCGCCGCGCGCACACGATCCCGTCCGACGGGGGCGACGACGCCGTTTCGGCCGCCGTCGGACCGGTGACGAATTCGGACGCGTGTACCTCCGTCGGTGCTCGGCGCCTGCCGGGCGCCGCGGTCTTCGAGCGCCGCTCGCGCGGCTTCACCCTGCTCGGCCTGCCCACGGTGACCGCGCGCGTGCGCACGCGAGGCGCGTTCCCGCAGCTCGATGCCCGGCTGTGGGACGTCGGGCCGGACGGAACGCAGGTGCTGGTCTCGCACGGCGCCTACCGCTTCGCGGCCGGCGAGAAGCCGGGCACGATCGTCTTCCAGCTCTTCGGCAACGGCTGGCGCTTCGCCGCCGGGCACAAGGTCCGGCTCGAGCTGCTGGGCCGCGACCCGCAGATGTTCCGGCCCTCGAACGGGAGCTTCTCGGTGCGGGTGGCGGACGTCGCCGCCCACCTGCCGGTGCGCGAGCGTCCGAGCCGGTCGCGCGGGATCGAGCCGCCGCCCTCGCTGTTCGACTAGTGACCTGACCCTCCTACCGGATCCTTCCCTGGCTTTGACCCCGGGCCAACAGGCGGGTGGTTTGGTGATGCGCGCACGATCACCACGACCCCAGGGCAGGGATTCCGAAGCACATGCTCGACGAACGATCGTCCGCCATCCCGAGGCGCCGGACCGACCGACCGGCCGGTTCCATGCGCGCGCCGGGCGTGGTGCTGCAGCCGATCGTCGACCTCGTGCACGGGACCGTGTGGGGGCAGGAGGCGCTCTGCCGTGTCCCCGACTCGCCCTTCCGCTATCTGGTCACGGGCGGCGGCTCCTCGCTGCCCGAGCCGGTCGCGCTGGCGCTCGAGGCCCGCATGCTGGCCGCCGCGCTGGAGGCACGCTCGCGCGTGCCGTCCGACCAGGCGCTGACCGTCAACCTCAGCCCGACCGCGCTCCGGCACGTCCAGGTACGCGAGGTGCTCGAGGGCTTCGGCTCGCTCGAGGGCATCGTGGTCGAGCTCACCGAGCACCGCTCGCCCGAGGCGATCGAGGAGATCGTGCCGGCGGTGCAGGCGCTGCGCAAGGCGGGCGCCGGGATCGCGCTCGACGACGTCGGCGGAGGCCGCGGCGCGCTGCGCTACGCGCATGCCGTCGAACCCGATTTGATCAAGCTCGACGGAGACGTCGTTTCTCGCCTCCATGTCGAGCCCATGAAGCGCGTCATGGTCGAGGCCGCCCTCGCGGTGGCCCGCGACCTCGACACGCCCGTCGTGGCGGAGGGCATCGAGAGCTCGCAGGAGCTCGAACTGCTGCTGCGGATGGGCGTCAGTCTTGGCCAGGGGTATCTCCTGGCCCGCCCGGCCGTCGCGCCGGGCACTGTGAGCCCGCACGTCCGGCGCTGGCTTTCGGCCCGCGCCGGCAGGCTGGCCGCCCGAACGGCGGTCGCCCGCGGGCCGCACGTCGCCACCGCGTCCTAACCCCTGCCCAGACGCATTGGCGATCGACGCCGCCCTCCTCCCCCGGGGGCGGCGTCGCCTGTTCGGAGCGATTCTCCGGGCCCCTGGCTGTGTCCTCGGGGTTCGGCGTGCCTAGCACGCCTTCACCCCTGCGTCCTTGCCAGCGACCCGGAGTTATCGCTCCGTGGTTGAGCCTGCAAACTCGTGCGCCCGCGTGTCCGCTGCGGGCACGGACACTTTGCGTGGCTCGATCCGCCCTGCCGCCGCCACCGCCCACAGGATCGACAGCCATGTCGTGGTCGCCAGTGCTACGTGGACCCACACGATCTCGGTCGGCAGCTTGAGCGTGTACTGGGTCTCGCCGACGAGGCCCTGGGCTGCCAGCAGGACGGTGGTGATCGTCACGGCGTCGCGGAGCTGGCGGTCGATGCCGGGGCGGCGCCAGACGAGGATCGTCGCGGCGAGGGCGAGGACGCCGAGGAGCGCGGCGATGAACGCGTGCTGGTGGATGACCCAGTCGAGCGTCTCGTTGCCCTTGAAGGTCAGGCGATTGACGACATCGCCGGTGCCGGCACCGCCGGCGTGGGGGCCGGCGGCGGTCGCGCCGGTGCCCGCGAAGATGGCGATGGCGCCGATCGGCAGCAGTGCGCGGACGGTCCAGGTCGTCAGGCGGTCGTGCGCGCGCGGGCGATCGCCGGGCTCATGACGCGCGCGCCAGGCGAGTGCCACGGCGGCGATGAGCACGAGCATGCTCAGGCCGAAGTGGGCCATGACGTAGCCGGGCGCGAGGTGGTTGCGCACCGTGAACCCGCCCAGGACGGCCTGGGCGACGATGCCCAGCGGCAGCAGGGCGCTGAGCCGGATCAGGTCGCGCCGGCGCGGGGTACGCAGGAACGCGCCGGCGAAGGCGCCGACGGCGATGAGACCGACCACGCCGGAGACGAGCCGGTTGCCGTACTCGATGACGGCATGGGTCTTGAGCGGCGCGACGACCGAGCCGAAGCACTTCGGCCAGTCCGGGCAGCCGAGGCCGCTGCCGGTGAGGCGGACGCCGGCACCGGTCAGGACGATGAGGACGAGCGCGACGAGGGCGACGGTCGCGACGCGGGTGTAGGCCTGGGGCGTAAGGTCAAAGCGGCGGGGCAAGCGGCGTACAGGATGGCATCTCGCCTGCCGCGACTTGCACCTCGCTCCCCCCATCCTCATTACACTGCGCGCCGCTGATGGCTGAGGGGTCACTCGCACTCGTGACCGGGTGTCCGGGCTGGTTGGGCAACCGGTTGCTCCACTACCTGCGCGCACCGCATCCCGACTGGCCGGACGACCTGCCGCAGCCGCAGTACGAGCGCGTGCGCTGCCTCGTACTGCCCGACGCGCCGGTCGACCGGCTGCGCGAGCTCGTGCCCGATGTCGAGCTCGTCGAGGGGGACATCCGCGATCCGGCCGCCGTCGGCCGGTGGTGCGCGGGCGCCGACGGGGCGGACGTGTTCCACCTGGCCGGGATCATCCATCCGCGCCGGATCCGCGAGCTCTACGAGATCAACACCGACGGCACTCGCCACGTGATCGCCGCCGCCCGCGCCGCGGGCGTTCGGCGGGTGGTGGCGACGTCGTCCAACTCGCCGGCCGGGGTCGCGCGCGATCCGTCGGTGCGGTTCGACGAGTCCTCGCCCTACCGGCCCTACATGAACTACGGACGGTCCAAGAAGCTGATGGAGGACGCGCTCAACGCCGCCGCCAACGGGGGCGGGCTGGACACCGTGGTCCTGCGGCCCTGCTGGTTCTACGGGCCCGACCAGCCGGCGCGTCAGACGACGTTCTTCACGATGATCAAGGACGGCAAGGCGCCGATCGTGGGTGACGGGGAGGCGCGGCGGTCGATGTCCTACGTCGACAACACGTCGCTCGGGCTCCTGCTCGCCGCGGCCCGGCCGGCCGCGGCGGGACAGACGTACTGGATCGCCGACCCGCGTCCATACTCGATGAACGAGATCGTCGACACCGTCGAGAGCGTGCTCCAGGACGACTTCGGGATGCAGGTGGCGCACAAGCGCGCCCGCCTACCATCGGTCGCGTCCGAGGTCGCCTACGTTGTCGACGGGGCGATCCAGCGGACGGGCTTCTACGAGCAGCGCGTGCACGTGCTGAGCGAGATGAACAAGACGATCGCGTGCTCGGTCGACAAGGCGCGCGACGAGCTCGGCTACCGGCCGGGTGTCGACCTGCGGGAGGGCATGAGACGATCGGTGGAGTGGTGCCTGGCGAACGGGCAGCAGATCTAGGCGGGGCTCCCCCGGTCGCCGCTCGTGCGGAAGCCCGGTGGCCCGGGCTGCGCACGGCGCGGCTAGTGGTCGAGTGCATGCGGCCGCGGCAGTGGTCGAAGAACGCATTCGTCCTCGGCGGGCTCGTGTTCAGCGGCGAGGCGCTGCACGTGTTGCCCGAAGTCCGCGCCTGGACGACGTTCGTGGCGTTCTGCCTGATGAGCGGAGCCACCTATCTGCTCAACGACGCCACGGACGCCGAGGCCGACCGGCTGAATCCGCGGACGGCGGGGCGGCCGATTGCGCGGGGCGATCTGTCGGTGCGCGTCGCGTTGACCTCAGCTTCGGGCGCCGCGGTGCTGTCGCTGGGGATCGCGGCGCTGGTGAACTGGGAGACCCTCCTGACCGTGGCCGGGTTCATGGTCCTGCAGTTCGCCTACTCGAAGTGGCTCAAGCACCTGCTGTTCGTGGACGTGATGACCATTTCCGCCGGGTTCGTGCTGCGGGCGTTCGCGGGGCTGGTCTGCATCCCCGTCGTGATCTCGCCGTGGCTGCTGCTGTGCACGGGTCTTTTGGCCTTGTTCCTCGGGCTGGCCAAGCGCCGCGCGGAGGCAGTGTCGTTGGGCGGCACGGCGCACCCGCAGCGGCCCGTTTTGGAGGGCTACTCGGTGGCGCTTTTGGATGAGCTGATCTCCGTCGTGACGCCGTCGATCCTGGTCGCCTACGCCCTGTACACGGTGCTGGGCTCGAAGTCCGGCGACGCGATGCTCTTGACCGTGCCGTTCGTGCTCTACGGCATCTTCCGAGTGCTGTGGCTGATCCACCACCGGTCGGCGACAACGGAGGAGCCGGCAGTGGTCGTCTGGCGCGACCGTCCGCTGCTGGTGTGCATCCTCCTGTGGGCCGCGACGGCGGCGATCGTCAGCGTGGTGGCTGGGGCTTCGTAGCCGGCGCGGGGGCGGGCCGCCAGGCGGGCTGAGCCACCAGCCGACCGAGTGTCGACTGAGTCAGCCTCACGCTGACAAATTCGACACTCGGCCCGCAGGGCTGCTTGGTTCAGCGGTGGCTGAGCCGGAGCCTTTGGTTGACCTTAGCCGGGTCGTGGGTGCCGTCGCCGGGATAGCTGACCGTCAGCGTCCCTTTGCGAGCGCGGCGGGCCGCGCGGGTGAGTTTGAGATGGGCGACGAACTTGCCGTGGTGCACCGCCGCCTTCTTATTGATGGCGCGGAGCTTGCTGCGCTTGTCCCGCCGGTAGCGGTAGCGGATGGCGATCTTGTCGGTCAGATCGTCGGCGGCGGTGCCGCGAACGACGAGCCGGTGGTGACGGTCGACCTTGGCCTTGGCCAGGGCGATCGCCGCGGTGGCGCTCGGCCCGCCGCCGGCGCCGTCGAGATAGTGCAGCGGCACGCTCGCGCTGTTGGCCGAGCTGGTGTTGCCGGCGGAGTCCTCGAGCCACACGCTCAGAATCCAGGCACCCCGCCCGGGGACCTGGACCCCGGTCAGCGAGGAGACGTTGTCGCCGCCCGCGCTGGTCTCCGCCGTGCAGGGGCCGCCAGCGAACGGACAGACCCGGTAATGCGCGCGGGCGATCGGCGCCGCCTGGCCGCCGGGGTTCGACCAGTTCACGTCGAAGCCGTTCGTGCCGTGCGAGACGTCGCCGCCGACCACGCCGAGCGCACCCGGCGGGCCGGGCGCGGTGCGGTCGATGGTGATGGTGATCGGCCCGGCCGTTGCGGGGTTGCCAGCGGCGTCTTTGATTACGGCCTGCAGCTGGTGCGGCCCTTCGCGGAACGCGCCCAGATCGACTGGGTGCTGCGTGTCAGCAGGCATGTTCGGGCACGGCAGCGGGCGCGAGTAGTTGCAGTCGTTGCGATCGGAGGTGTGCTGGCGGCCGTCGACGAACCACGCCGCCTCGTAGATCCCGGTGTTGTCGCTACCCCCAAAGCTTGCCGACGACTGCCGTCCCTGCTGGTAGCCGGACCACAGCGGCCCCGACGGGCCACTCATGGTCGGTGAGCTCGGATCGGTGACCGTGACGGCGACCGAGTACAACGACACCCAGACGTCATGTAACGAGAAGCCGTTGACGCAGGCGTTGGTGGCGTCGCAGCGCACGCCGTAGTCGAGCGTCGAGGCGTTGTTGATCGCGAAGCTGGTCGGGACGGTGCTGATGTTCTGGCAGTCGTCCTGGCCCGAGGGGATGTCGCAGGTGTCGAAGATCACTCCGTCCGCGCGTCCGTACGGGCGCCACGACTGATCCCCAGACTTACCGAGGAAGCGGTCGACGTCGAGATGGGTGATTGAGGTGCCGGCCGGCGCAGTAAAGCGCCAGAACACCTCGGTGCCGCCGGCGGTGTTCGGTGGTCCCGGGATCTGGTCTTCGGCGACGAGGCCGTTGTGCTGGAGGCCGCCCTGCGGCGGGCACGACTCGAATGCCTCGAGGCCGGTCGGCGGGGTTGCCGGGATCTGGGTCCACGAGTTGTTGACGTTGAAGGTGTGCGGCGCGACGGGGCCGATGCCGTCGTCTGAGCATGCGACGACCTGGTAGGTGCCAGCGTGCACCGGTGCAGCCAGCCCGACTGCCGCCATGGTCATGGCGATCATCAGGGTTAGGGCGCCTCGCCGCATCGCTCTCGGTGATGAGAACACGTCAGCGGCGCTGGTGGTGCTTCTTCGACGCGAGCTTGCGCAGGGTCCGGGGCTTGACGGTGAGCGTGTGGGAGTGCTCGCCGTCGATCGAGGCGAAGCGCAGCCGAATCTTCTTCCAGTGCTTGGCCCGCAGCGTGATCGACGGGCTCGTCGACGTGTGCCAGCGGCGCTTGACGCGCGCCTGCAGGAACGCTCCCGACGGGAGCGAGGTCACTGTGAGGGTGACCCTGCCGTGCCTGCGCTTGCCGGCGGCGAGCTGGGGCTTTTGGCAGGAGAGCACGCCGCCATCGGGGCAGGTCGTCCCCACCGTTATCACCGCCGGGGTCGGTGGCGTTTGCGGGGGCGGTGGATGGTAGGCGTCGACCATCCCGCCCAGGCCGACCGCGCGGAACGCGGCGGCGACGTTGATGACCTTGCCGGCGCCCGCGTTATCGGCATTCGAGACGAGCAACTGCTCC
>JBJMKX010000042.1:0-14529 GCA_045805605.1 Solirubrobacteraceae bacterium
CTAGGACAGGCGATCCATCAGCCCTTCCCGGGCTGGGGGAACTGGGTGCCGACGGCCAGGTCCCAGCCCCGGTCGGGCAGGAGCGCCTTCTGCATCAGGGCGAGCCGCGCCGACGCCGTAACCGGGTAGCGCGCCTTGGGCCGGCGGGCGCTGAGCGCCTTCTCGATCTTGCGCGCGACGGTCTCGGGGCCGCCGCCCAGGCGCATCATCGGGCCCTGGTAGGCCCCGACGGTGGCCTCGGAGACGGCGCGGTTGAACTCCGCGTAGTCGCCATCGGCCTCGCCCATCTCCTTGGCAACGGTGTCGCCGAACTCGGTCTTGATCAGGCCGGGCTCGATGAGGATCACATCGATCCCGAAGCCCTTGACCTCGAAGCGCAGGGCGTCGGAGATCGCCTCCACCGCGTACTTCGTGCCGTGGTAGAAGCCGCCGCCCGGGAAGGTCAGGCGGCCGCCCATGCTCGAGAGGTTGACGATGCGGCCATAGCGCTGGCGGCGCATGCCTCCGAGCACGAGCTGGCACATGCGCACCAGGCCGAAGACGTTGGTCTCGAACTGGCGGCGGACGTCCTCCATCGGCACGGTCTCGACCGCGCCGCTGCGCGAGTAGCCGGCGTTGTTGACGAGCACCCCGACCGCGCCCTCGTCGTCCTCGACCTGCTTGACCGCGGCCCGCATTGACGCCTCGTCGGTGACGTCGAGGGGCAGGGTCGCATGCACCTTGCCCTCCAAGTCGGCGATCGATTCCGGCCGGCGGGCGGTCGCGTAGACCTTCCAGCCAGTGGCGGCCAGGTGCTCCGCGGTGGCGCGTCCGATTCCGGTCGAGCAGCCGGTGATGAGGACCGCCTTCGACACGTCGCTCATGCACTCCCCCTCTCTATGCTGGGCGCCCAGCATATGCGCGCAGTGACCTTCCAGGCGCCTGGCGAGATTCGGGTCGACGACCTTCCCGAGCCGGAGCCGATCGCCGCGGGCGACGCGATCGTGCGCGTGGAGGCCACCGGAATATGCGGCTCGGATCTGCATATTTTCCACGGCCGTGTAGCGGTCGAGCAGGGCTTCGTGATCGGGCACGAGTTCGTGGGCACGGTCACGGCGGCGGGCGACGGGGTCACCGAGGTGTCGGCCGGCGACCGCGTGCTCGGGTGCTTCTGCGCCGCCTGCGGGACATGCTTCTTCTGCCGGCGCGGCGAGTACGTCAAGTGCGACCACGGCCAGGTGTTCGGGCACGGGTCGACGCTGGGAAACTTGCCGGGGGCGCAGGCCGACCTGGTGCGGGTGCCCCATGCCAACCTGACCCTGCGCCGCGTGCCCGCGGGCATGAGCGACGACGTGGCGCTGTTCGCCGGCGACGTCATGGGCACCGCCTACCACGCGATCGTGCCGGCGGGGATGAAGCCGGGCGACAGCGTCGCCGTCCTCGGGCTCGGGCCGGTGGGGCTGTGCGCGGTGCAGGTTGCGCGGGCGGGGGGCGCAGCGCAGGTGCTGGCGGTCGACTCGGTCGAGGAACGGCTGCACATGGCCGAGGCGCTCGGCGCTGTGCCGGTCCCTCTCGACGAGGACCCCGGCGGTGCGATCAAGCGGGCGACCGACCGGCGGGGGGTCGACCTGGCGGTCGAGGCGGTCGGCCACCCCTCGGCTTTGGACATGGCCTGCCGGATGGCGCGCAAGGCCGGGACGGTCTCGGTGATCGGCGTCTACGCCGAGCGCGCCGAGGTCCACATGGGCGTGGTCTGGATCAAGGGCTTGCGCCTGGTCACCGGCCAGGCCAACGTGATCGGCCACGTCGACGCCGTGCTCGACATGCTCGCCCACGGGGTGCTCGACCCCGCCCCGCTCGTGACCCACCACATGGGGCTCGAGGATGCCCCCGAGGCCTACGCGGTGTACGACCGCCGCGAGGCCCTGAAGATCGTGCTCTCGCCTTAGGAGGCGCCATGACGACGACGTTGCCCGACACCCTTTCGCAATCGACCCGAGACTTCGTCTCCCGCACACACGGAATGCTCATCGGCGGCGAGTGGCTCCCCGCCGTCTCGGGTGAGACCTTCGAAACCCTCGACCCCTCGACCGGCCAGGCAATCGCGTCGGTCCCCCACGCCTCGCCGGAGGACATTGACCGGGCCGTCGCGGCAGCGCGCAAGGCCTTCGACGAGGGAGCGGCCTGGCGCAAGATGCCGGCGCCGCAGCGGGCTCTTCTGATTCACCGGCTCGCCGACCTCATCGAAGAGAACGCCTCGGGGCTCGCGGAGATCGAGTCCCTGGACAACGGCAAGCCGGTCAAGCTGGCCAAGGCGGTCGACGTGCTCGCGACCGTGGCCCACTTCCGGTACTTCGCGGGGTGGCCGACGAAGATCGAGGGCAGCGTCGTGCCCACCGCCCACGGCGACGCGATGTTCTGCTACGTGCTCAGGGAGCCGGTGGGCGTGTGCGGGCAGATCGTGCCGTGGAACTTCCCCCTGCTGATGGCGTCGTGGAAGGTGGCGCCGGCTCTGGCCGCCGGGTGCACGATCGTGCTCAAGCCGGCCGAGCAGACGCCTTTGTCGGCCCTGCGGTTGGGCGAGCTCGCGCTGGAGGCCGGGATCCCCGAGGGCGTCCTGAACGTCGTGACCGGGGACGGTGCGACGGGGGCTGCCTTGGTTGACCATCCGGACGCCGACAAGATCGCCTTCACCGGCTCCACCGTCGTCGGCCGCGAGATCGGCGCGAAGTGCGGGCGTGCGCTGAAGCGCGTCACCCTGGAGCTCGGCGGCAAGTCGCCGAACATCATCCTGCCCGACGCCGACCTCGGCGCGGCGGTGGCCGGCTCCTTCTCAGCGATCTACTACAACAGCGGCCAGGCCTGCAACGCGGGCTCGCGGCTGTTCGTGCACCGCGACCAGTTCGACGAGGTGATGTCGGCGCTGACCGAGCAGGCGGGCAAGACCCGCGTCGGCCCGGGCCTCGACCCCTCGACGCACCTCGGCCCGCTGGTGTCGCAGGAGCAGCTCGAGCGCGTGACCGGCTACATCGAGGCCGGCAAGCGCGAGGGCGCCGAGCTCCTGGCCGGCGGAGGCGTCGGCGGCGAGGGCAACGGCGGCTACTTCGTCGAGCCGACGCTGTTCACGACCGACGACGATTCGCTGTCGATCTCGCGCGAGGAGATCTTCGGGCCGGTGCTCGTCGCCCTGCCCTACGAGTCGATCGAGGAGGTCGCGGCGCGCGCGAACGACACCGAGTACGGCCTCGCGGCCGGGGTGTGGACGCGCGACATCTCCAACGCCCACCGGCTAGCGTCGCTGCTGCGCGCCGGGTCGGTGTACGTCAACAACTGGCGCGGCGGCGACCCCGGCCTGCCCTTCGGCGGCTTCAAGGCGTCGGGCGTGGGGCGCGAGCATGGCCGCGTGGGGCTCGAGGCGTATCTCGAGGCGAAGAGCGTGTCGGTCGCTTTGTAGCGCGGAGTGACCCCGGCCGCCTTAACGGCGGCGTTTGAGGGGGTGGGTTTCGGTCGCGTGCTGCCTAAGTGTTGTAGTGCGACACAAATGCAGCACGGATCGCGAAATTGCTCGGATGGCGAGCCGGTCCCACGGGGTTGTGACCCGCGCCGAGTTGCTGCGCGCGGGCATGACCCCGGCCGAGATCCGGCACCGGCTCTCCTTCGGTGCGCTGTTTCTGGAATACCGAGGCATCTATCGCGTCGGCCACCGGGCGCCGAGTATGGAAGCCCGCTACCTCGCGGCGGCGGTTTGGGCGTGCGGGGACGAAGCGGTCCTGAGCGGACTTCAGCGGCGCACCTTTGGGCGGTCATCAAGGGACCGGCGCCCCCGCCCGAGGTCACGGCCCCGACGTACCGGCGGGTGAAGGGCCTCGCCGTGCACCGCGGCAAACGCAAAGCAACGCTCTGGCGAGGCATCCCGATCACCACCGTCCCCCAGACCCTCGTCGACCTGGCCGCCACCCTCTCCGTCGATGACCTCGCCCGGGCCTGCCACGAGGCCGGGGTTCGCTACGGCACGACGCCGGCGCAGGTTAAGGAACTGCTCCGCTGGCAGCCCGGCGCCGCGAAGCTCCGTGCGGTCATGGACGGCGACGCTCCCGTCACCCTCAGCCGCCTCGAGAAGCGATTCCTCGAGCGGCTCGAAGACGCTGGGCTGCCCCCGCCCCACCACCAACCGCCCCGCCGGCACCAAGCGCGTCGACTGCCGCTGGCCCGAGCACCGGCTCACGGTCGAGCTCGACAGCTACACCTTCCACAACTCCCGCCACAGCTGGGAGCAGGATCGGCTGCGGGAACGGGAGGCGCGCCAAAGGGGCGACGCGTTCCTGCGCTTCACCCAAGCGGACCTGAGCGAGCCGGCCGCGATGCTCGCGGACATCACGAGACATACACGGGGTTCGAGATGATCCACGTTCGTCGCCTGCCGTAAGCGGGCAGGTGCGCCTCCACGCGATAGGCGCCCGGGTCCTCGGCGACGTAGTCGAGCGAAACGCCGTGCCGCTCGAGCAGTCGGCGGCCAGAGCCAAAGAGGCACATGGTTGCGGGTCGAGGAAGGTGGGCGATGAGCCGGAACGGCGCCGCGACCCGCTGCCCCATTCCCTCGAAGCGGAACCCGCGGGCGGGGGCAAGCGAATCCACGGCGAGGTAGCAGCGGCCCGCACGCAGCGCGGCAAAGACCGCGTCGCGGTCTGAAGAGACATCGCCCGTCGGCGGATCGACCAGCACATGCGTCCGCAGGTGCCGGAACGACCGGTGGTAGCCCATCAGCCGCACCGGCACCCGACCGCCGACCCGCAGCCCGATCTGATGCGCGTCGATCCCGCCCAGCGCCACCACCGGACGCCTCGCACAGAGCGCGTCCCAGGCCGCGAGGTTGCGCGCGGGCGGCGAGTCGACGAACCGCTCCGGGCGGGCGATGAAGCTGGCGGCGTCGCGGAAGCGGCCCAGCCGCTCGGCCGTATCCGTGACCCACGACCACAGCTCGATGCCCGTCATCGCCTCGCACTCGAGGTCGTCGAACGGCATCCCTCGCGCCCTCCGGAACCGCTCCGACCCGCGCGAGAAGGGGTGCGCCGCGAACCCGACCCCGCCGGCATCCGCCACCGCCCGCGCGACGTCGCCCGCGGACATCCCGTCATGGTCGATGACCTCGTCCAGCCCGAAGGTCAGATAGTGGTTTCGCCCGACCGGGGAGACCTCGAATCCGACGCACACCAGGACGGTCCCGTACCACCCCTCTTCGCCGCGCTCTTTCGCCTCCAGGGTGTCGTGGTCGGTCAGAAGCACCACGTCCGCGCCGGCACGGGCAGCGGCCGCAGCGATCTCCGGCACGGTGCCGGTGCCGTCCGAATAGGTGGAGTGGCAGTGGACGACGCAGGCCAAGTCGACGGGCGCGGGCACGGCCGGTAGCCTCGCAGGCGATGGCGATCGCAACCGGCGCGGACGTCGGGCTCCGGGGGGCGCCCGAGCTCGACGAGGCGTAGGGGATCTGGGGTCAGCTCCGAGAACGGCGTCGCGGCCGGACTCCTGGCACCCGCACCTCTCGAAGATCCCCGGCGTGCGCCGCTGCGCCGCCAGTGGCCGGTCCTGCCGACGTTCGTCTACGACGGGATCAACTACGGGCGCATCGAGGTGCCGACGCGATCGCGCAGCGCCGCCTCGAACGGCGCGTAGTCCCGCAGTGCGCGGTCGCGCATCCGCTCGCGCCGGCCGGTGCCGTCGGCAGGAACGAGAGGCCCCCACGCCTCCTGGCCGTGCACAAGCCGCGTGCCGCCCGGCACCGGCTCGAGCTCGAAGAGCTGCTCGGTGGTCACGAGAGGCATCCGCCGGCGCCAGCGCAGCTCGCGCTCTGGCACGACCAGGCTGACGCGCGGCCGGACGATGTAGGCAATCCGCCCGCTCGGCGCAAGCCGCAGCGCCAGCCGCCGCCCCTCCTCGAGCCGGCCCTCGGCGATCGTCGTCACCGGGTTCCACTCGCGGTAGGCGGGCAGGTCGGCGAGCACGTCCCACACCACCGCCGGCGGCGCCTTCAAGGTCAGCTCGCGGGTGAAGCGAGCGCGGCTCAGCGGGCTGAGCCGAAGATCCGCAGAAACAGGAGGAAGAGGTTGATGAAGTCGAGGTACAGCGCCAGCGCGCCGAAGATCGACGCCTTCTGGCGTCCCTCCTCGTCCATCCCTGCCGTGTTGAAGCGCTTGATCTTCTGCATGTCGTACGCGGTGAGCCCCGCGAACACGACGACGAGCGCGTACGTCGTAATCCAGTACAGCGTCGAGGATGCGAAGAAGAAGTTGACGACCGTGGCGAGGAGCAGCCCGATCAGAGCCATGAACAGGATCACGCCGAGCTTGGTCAGATCGACCTTGGTCGTCCATCCGATCAAGGCCATCGCCCCGAACATCCCGGCCGTCACGAAGAATGCGGTGAAGACCGATTCGGTGGTGTAGAACGCGAAGATGAAGGCGAACGTCAGCCCGTTCAGCGCCGCATAGAACATGAAGGCCGACGTGGCGAAGCTCGCGCTGATGCGGTTGATGCCGAACGAGACGCCGAAGACGACGACGAGTTCGAGGACGAGGGCCACGATGAACAGCGGCATCCCCGTGCTGGTCAGGAACTCGTGCGAGAGGGTGTTGGTGAGCACCGCCGAGACGACGCCGGTGACGACGAGGCCGCCGAGCATCCAGGCGAAGACCTGCCGGACGAAGGTGATGTCGCTTGCGACCGGGCGCTGCTCGACGTACGGCGCAGGCGGCGCGGGGGTGGACGCGCTGAATTCCATGGCGGCGACTATACGGCGCGGGCGAACCGGCGCTACTCGCGCGGCTTGGCGTACTGCGCCTCGGCCGGATCGGCGACCGGAATCTGCTCGATCGGCGGGACCTCGGGCGTGTCGCGCAAGTACCACTCCGCATCCAGGGCGGCCTGGCAGCCGGTGCCGGCGGCGGTCACCGCCTGACGGTACGTCCGGTCGACGAGGTCGCCCGCGGCGAACACGCCGGGACGGTCCGTCTTGGTGGACTTTCCGTCGGTGACGACGTAGCCCTCCTCGTCGAGGTCGACCTGGCCCTCGACGATCCCCGACTGCGGGATGTGGCCGATGGCGATGAAGGCGCCTGCGACCTCGATCTCGCGCTCGGACCCGTCCTCGGTGTTGCGCAGGTGCGCGGTCGTCAACGAGCCCGAGTCGTCGCCCGAGGCGAACTCCTCGACGACGTACGGCGTCACGAGCTCGATGTTGTCGTTCTCGCGCGCGCGCTCGAACATGATCTTCGAGGCGCGGAACTCGTCGCGGCGGTGCACGACCTTGACCTCGGAGGCGAACTTGCTCAGGAAGATCGCCTCCTCCATCGCCGAATCGCCGCCGCCGACGATGATCGTCGGCTTGTCGCGGAAGAACGCGGCGTCGCACGTGGCGCAGTAGGACACGCCGCGGCCGCCGAGCTCGTCCTCGCCGGGGACGCCGAGCTTGCGGTGCTCGGCCCCCATGGCCAGGACCACGGTGCGGGTCAGGTATTCGTCGTCCCCCACGTAGACGCGGTGTATCCCGCCGGGCTGGTCGGACAGCTCAACGCGCGTGACCTGGTCGGTGACGAACCGCGTGCCGAAGCGCTCGGCCTGGTCGCGGAACTGCTGCATGAGCTCGGGGCCCATGATCCCGTCGGGGAAACCCGGGTAGTTCTCGACGTCGGTGGTCTGCTGGAGCAGGCCGCCCCACAGGAAGCCCTCGATCACCAGCGGCTCGAGGTTGGCGCGCGACGTATAGAGCGCCGCCGTGTAGCCGGCGGGCCCCGATCCGACGATGATGACGTTCTCGATTCGCTCGCTCACTTCATTTTTTATAGTACCAACGACTGGTCCGCCTTCCATCGTGCCACGGTCCGTCGCAGCTGGAGGTAGGCGACGATCCCGGGGATGGTCGGCAGCCAGAACGAGAAGCCGCGGTAGACCAGCACGGCGACCACCGCGAGGCCGCCCGGGACGCCGAAGGCGATGAAGGCGCCGATCATGCCACCGTCGACGCCGCCGATCCCTCCGGGCAGGGGCAGCAGGTTGCCGAGCTGGCCGATGAAGTACGCGAGCACGATGACCGGGAAGGTCGGGATCCCGCTGCCGCCGAAGGCGTGAAACGACGCCCACAGCGTGCCGATGTCGAAGCCCCACCAGACGACCGCCCCGAGCACGCCCCAGTGGCGCTCGCGGACGAGCTTGATTGACGTGCGGACGCCGGAGGCGAACGAGGCCGGAACCGTGGCAACGGCGCGGGCCACGCGCGCGACGCGCTTGTGCGAGCCGCTCGCCCACCGGCCGAGCCGGCGCTCGAAGTCCGCGGGCACGAAGGCCATCGCGAGCGCGATCACGATCACCGAGCCGCCGAAGATCGCCGGGATCACGGTCAGCGCGAACGGCGCCGACCCGCCGAACAGGTGCGTGCGCAGGCCGACGCCGAAGATGACCAGGCAGCCCATGAACACGGCGTAGAGCAGGACGAGGAACGCGATCATGCGGCACGCCACCAGACGCCGCCCCATCCCCGAGCGCCGCAGGGCCCAGGCGGTCAGCACCACGCCGCCCGCGCCGGCCGACGCGAACAGCCGCGTGGCCGCCAGCGACGCCATCGTGATCTGGTAGCTCACCGACCAGCCGATCCGGTCGTAGCCGCGGACGAACACGGTCCGGAACAGCACCACGTAGCCACCGAACGACACGACCTCGAGCAGTCCGGCGATGATGAGCCAGCCGGGGGTGCCCGTCTTCACGCGATCCCATGTGTCCTGCAGTCCCGCCAGCTTGGGCAGCACGAAGTAGAGGAAGGCAAGCGCGGAGGCGACGAACAGGCCGAAGAGGAGGACGCGCCGGCGCGTCAGCCCCATCTTCGGCATCTCCTCGTCGCCGGCCTCGATCTCGCTCTCGGTCGACTTCGACGCCTCCAGCGCCTGCGCCTCGGGGTCGTCGCGCAACACGTTCACGCGGCGCCGATCGACGACTTCATCCGTCACGGCCTAGCTCCGCGCCCGCTGCTCGAGTGCCTGGACGCCGCGCGAGACCGCCTGCAGGGCCGGCGCCGCATGCGGCGCCGCCAGGCGCACGCCCTCGGTGAGCCCGAGCCCGACCAGCAGGTCGACGACGTAGTGCTCGCCCAGGTAGACCAGCGCGATGCCGAGCACCACCGCATAACTCCACCCGACCAGCCCGGGACCGCGCCCGACCTCGCTCAGGAGGTGGGCTGCCATTACGGAGGTGGCGAAGTGCAGCGACGGCATGGCAGCCAGCGGGTTCCCCCCGACGTAACTGTAGAGCGGGCCCCAGGCGTCGCCCCAGAACTCAGCGCCGTACTCGGCCATCATCCGGCGCACCGCGAGCTGTTGTCCGAAGGCCGGGCCCATGCGTTTTTCCAGGGCCGCGTACCACGGCGGGGCCGTGGGCACGGACCAGTAGACGACTGCCCCGAGGTCGAAGACGGCGTACATGCGCAGGGCCGCGCCCGGGAAGCGCTCGCGGTGGCGCAGGAGGATGAATGCGACCGCGGTGTGGGGCACGAAGAACCACAGCCAGTGCGGCCAGATGAGGAACTTGTCGCGCCACTGGATCCGCCCGGGGACGCCGAACGCGCGCTGCAGCCGCACGCTGGGCAGCTCGCCGAGCCCGAGGAGGCGATCGATCCGCACCGGGTAGTCGACGTGGACCCTGCGCTCGAGCCGCTCGGGGTCGTCGTTGGGCATCTGGTAGGCGGCGAAGTAGGCCCACATCTGCACGACGCAGACGCCGACGTCGCGCGCCGGCGTGCGCCGGGTGGCAACCGAAAGCCCGAACGGCGCCAGCCCCGCGGTGCCGAGCACGACCGGGGCCGGCAGGCGCAGCGGGCGGCGGAGGATCGGCGCGGCGACGCCAGCGACCACCGCGCTCCAGGCGAGCACGCGCAGCGCTTTACCCGTTCGCCGTCCACGCGCCCGCAAAGCGTTGGCAACTCTAGCTGCGGGGTCGGACTTCGCTCCGGGGCATCAGGCGTCCGGCATCAGGCATCAGGCCGAGGGCTCACACCTGATGCCTGAGAACTGATGCCTGATGCCTCTGCTACCAGCGCCGCCATGACCCTCGACAGCTCGTCCGCCTCCGGATGCCACTGCACCCCGAGGCAGAACGGCAGCCGGGGATCTTCGATCGCCTCCGGGAGGTCGTCCATCACCGCCCAGCCCGTCACCTCGAGCCCGTTCCCGAGCCGGCCGATGCCCTGGTGATGGTGCGACTTCGTGGCGTGCAGCTCCTCGCCGGCGGCACCCGCCGCCTGTGAGCCCGGCTTCAGGCGGACATCGTGGTCGGCCTCGTCGAACGTGCCGACCGAGCGCCGGTGCTCGTGGTGGCCGAGCTCCTCCGGCAGGTGCTGGCGCAGCGTTCCGCCGCGGGCCACGTTGAGCAGCTGCATGCCGCGGCAGATGCCCAGGAACGGCAGCTCCCGCTCGAGCGCGCGCCGCGCGAGCGCCAGCTCGAACGCGTCGCGCTCGGGAAACGACGGCCGCGTCTCGGCGTGCGGCTGGGCGCCGTACAGCGCCGGGTCGATATCGGCGCCGCCGGCCATGATCAGCCCGTCGACGAGGTCGAGCATCTCGTCCGGGTTCTCGGTCGCCTCGGGATCGGGCGGGAGCAGCACCGCCATCCCGCCGGCACGATGGACACGGCCGAGGTAGGAACGCGGCAGCAGCGCGACCTCGTCGTCCCACGCGCGCCAGCGGGCGCGCTCGAGCGGGGTGCAGATTCCGATGACGGGGCGGGAGGCCACGATCCATAGGATGCCGCGCATGCCCGCGTACGAGCTGGTCCACGCCTACGAGACCGTCAACCTCCACCACGGCGGCGGCATCGCGAAGATCGAGCTCAACCGGCCCGAGACCATGAACGCCTGGAACGCCCAGTTCGGGCTCGACCTGCTCGCGGCGGTGCAGCGGGTCGCGGCAGACGACGACGTGCGTGCGGTGCAGGTCGCCGGTGCGGGGCGCGGGTTCTCGTCGGGGGCCGACCTCAAGCAGGGGTTCGAGCCCGGGCCGAACGGGCGTTCCGACGTCGGCACGGTCCTGCGCGAGCGCTACCACCCGATCATCACGGGCGTGCGCGAGATGCCCAAGCCGGTCGTGGCCGCCGTTCACGGGCCGGCGGTGGGGATCGGCCTGTCCCTCGCGCTCGCCGCCGACCTCATCGTGGCGGCCGAGTCCGCCTACTTCCTGCTCGCGTTCGTGAACATCGGGCTGGTGCCGGACGGGGGCTCGTCGGTCTTCGTCCCGGCCCGCGTCGGGTTCACGCGCGCGATCGAGATGGCCACGCTGGGCGAGCGCGTCCCCGCCCCCCAGGCGCTTGCCTGGGGACTCATCAACCACGTCCACCCCGACGATGCGTTCGAGGCCGAGGTCGAGGCGCTCATGGAGCGGCTGGCGGCGGGCCCGACCGCCTCCTACGCGGGCACGAAGCGCCAGCTCAACGAGCGCGTGTATGCGGGCATGGCCGAGCAGCTCGAGCTCGAGGCCTCGATCCAGGAGGAGATGGCCGGCTCGGATGACTTCCTGGAGGGCGTGATGGCGTTCGTCCAGAAGCGCGAGGCCCGCTTCCAGGGCCGCTAAACGGGGTCGCTCCCCCGCCCGCCTCCGGCGGCCGACGGCTCGACCGCTTCGATGAACGCGACCGAATCGCTGGCGCGTACCCGTCGTTAGAATGCCGCGCGCTTTGGGATCCGCTTCCCTTCTCGCCTCCGCCATCGCACCGGAGTCCGGCGGCTCCCCGAACGCGGGCAACACCCACACCCTCTGGATCATCGTCCTGATCATCGCCCTGATCGTCCTGATCGGGGTCGAGGGGCTGCTGCTCTACACCGTCCTCCGCTTCCGGGCAAAGAAGCACCGCGTGGCCGCCCAGATCCACGGCAATACGCGCCTGGAGATCGGCTGGACCGTCGGCGCCGGCCTCATCGTCGTCGCCCTGACCATCGTCGCCTTCATCCAGCTGCCGGGCATCCAGGACCCCGAGAAGTCCGGACCGCAGGTCAGTCTCGCGGGCGCCGCGGTGGCGTCGGTCAATCCGCCCAAGGTGCCGGGCGGCAAGCAGCTGAGGATCGACGTCAACGGCCAGCAGTACGTCTGGCGCTACACGTATCCGGACGGCACCTACTCCTACACCGACATGGTGGTGCCCGCGGGCCAGACGGTCGTGCTGCGCATCCGGGGCCAGGACGTCGACCACTCGTGGTGGATCCCCAAGCTGGGCGGCAAGTTCGACGCCATCCCCGGCTATGACAACTACACGTGGTTCAAGGCAAACCAGGTCGGCGCCGTCTACCGCGGCCAGTGCGCCGAGCTATGCGGCCGCAACCACGCGAACATGCTCGCCACGGTGAGCGTCGTCAGCCCGCCCGCGTTCAAGCGTTGGCTCGCGTCCAAGAAGGCCCAGATCAATGCGGCGAACAAGGGCTCGGCCGCCGCGGCGCCGCTGCTCTCCCCGCTCCCTGCCCGCCCCGGCCGCCAGTGAGATGACCACCACCGCCATCAAGGACCTCCCCCGCCCGCAGATCGTCGCTCATGCCGTGCCGCGGCCGCGCAAGGCGTGGCTGGACTGGGTCACCACGGTCGACCACAAGAAGATCGGGACCCTCTACATGGTCACCGCGTTCGTGTTCTTCCTCGTGGGCGGGATCGAGGCGCTGCTGATCCGCATCCAGCTCGGCGCGCCGGACAACACCTTCCTCACTCCCGAGAAGTACAACCAGCTGTTCACGATGCACGGGACGACGATGATCTTCCTGTTCGTCGTCCCGATGATGGCGGGCTTCGGGAACTACTTCGTGCCGCTGATGATCGGCGCGCGCGACATGGCCTTCCCGCGCCTGAACGCGCTGAGCTACTGGCTGTTCCTGTTCGGCGCGATCGTCCTGTACGTCTCGCTGTTCTTCAACCCGCCCGAGGCGGGCTGGACCAGCTACACGCCGCTCTCATCGAGCGCCTATCTGCCCAACAGCGGCGTCGATGCGTGGATCTTCATGGTCCACCTCACGGGCCTGTCTTCGCTGCTTGGCGCGGTCAACTTCTACGTGACGATCGCCAACATGCGCGCGCCCGGCATGGGTTGGGGCCGGCTGCCGCTGTTCGTGTGGGCGATCCTGACCTTCGCCGTCCTGCTCATCCTCGCCCTGCCGACGATCGCCGCGGCGGTCACGATGCTGCTGACCGACCGACACTTCGGCACCCACTTCTACGACCCGTCCCAAGGTGGCTCGCCCCTGCTCTGGCAGCACCTGTTCTGGTTCTTCGGGCACCCGGAGGTCTACATCATGATCCTGCCCGGCTTCGGGATCATCTCCGAGGTGCTGCCCGTATTCAGCCGCAAGCCGATCTTCGGCTACAAGGCGATCGCGGCGGCGACGGTGGGCATCGCCTTCCTGTCCCTGCTCGTGTGGGCACACCACATGTTCGCCACGCCGCTGTCGACCGCGGTGCTGGCGTTCTTCATGCTCAGCTCGATGATCATCGCGATCCCGACGGGCGTGAAGATCTTCAACTGGCTCGCGACGATCTGGCGCGGGAACATCACCTTCGCGACGCCGATGCTGTTCGCGCTCGGCCTGATCGCCGTCTTCACGATCGGCGGCATCACCGGCGTCTTCCTCGCGGCGTTCCCGTTCGACTGGCAGGCCCACGACACGTACTTCGTCGTCGCGCACATGCACTACGTCCTCTTCGGCGGCTCGATCTTCGGGATCTTCGCGGGCCTCTACTACTGGTGGCCGAAGATGTTCGGGCGCGCGCTCAACGAGGGGCTCGGGAAGCTCCACTTCTGGCTCTTCTTCATCGGGATGAACACGACGTTCATGCCGCAGCACTTCCTCGGCTTCCTCGGCATGCAGCGCCGGATCTACACGTACGAGCACGGCGGCCTCTGGGAGGTCTACAACATGATCTCGACCGTCGGCTCGTACGTGATGGGCCTCGGTTTCCTCGTCTTCGTCACCAACGTCGTCGTGACCGCGCGGCGCGGGCGCCGCGCCGGGAACGATCCGTGGATCGGGGACACGCTCGAGTGGTACACGACGTCGCCGCCGCCGCCGTGGAACTTCGAGCGGATCCCGTACATCACGAGCCCGAGGCCGCTGCGCGACCTGCGCCGCCGGCTCGCCGAGGAGCGCGGCTTCTGATGTGGCTTCGGCTCACCGCCGCCGGCGCCGTCGCGGGAACCGGCCTTGCCGTGGTCTCGGGCGCGGCCGGCTGGGACACCGCGCACAGGCTGCTCGCGGCGCTCGCGCTGCCGCCGCTCGCGGCGCTCGCGGTCGCGGCGTGGATCTCCCGTCGGAGCCTGCTGCCCGCGTCTCTCGTCGCGCTCGTGGCGTTCGGGTTCGCCGCGGCGCTGACGGCGCCGGGAATCCACCTCGCAGTCGCGGCGCTCGCGTTCGCGGCGGCGGCGTTCGCGTTCGCCCAGGCGCTCCGCCTTCCCGCCGGCGGCGGGACGGCGCGCGACTACCTCACGCTCACGAAGCCGCGGATCATGTCGCTCCTGCTGCTGACGGGCGGAGCGGGGGTCTTC
>JBJMKX010000043.1:0-28228 GCA_045805605.1 Solirubrobacteraceae bacterium
TCGCCGCCGAGCACGGCTCGAAGAAGTGCCTGGTGAAGCTGGGGTGCTGGGGCCCGGTGGTGAACTGCAACGTGCCCAAGCGCGGCTGGATGGGCGGGGTGGGGGGCTGCCCCAACGTGGGCGGCATCTGCATCGGCTGCACGATGCCGGGCTTCCCGGACAAGTTCATGCCGTTCATGGAGGAGCCGCCGGGGGCGAAGATGTCCACCGCCGCCATCCTCATGTACGGGCGGATGGTGCGCTCGCTGAGGAACTTCACGCGCGAATCGCTCGACCGGGAGCCCGCGTGGCGGAGCCGGACGTGAGCGCCGGGGAGACGCCGAAGCTGGTGGAGATGAGCTGGGATCCGATCACCCGGATCGTCGGCAGCCTCGGCATCCACACCAAGATCGACTTCGCCAACCGGCGGGTGGCGGAGTGCCGCAGCACCTCGTCCATCTTTCGCGGCTTCAGCGTCTTCCTGAAGGGCAAGGACCCGCGCGACGCGCACTTCATCACCAGCCGCATCTGCGGGATCTGCGGCGACAACCACGCGGTCTGCTCGTGCTACGCGCAGCAGATGGCCTATGGCGTCAAGCCGCCGCCGCTGGGCGAGTGGATCGTCAACCTCGGGGAGGCGGCGGAGTACATCTTCGACCACATCATCTTCCAGGACAACCTGGTGTTCGTGGACTTCTGCGAGCAGCTGGTCAAGGAGACCAACCCCGGAGTCCTGGCCAAGGCGGAGAAGACCGACGCCCGTCACGCCGATCTGCACGGCCACCGCACGATCGCCGACATCATGCGGTCCTACAACCCGTTCACCGGCGACACGTACAAGGAAGCGCTGCTCATGAGCCGGATCGGGCGGGAGATGATCTGCCTGATGGAGGGGCGTCACGTGCACCCCTCGACCGTCTACCCGGGCGGCGTGGGCACGGTCGCTACGCCGACCCTGTTCACCGACTACCTCAGCCGGCTGCTGCGCTGCGTCGACTTCATCAAGAAGGCCGTGGCGATGAACGACGACGTCTTCGACTTCTTCTACGAGGCGCTGCCCGGCTATGAGGAGGTCGGGCGCCGGCGCATCCTGCTCGGGTGCTGGGGGGCGTTCAACAACCCCCTCCACGTCGACTACTCCTACAAGAACATGGACCACTGGGGCAACGAGATGTTCGTCACCCCGGGGGTCGTGGTGGACGGCGAGCTCGTCACCACCAACCTGGTGGACATCAACGTCGGCATCCGCATCCTGCTCGGCAGCTCGTACTACGACGACTGGACGAGCGAGGAGACGTTCGTCGACCGCGACCCGCTCGGCAACCCGATCGACAAGCGCCACCCGTGGAACCAGACCACGATCCCGCGGCCCCAGAAGCGCGACCTCGAGGGCGGCAACTACTCATGGGTCATGAGCCCGCGCTGGCACGACAAGCGGACCGGCGACCATCTCGCACTGGACACCGGCGGCGGCCCGCTGGCCCGGCTCTGGGTCACCGCCCTGGCCGACAAGGTCGACACGCCGTTCGTCAAGGCCACCGGGCATAGCGTGCAGATCAACCTGCCGCAGACCCCGAACACCCCCGAGCAGACGCTCGAGTGGCAGATTCCCCAGTGGTCCAACGCGATCGAGCGCGACCGCGCCCGCATCTACTTCGTCGCGTACTCCGCGGCGATGGCCCTGCACTTCGTCGACCAGGCACTCAACGAGGTGCGCGCCGGGCGCACGAAGGTCTTCGAGGACTTCGATGTTCCCGAGGAGGCGATCGGCTGCGGCTTCCATGAGGCGGTGCGCGGCGTCCTGTCCCATCACCTCGTCATCCGCGACGGGAAGATCGCGAACTATCACCCCTATCCCCCGACGCCGTGGAACGGCAGCCCCACCGACTCGTACGGCACTCCGGGGCCCTACGAGGACGCGGTCATGGGCCAGCCGATCTTCGAGGAGAACGGTCCCGACGACTTCCGCGGGATCGACATCATGCGGGCGGTCCGCTCGTTCGACCCGTGCCTGCCGTGCGGGGTGCACATGTACCTGGGGAAGGGCAAGACGCTGCGACAGGTGCACCAGCCCATGTTTGGCGTACACGAATGAGCGAGGCCGACGCGGCGACGGTCGAGCGCCTGCTCGAGGACGTCGAGGCGATCGGGGACGCCGAGGCGCGCGAGCGGGCGCTCGCCGCCCTGCAGGGGCTCGTCGACCTCTACGGGACGGGCCTCGAGCGGATCGTCGCCGTGCTCTCCACGCGCGACGACGCGGCCGAGCTGGCCGACGCGCTTGCTGCCGACGACCTCGTGTCCCACCTGCTCCTGCTGCACGACCTCCATCCGCTCCCGGTCGACCAGCGTGTGCACGGGGCGCTCGACGAGGTGCGCCCGTACCTGGACTCGCACGGCGGCGACGTCGAGCTCGTGGCGATCGAGGACGGCGTCGTCCGGCTGCGCATGACCGGGAGCTGCGACGGCTGCGCCGCGTCCCGCGTCACGCTCAAGCTCGCGATCGAGGACGCCATCCGCAAGGCCGCTCCGGACGTCGAGGCGGTCGAGGCCGACAGCGTCGACGACGCGGCGCCGCAGGCGCCCAGCTGGACGCCGATCGACGCCGCCGGGCTCGGCGAGGGTCAGAGCGCCGTGCGCGAGGTCGAGGGCGAGCCGATCCTCGTGCTGCACGTCGGGCGCCGGCTGTACGCGTACCGCCCCGCCTGCGCCGCGTGCGGCGCCTCGCTGGCCGCCGCGCAGCCGCACGACCGCTGGATCGACTGCCCCGACTGCGGGACGCGCTACGACGTCCGCCGCGCCGGTCGCGCGGCCGACCGCGACGGCGTGCAGCTCGATCCGGTCCCGCTGCTCCAGAACGCCGGCGGCCCCGTGCGCGTGGCCCTGGGGGCGGCCGCGTGAGCGGCGCGCTGCGCTCGTCGCGGCTCGGACGGCTGGCCCGCGGCGAGGCCGCCGACCGCGAGCCGGAGGTGGAGCGCTGCGACCTGTGCGGCGCGCCGGTGCCCGCCGACCATCGGCACCTGCTCGACCTCGACTCGCGCAGCGTGCGCTGCGCCTGCCGGGCCTGCAGCATCCTGTTCGACCACCGCGCTGCGGGCGGCGGGCACTACAAGCTGATCCCCGACCGGCGCCTCAACCTTGACGGGTTCACGCTCGACGACCTCACCTGGGAGGAGCTGCGCATCCCGGTCGACATGGCGTTCTTCTTCCGCAGCTCGCGCGACGACCGCGTCCGGGCCTTCTATCCAAGCCCCCTCGGACCGACCGAGTCGCTGCTCGGCCTGGAGGCCTGGGACGCGCTCGAGCAGGCCAATCCTGTGTTAGGCGAGATGCAGGCCGACGTCGAGGCGCTCCTCGTCAACCGCGCCCGCGGCGCCCGGCGGCACCTGATCGTCCCCATCGACGACTGCTACCGGCTCGTCGCCGTGATTCGAACCACGTGGAAGGGGCTGAGCGGGGGACGGGAGGTGTGGGAGGAGATCGCGCGCTTCTTCGACCGCCTCGACGAGCAGGCAAAGACGATCGAGAGGAGCTGACGTGGCCAAGGTCAAGGTGGGTGACGGGCCGGCGCCCGACATGCCGGCCCACACGCCGGGGATCAACCAGGGCAACGCCAAGGGCAACTACGAGAAGCAGGTCGGGCACCGGCCTGACGGCACCTCCACGGCGGCCCGGTCGACGGGCGTCAATCCCGACGCGCACGAGCCGATCGACCCGAGCATGCCCAACCTGTCCCCCGGCTAATGCCGGCGCCGTCGCTCACCCCGCCCGTCGCCGGCCCGGCCGCTCCGGAGCTCGCGTTCGCGGTCAGGGGTGCCGCGCCGCTGACCCCCGCGGCAGTGCCGACCTTGCGGTTCGGCCTGCGCATCGAGGCCCGGGGCGGCGAGGTCGTCCGCTCGATCATGCTCCAGACGCAGATCCAGATCGCCGCCCGCCGGCGACGGCATGCCCCCGGCGAGGAGGAGCGGCTGTTCGACCTCTTCGGCCGGCCCGCGGACTGGGGCACGACACTGCGCACGCTGCCCTGGCTGCGGCACACCCACGTGGTCCCGCAGTTCACGGGCGCCGTGGACGTCGACCTCGAGGTCCCGTGCACCTACGACTTCGAGGTCGCCGCGGCGCGCTACCTGCAGGCCCTCGACGGCGGCGAGGTCCCGCTCGAGCTGCTGTTCAGCGGCACCGTCTTCTACTCGACCGCGGCGGGCCTGCTCCAGACCGCCCAGATCCCCGCGAGCGCCGAGGCCGACTATCGCCTGCCCGTCGCTGTCTGGAGGGAGACCATGGACCGCCATTTCCCGGGAGCGGTCTGGCTGCGGGTGGACCGCGAGACCTTCGAGCGCCTCCACGCCTACCGCTCGCGCCACGCGCTGCCGAGCTGGGAGGCGACGCTGCACCGGCTGCTGGGCGACGAGTGACCATGGACGAGCTCCGGCGGATCGCGGATGCCGTTCTGTACGAGGGCTACGTGCTCTGGCCATATCGCAAGTCGGCGCTCAAGAACCAGCGGCGCTGGACGTTCGGTGGCGTGTACCCGCCCGCCCACAGCGCCGTGCACCCCGACGACCCGGCGCGGATGCAGGCCCAGGTGCTGGTCCGGGGACGGCCCGCCGTCGAGGCATCGGCTCGATTCCTGCACGTCGTCGAACGCCAGGTGCTTCGGGACGGCGTCGAGCCGGTCGACGAGCTCGAGTGCGACGGCGAGCGGCACGTCAGCTGGGAAGAGGCGACCGAGCGTGAGATCTCGACCCGCGCGCAACACGCCGACATCGCAATCGAGGGTGGATCGGCGCGCGAGCCGATCGCCGGCGGCGCGATCGAGCGGCGCTGGCGGCCGCTGCACGGATCGCTCGCGGTCGCCTCCGAGGAGCTCGGCGGCGACGTGCACCGCTTGACCGTGACGATCCGCAACGAGACGTCATGGACCGGCAGCGATCGCGAGGACGCACTGCGCCAAACCTTTTGCTCGACCCACGCCGTCCTGCGCGCGCGCGGCGGGGAGTTCGTGTCGCTCACCGACCCGCCGGCGGAGCTGGCCGGCGCCGCGGCCGCCTGCCACAACACGGGCGGCTGGCCGGTGCTGGTCGGCGAGGAGGGCGACCGCACCACGATGCTGTGCTCGCCGATCATCCTGCCCGACTACCCCCGGGTCGCGCCCGAGAGCCCGGGCGACCTGTTCGACGGCGGCGAGATCGATCAGCTCCTGGTGCTCAACATCCTCGCTCTCACCGACGACGAGAAGCGGGCGATGCGGGAGTCCGACCCGCGCGCCCGCGACATTCTCGAGCGTACCGAGCACCTCTCCGAGGAAGAGCTGATGCGCTTGCACGGGGCGCGCCGATGAGGGGCGGCTGGGAGGAGCTCGAGCGCCCGGCGCCCGACTCCGTCCGCATCGACGACGCCATCGTGCGGCGCCGCAGCCGCGTGCGGCTCAAGCCGCGCCGCAACGCCGACGTGTTCGACCTGGCGCTGACCGACCGGGTGGCGGTCGTCGACGAGATCGTCGAGGCCGTCGACGGCGAGGTCCAGCTCGCCGTGACCGTCGAGGACGACCCCGGTCGCGACCTGGGGGCGACGAGGACGCTCGGGCATCGCTTCTTTTTCTCCGTCGACGAGGTTGAGCCGCTGCCCGCAAGCGTGGCGCCGGAGGCTCCGTGGCTGCTGGTGGCCGGGATCGGCAACGTCTTCCTCGGCGACGACGGCTTCGGCGTCGCGGTGGCCGAGCGGCTTTCGCGCAGCGACGTCCCGCCCGGCGTCCACGTCGAGGACTACGGGATCAGGGGCATGGACCTCGCCTACGCCCTGGCCGACTACGACGTGGTCGTGCTCGTCGACGCCGTGCCGCGCGGCGAGCCGCCCGGCACGCTCTACGTCATTGAGCCGGAGGTCGACACCGAGCTCCCGGCCGGTCCCGACGCCCACGGCATGGACCCCGTGCAGGTGCTGGCCCTGGCCCGCGCGCTGGGCGGCGAGCTACCGCGCGTGCTCGTGATCGGCTGCGAGCCGGCGGTGCGCATGACGGGCGCCGAGGAGGAGGTCGTGGCCGACCTCAGCGAGCCGGTGCGAGCGGCGGTCGACGGCGCCGTCTCACTGGTGGAGTCGCTGGTCGAGGACCTTCGCAGGGAAAGGAACGAGGAAAGGACGACGTCATGAGCGAGATCCGCATCGGTCCGTGGGCGCAGCGGCTGCTGCTGGCCGTCTTCGTCTTGCTGATCGGGGCCGCGATCGCGGCCCAGCTGCCCGAGCTCAAGCGCTACCTGAAGATCGAGCAGATGTAGCGATGCACCGCACCAAGGTGAAGGTGGTCGAGGAAGCGCTCGACGCCAACAACACCATTGCCGCCGCCAACCGGGCGGACTTCGACCGCGCCGGCGTTCGCGTCGTCAACTTCATGAGCGCCCCGGGCGCCGGCAAGACGACGTTGCTCGAGCGCGTGATCGCCGACCTCGACGGCATCCGCGCCGGCGTGCTCGAGGGCGACGTGCAGGGCAGCATGGACGCCGACCGACTCGCCCATCTGCACGTCCCGGTCACCCAGCTCAACACCGACCCGGGCTTCGGCGGCGAGTGCCACCTCGACGCGAACATGGTCCGCTCCGCCCTGCCGTCGCTGCCGCTCGACGACCTCGACCTGCTCGTGATCGAGAACGTCGGCAACCTTGTTTGTCCCGCAGAATTTCGTATCGGGGAGGACGCGCGCGTGATGGTCTGCTCCGTCACCGAGGGCGAAGACAAGCCGCTCAAGTACCCGCTGATGTTCCGCACCTGCGACCTCGTGCTGATCAACAAGGTCGACCTCCTCCCCCACCTCGAGTTCGACGTCGAGAAGCTCCTCTACAACCTCGACGCCGTGCATCCTGGCGTCCCGCGGATGCTCGTCAGCGCCCGCACCGGGGAGGGCGTCGAGGCATGGCGCGACTGGCTCGTTGAAGCCACCGCGAGCGCGGAGGTACGGGTGTGACTCCGGCGGTCGGCGCCGAGCCGTCGAGCCGCCGGCTCGACGCCGCGCTGGCCGAGCGCACCACCGCCAACCGGGCGTTCTTCGAGGCCGAGTCCGAGCGACTTGCGCGGCTCTGCCACCGAATGGCGGAGCGCTTCGACCGCGGCGGTCGGCTCGTCGCCTTCGGCCGCACGCCCGCGGCCCGATCGGACGTGCGGCACGTCGCGGTCGAGTTCGTTCACCCGGTGATCGTCGGCAAGCGCGCGCTGCCGGCAATCGGCCTCGCGGGCGAGGGCGGGCCGCTCGCGCGCCAGCTCGACCTCGTGCTCGAGCCGGACGACATCGCCATGGCCTTCGGGGACGACGTGGCCGACGCCATCGCCCTGGCGCGCGGCCGCGGATGCCTGACCGTCGCCTTCGCGCCGGGCGATGCGGAGTGGGAGCTCGAGCCCCCGACCGACGACCCGTCGATCCGGCAGGAGCTCGTAGAGACCCTGTACCACGTGCTGTGGGAGCTCGTGCACGTGTTCTTCGACCACCTGCGCGTCAACACCCAGGGCGGGGGCCAAGCGAGCTTCCTCTATCCCTTCCTCGACCGGCAGGAGCACGACATCGACTCGGTGCTCGAGGACGTGCGCCGCTCGGCGCTGCTCAAGGCCGAGGAGGTCGCGGCGCTGCGGGCGCAGACGCTTACCGACAACCGGGACGAGCTCCTCGCGGCCGCCGCGGGCCTGCGGCGCGACCTCGACGGTGGCGGGCAGGTCCTGGCGCTCGGCAACGGCGGCTCGGCGACCGACGCCATGGACGCGGTGGCGGACTTCCGCCATCCGCCCAGAACGACGTGGCCGGCCCGGTCCGCCATCGATTTGACCGAGGACCCCGCGATCCTCACCGCCATCGCCAACGACATCGGCACGGAGGCGATCTTCGCCCGCCAGGTAATCGCATACGGACGGCGCGGCGACGCGCTGCTGGCGCTTTCGACCAGCGGCAACTCGGCGAACGTGATCGCGGCGCTGGCCGAAGCGCGCCGGCGCGGGCTGCGGACGATCGCGCTGGTGGGCTACGACGGCGGCCGCGTCGCGGCCGAACGGCTGGCCGACCACGTCGTGGTCACGCGCTCGCAGCACATCCCCCGGATCCAGGAGGCCCAGGCCAGTGCCTACCACCTCCTGCGTGAGCTGGTCGAGCTGACCGGCACGTCATGAGGATTCGCGCGCGTGTCGAGGGGACGGTCCAGGGCGTGGGGTTCCGCCCGTACGTGTATCGGCTCGCCGGCGAGCTCGGGTGCAGCGGCCACGTGTTCAACGACGCGCGCGGCGTGGTGGTGGAGGTCGAGGCGGGCGCGGCCGAGGTCGAGCGCTTCCTCGCCCGGCTGCCGGCCGAGGCGCCGCCGCTCGCCCGCGTCGAACGCGTGCTGACCGAGCCGGTCCCGGCGACCGGATCCTCGGAGTTCACCATCGTCGAGAGCCCTGCTGGAGGCGAGCCGAGCGCGCTCGTTTCTCCCGACACCGCGACCTGCGCCGAGTGCCTCGAGGAGCTGTTCGACCCCGCCGACCGGCGCTATCGCTACCCGTTCGTCAACTGCACCAACTGCGGGCCGCGCTTCACGATCGTGCGCGGCGTGCCGTACGACCGGCCGCTGACGACGATGGCCGGCTTCAGGATGTGCGCCGCATGCCAGGCCGAGTACGACGACCCGGCCGACCGGCGCTTCCACGCCCAGCCCAACGCGTGTCCGGTGTGCGGCCCGCGCGTGCGGCTCCTCGGCACCGACGCGGACGACGCCGCACTCGCGGCGGCCGAGGCGCTGCGCGGCGGCGCGATCCTCGCAGTCAAGGGAATCGGCGGCTATCACCTGGCCTGCCGGGCCGACGACGAGCGAGCGGTGGCCGCGCTGCGCGGGCGCAAGCACCGCGAGGACAAGCCGTTCGCGCTCATGGCGCCCAACCTGGTCGCGGCGCGAGCCCTGGTCGAGCTCGCAACGGAGGAAGAGACGCTGCTCGTCGCGCGGGAGCGGCCCATCGTGCTGGCGCGGCGGCGGCCCGATGCGCCGGTGGCGTCGGCCGTCGCCCCGCGCTCGCCGGACCTCGGCGTGATGCTGCCCTACTCGCCCCTGCACCACCTGCTGCTCGCCGACGTCGGCATGTCGCTCGTGCTCACCAGCGGAAACGTCTCCGACGAGCCGATCGCCTACCGCGACGAGGACGCGGTGCAGCGGCTCGCTGGGATCGCCGACGGCTTCCTCGTCCACGATCGGCCGATCCAGACACGGACCGACGACTCGGTGGTGCGCAGCGTCGCCGGGCGCCCGCTGATGCTGCGGCGGTCGCGCGGCTACGTGCCCGCCGGTATCGACCTGCCGGTGGCGGCGCAGCGGCACGTGCTCGCGTGCGGCGCCGAGCTGAAGAACACGTTCTGCCTGGCCAAGGGAACGCGGGCGTGGGTCGGGCACCACATCGGCGACCTCTCCAACTACGAGACGCTGCGCTCGTTCACCGAGGGGATCGAGCACTTCGAGCGGCTGTTCGCCGTCGCGCCCGAGGTGGTGGCGCACGACCTGCACCCCGACTATCTCTCGACGCGGTTCGCGCTCGAGCGCGAGGGAGTCGACCTGATCGGCGTGCAGCACCATCATGCTCACCTGGCCGCATGCCTGGCCGAGCACGGCGCGACCGGCCGGGCCGCGGGCGCGATCTACGATGGGACCGGGTACGGCACGGACGGGACGGTGTGGGGCGGGGAGCTGCTTCGCGGCGATCTGGAGAGCTTCGAGCGGGTCGGGGCGCTGCACCCGGTCCGGATGCCCGGCGGCGAGGCGGCGATCCGTCAGCCCTGGCGAATGGCGTGCGCCTGGCTCGTCGCTGCGGACGCGGTACCGCCGGCGACGCTGCGCAGCAGGGACGGGTGGGAGCAGATCACCGAGCTTGCCCGCACGGGAGTCGCGTCTCCCGTCACCACAAGCGTCGGCCGGCTGTTCGACGCCGTGGCGGCGCTCAGCGGCGTGCGCCACGAGGTCAACTACGAGGGTCAGGCGGCGATCGAGCTCGAGGCGGCGTGCGAGCCGCACGAGGAGGGCGCCTATCCGCTCGGCTCCGACCTCGACGCCCGCGAGCTGATCGGTGCGGTCGTCACCGACGTCGAACATGGCGTGGAGGTCGGCGTCGTTGCCGCGCGGTTCCACAACGCCCTGGCCGCGGCGACGGCGGAGGCGTGCTCCCGCACAGGCGAGGGCACGGTCGTCCTGGCCGGCGGCGTGTTCGCGAACCGCCGCCTGCTCGAGCGCACCCGCGCGCTGCTCGAGCGCAGCGGGCTGCGCGTGCTCGTGCCCGAACGCCTCCCGCCGGGCGACGGGGGCATCTCCTACGGACAGGCGGCGGTCGCCGCGGCCCGGACGCGCTGATGTCCGCCTTCGACCAAGCCCTGGCGCATCTGGCCGGTGGACAGAGCGTCGCCGTCGTCCTCGCCCTCGCCCTCCTTTTGGGTCTTCGGCACGCCACCGATCCCGACCACCTGGCCGCAGTGTCGACGCTGATCGCTGCCGCGCCGGACGACGGCATCCGGCGCGCCGGCCGGCTCGGGCTTGCCTGGGGAGTCGGACACGCCACCACCCTGCTGCTGTTCGGGCTGCCGATCGTGCTGTTCGGGAGCTATCTGCCCGACTGGGTCCAGCAGGCCGCCGAGGCGTTGGTCGGCATGGTCATCGTGGCGCTCGCTGTCCGCCTGCTTGTGCGCTGGCGGGGGGGCCGCTTCCACGCCCACATGCACCGGCACGGCGCTATCGAGCACCGGCACCTGCATCCACACCACCAGGGCGACGCGCACGAGCATGAGCACGACCGCCCCGTCGCGCAGCGGCTCGGCCGCAGCTGCGGGCAGGCCTACGGCATCGGCCTCGTGCACGGCATGGGCGGCTCCGCCGGGGTCGGGGTGCTGCTGCTGGCCGGGATCCCAGACCACGGCCAAGCGATCGCCGCCCTCCTGCTCTTCGCCGTCGCCGCGGCCGGGTCGATGGCCGCGCTCTCGTGCGGCCTCGGCTACGCCCTCACCCGCGGCCCGGTGATGCGCCACGCCTTCGCGCTCACGCCGGCGTTGAGCGTCGCGGCGCTCGCGTTCGGCACCTGGTACCTGCTCGGAGCCTTGAGCGCCGTGCCTTACCCGCTCTGAGCGTGGTTTGGCGGCGACCGGGGATCGCGCTACCTTGTCGGTGCTGCGGGACCAATGGAGAGTGGCCCTGCCTGGCGTCTTCCTCCCGGAAGTCGCCTCTCCGCCTCTCGCGGCACGGGCCTTGGAGGCGCCGATGGAGACAGTCGTGGGCCGGACCTTTTCGGTGGATGCGAGCGCCCCCACCGAGGCCAGGCAGTTCGCGTGTGAGGCGGCCTCGTCCTGTGCCGATGAGCCGACCATCGCCGATCTGGGGCTCCTGGTCAGCGAATTGGTCACGAACAGCGTCGTGCACGGACGGACGGCGAGCTGGGTGCGCGTCGAAGTCCTTCTCGGCGAGCACATCCGCACCGAGGTGATCGACTCCGGGGACGGCTTCAGCTTCCGCCCGCGTCACGCCGTCGAACCGCGCGGCGGCTTCGGCCTCTACCTCGTCCAGCGGATCGCCGAGAGCTGGGGCTTGTCGGTCGGGGCGGCGACCCGGGTCTGGTTCAGCTTGCCCCTGCACGCCGACCGCGGGTCGAGGTCCGCAAGGGCGTCGCAACTCGGCCAAGCGCTCTGAGCTCGCGACCGCCCGCTCCGCTCGGGCGCCCCGCGCCTGCGCCGCCCCCTCGACGGCCGCGCGGCTCGCCTTCTCATCGAGCCCTTGGACGTCCTCGACGTCGCTCTTGATGGCGTAGGCCTCGTCGGCTTGGCTCCGGGGGGGCGATCCGCCCGATCGGTGTTCGGTTCCGGCCGTGCGGCGGGCTCAGGCGGGGCAGCCAAGCTCGTCGTCGACGAGCGGCGCCGCCGACCCGTCGGGCGGTCCGAACGGCTCGCGGAACGTGAACGCGTGCGGCGTAGGGCCGTGCTCGCGTAGGTGGGCGAGGCGGTCCTTGGCCTCCTCGACGCCTGGAACATGCCCCGCGGGCACCCACCACAGCGCCATGTACAGGCGCATGTGCTCGAACCACTCGCGCCGCCGGCGCATCACCTCGACGTGCACGCTGCGGTAGACGAACCGCCGCAGCGCCTCGACCGACTCCCACGTCGACAGGTTCACCATCAGGCGCTCGTCCTCGAACGGGCGGATCGACGTCGCGTTGCCCTCGTCGGTCTGCAGGCGCCAGACGAACCCGTCGGAGGCGTCGGCGAGCCCGTTGATCGGATCGAGCAGGGCCATGAAGTCGGCCAGCAGGGGCGAGTCGACGGGCGCCTTGGGCAGGGCGATGTTGACCTGGGCGACGTGGAAGCTCATCTTCGTGCGCGCTCATGTTGGCACGCGTCAACCCTCCGCCAGCGCCTCCTCGGCCGCCTGGCGGCGGGCTGCCGCCTCGCGCTCGGCCGCCTCGGCCGCGTCTAGGTCGGCGCGGGCCCGCGCGAACTGGCGCTCTGTGTCGTGGGCCGCGCGCTGGGCCTCGCGCCGGCGCCGCCCGGCGTCGCGTTCGGCCGCCTTGGCCTCGCGGAGCGCGGCCTGAAGCTCGCGGCGGCGGTCGCGCTCGGCCGCCCGGCGTTCGCGCTCGGCCTCGCGCTCGGCCTCGCGCTCGCGATCGGCCTCGCCGTCCACGGCGGGCTTGCGGTGGGCCGGCTGGGCCGGCCGCGGGCGCTTGGTGGGCGCCGGCCTGGCTCGCGCCGGCGGCGCGACGGCGAACCCCTCCACCCCGCCGAAGGCCGCGGGGCGCCGCTCACGGTCGAGACGCGCCGCCTCCACTTCGGCGCGCGCGTCATCGTCGGTGGCGGCGGCGTGCAGCGTCTCGCGGACGCGGTCGAGCACGGCGTCGGACAGGAAGCCCTCGTCGCGGGCCAGGCCGCGGGCCGCGCTGACGAGGTCTCCGACCGCGCGCCGCTCGCCCTCGGCCGCCGAGCGCGCGGCGGCCGCGTCGCCGCGCCCGGCGAGCAGGTCCTCCTGGGCGGCCCGTAGCGCGTCGCCCGCCTCGAGCAGCGCGCGCCGCCCGTCAGGCTGGCTGCGCAGCACCTGGTTGGCCGCCCACGCGGCAACGGTCGGCTTGCGCAGCGCCTTGACGGCGTCGGCGTCCTCCCGCCGCTTGTCGCCCCGCAGGCGCTTGGCCAGGGCGTCCCGTCCTGACACGAACTGCTCGAGCGGCAGCCCATAGAGCCGGTCGATCTCCTCGTCGAGGTCGGCCACGGGACGGGAGCCTAGGGGGCCGAGTGTCGAATTTGTCAGCCTGAGGCTGACTCAGTCGACACTCGGTGCCGCCGACGCGGTCCAGCCCACCCTCCTTCGTCGCAAGCCGTTCACGGGACGGCGCTCCACCGCCGGCGAACTGCGCGCCGCCCGGTTAGCCGCCCGCGACCCGCTCGAGGTACGGCACGAGGAACTTCAAGAACTGGTTCTTGTTCGGCGCCGCGCTGTTGGGGTCGTTGTGCGCGTAGGTCGCGGCGCGATTGACGAGCGTGAGGTTGCGGCGCGGGATGCCCGACTGGCGCGCCAGCACCCTCGCCGTCGCCAGCACCCCCGCGCCGCCCAGCGCCGCGCCGAAAGCGTAGATGCGCAAGCCCTTCCGGAGGTCGTCGCCGTGGGTGGCGTCGACGTCGAGGATGCGCTGGGCCGGGTTGGCATTGCCGTCCGCCACAGCACCCGAGTCGATCGTCAGGCGCATCGGGTGATACCAGGCGGTGCCGTCGTGGCCCTGGATCCCCCAGCCCGAGAACATGTCCGCGTAGCGGTCGAGCGCGGTCAGGGCGCCGGCGTCGTCCCAGCCCGCCGGGTTGCCCGTGCCGAGCTGGCCCAGGTGCGCGTGCGCGGCCCGCAGCGCGGGCGGCGATGTCTTGACGTCGAGCGCGTAGCCGTACTCGCCGGCGTTCGTGACCGGGACCGGCGGCTTGAGGTTCGCGGGCAGCAGCGGGAACGCCTGCCCGAGCGACGGCGAATCAGGATCGATCTTGACCCCCACGGAGCCGGTCGAGTTGAACAGCCCCGCGAAGGGCGCCGCAATCCCGCCGAACGACAGCCACGGCGAGCTCGTCTGCAGGCTTTGCAGGGACGTCGACGCCTGGTCCGCGCTGACCGGCACCGGGTTCGAGCCGCCGTCGATGTAGACGAGGCCCGACAGCCCTTCGGCGCCGGCATGACCGTTGAAGTCCCACGTCGCATACGCGGTCGTGATCGACCCGCCCAGCGAGTGGCCGCCCACGACCACGGTGCGGCCGCCGCGCTGCGCGAGCCGGACGACCTTGCGCAGGTCGCCGATTTCGACGTTCAGCCCCCAGTCGCGCGCGTAGGCGACGTCGGCGTCCGGGATGAGCCGGAAGTGCGGCGAGATGCTCGAATCCGACAGCCAGCCGAGGTAATAGTTGAAGAGCTGCTGGCCGGTGGCCTTCCCGGCCTTGGCCGCATTGAGCACCGACTGGTCCTCGAGCAGGTTCTCGCGCCGCTCGACCGCCCATACCTGCCACCCCTTGACCTCGGAGACGATCGTCTTGGCCAGCGGTACAAAGTAGGCCGCGCTCGCCGAGGTCCCCGGGTTGAGGACGAGGACGTTGCGCGCCTTGCGCGGTCCAATCTTGAGGACGCCGACGCGGTTGTACTGGGCGGGCGTACCGGGCGCGGTGACGCCGACAAGCGACTGGAACCGCACCGACGGTGCGGCGACCGCGCCGGGAGCCAAGACGGCCAGCCCCACGGCGCAGGCCACTACCACCAGCAGCGCGGTACGCACGGACGGCACTGTCTCGGAGCGTAACATCTCTGTTTCCGGTACCGTCAACCCGGTGTCGGGCAGAGCGATCGAGGTCCTCCCGCGGCGCCGGCACGCAAGCGTGCGCGACGAGTTGCGCGCGTCGCAGCGCGGGCGCCTCATCTGCGCGGTCGCCGACGCCGTCGCCGAGAAAGGCTACGCCGCCACCAGCGTCGCCGACATCATCGGGCTCGCCGGGGTCTCGCGACGGACGTTCTACGAGCACTTCGACTCCAAGGAGGACTGCTTTCTCGCCTCCTACGACACCGGAGCGCAGGCGATCTACGAGGCGATGGTCTCGAGCGCCGAGGGCCACGAGGGCTGGGAGCAGATCCTCGACGCCGTCTTTCAGACCTGGCTCGAGTTCCTCGACGCCGACCTGTCCTTCACTCGCGCGTGCATGATCGAGTTCTGGGCCGCCGGCGACGCCGCGCGCGAGCGCTGGAAGGTGCGCCGGGAGCGCACCGCCGGTCTCCTGCGCGCGCTGCACGAGCGCGCGCGCCAGGAGGACCCCGAGATCGTGCCGGTGTCGGACACGATCGTCGCCGCCGTGGTCGGCGGGGTGAACCGCGTCGTCATCTCACACGTGCTCGAGGGCTCTGCCGAGCCGCTGGCCACGCTCAAGCCCGAGCTGCTGCGGTTCATCAAGCTGGCGCTGGCCAGCGGAGCAACCGCTTCAGCCCGCGGCGGCGAGGCGGGCGGATGACCCGGCGCTACTTGTCACATCATCCCGGCGGCGATGCCGCAGCCGATGTAGCTCGGCCGGTGCGCTCGCTCGCCCTCGCGCTGGCCGCGGTCGCGCTGCTCGCGGCCGCTCCATCCGCCGCGCGCGCAGCGCCTCGCATCGGGATCGCCGACTCGGACTCGAGCACGTTCGTGGACCCGAACTGGCCGGGCCTCGGCGTGCGGCTGGGCCGCGCGGTGGTCCCCTACGACGTGGCGCTGACGCAGCCGGTAGCGGGCACGCCGGCCGGCAACCGGCGGATCGAGTTCGATGCCTGGGTGGCCAACGCGCAGGGCGCCGGCGTCAGCCCGATGGTCGCCTTCCAGGCCAGCCTCGGGCCGAACCAGGCCGCGCCCTCGCCGACCCGGTATCGCCGAGCGATCCGCGCGTTCCTCGGCACCTATCCGACCGTCCGCACCCTCGCGCCCTGGAACGAGCCGAACTTCCGCAGCGCCGGCGCCAACCCGCTCGTGCACAAGCCGCGCCTGGCCGCGGCCTACTACCGCGTGCTGCGCGATGCCTGTGCGCAGTGCACCGTTGCCGCCGGCGAGCTGGCCGGCATCCCCGGCGACCCGTACCTGGCCCGCTACACGCGGGCGCTCGGCTCGGTGCGTCCGCGGTTGTGGACCGTGCACGCGCACACGGACGCCAACCAGTTCCAGGATGGCAGCGACACGAGCGCGCCCGCGACGCGGTCCTTCCTCGAGCAGGTCCGCGGCCGGTCGAAGATCTGGATCGACGAGGTCGGCGCCTACTACCGCGACGAGGACGGGCGCGTCTGGGGCGATGCCTCCCAGACCCAGACCGCGAGCTTCGTTTTAGGGCTCGGGACGCTGAGCCGCCGGATCGCGCGGATCTACTACTACAACCTTTCCAACGAGTGCTCGGACCCGTCGCTGTGCGCGGTCCAGGATCGCGGCCTCGTCGCGCCCCAGCCGTTCGACCTGCCGCCGGGCGCGTCGATCGGCTACGACCTCGCGGGGCGCGTGCGCCCTGCCTACGCGGTGATCGCGAACCGCGGGCCGGTCACGCAGCCGACGGGCTGAGCTCGCGCACCGCCGAGCGAAGGCGGTAAAGCGCGGCGCCGCACGCGTCGAATTGCGCGAGCACGAGGGCCTGGCGCCGCAGCGTGGCGGCCGTCGGTGTGAGCGCGGTGTTCGCGCGCAGCTCATGAGTGCGGCGCTCGGCGAGCGCGAGGACGTCGGCCCGCAGGCCGGTGAGGGGGCGCTCGAGCGGGTCGGGTGCAGCGGAATGGCCATCGGCGATGGCGGCGATCGCATCGCGCAGCCCCGCCGCGATCTCGTCCAGCCCTGAAACACCCTCCGCCCCGAGGCCCCCGAGCTGGGCGTCGAGCGCCACGGTGGCGAGGTACAGGCGCCGGTTGGCGGCCACCGCCTCCCACACCGCCCCGATTCCGCGCCGCCCCCGATGCGGCTCGCCCGCGAGGCGCCGGTAGCGGGCCTCGAGGTCGTCCGCCGCCGTCGCCGCCCGGCGACCCGCGGGGGCGGCATCGCGGCCGGCGAGCACCGCCGAGACGTACTCGCGGTCGAGCGCCAGCGCGCGCCCGAGCGCGGGGCCGAAGTCGCCGCGCTCGCTGCGCGGCCACAGGAGCGTCGCCGCGGCGACGGCGATGGCGCCACCGATCAGCGTGTCGACGATCCGGTCGATGGCCACGGCGGGTCCGGCGCCGAGCGCGAAGCTCACCATGAGCACCACGAGCGGGGTCAGGAACAGCACCGCCCAGCCGTAGTTGAGCGGCAGCACCGCGAAGGTGGCGAACGCGAGTGCGAGCAGCACCGCGACCACGGCGACGTCCCCGGACACCGCCGCGAGCAGTCCGGCGGCGAGGAAGCAGCCGAGCACCGTCCCGACCACCCGCTGCATACCGCGCTCGAACGTCGTGACGATGTATGGGCGCAGGATGACCGCGATCGTGATGTCGACCCAGAAGCCGCGCTGGATGTCCAGCAGCCAAGGCCGCCGGCCTGGCGGGGCGCGCGGCGCGCGGCGCACTCGCGCAGTGTGAGCTCGACGCCGCGGAAGGCGACGATGGCGCGGATGTCGTCGGCACCGGCGGCGACGCGGGCGCGCTCGCCGACGATGGCCGCGTCGAGCCCCTCAAGCGTGCGCTCGAGCGCCTGTCGGTCCGGGCCTACACGACGCGCGTGAGCGAGAAGGGCCCCCACGGCTCGCACCTCCGCCGCCACGGCCTCGATGGCGACAGCGGTGCTGCCGCGCAGCGCCTGGGCCCGCTGGAGTGACAGTCGGGCGACCTGGTCGCCCAGCGCCTCGGCGCGCCGCAGGAGCGCTTCACCGTCGGCGGTTAGCTCGTCGAGCACGCGGGCGGCCGGGCGGGCTCCGGAGGCGGTGCCCTCGACCAGCTCGAGCGTGCCGCGGGCGGCGTCGAGCTTGGCGCGCGGCTGGGCGGCGCCCAGCGTGGTGGCCCCGGGCCGCGGCCGCAAGCCCGCCGCGCGCGAGCGCGGGGAACCGGTCCAGGTACGCGATCGCCCTGGAGGTCGTCGCCGAGCTCGAGGCCGAATGGACGCGGCAGCTGGGCAAGGCCAAGATGCGCCAGCTCCGCGCACTGCTCGAGGAGCTCAACGCGGCGCTCTGATCCTGATTGCGCGCGCCGCGCTCAGAAAACGTTCGGTACCGGGACCGCCGCCACGCGCTGGCGCAGGCGCTCGTAGTCGCCGGCGTACGCGTGGTCGCGCAGCTCGCCGCTGTCGCGGTCGACCAGGTTGGCCAGCTCGAGCGGGTCGCGGTCGAGGTCGTAAAGCTCGTGCTGCGGGGCGGCGCGGCCCAACGGGTCGACGTACGTCGCGTACTTCAGGCGCTGCTCGCGCACGCACCGGATGTGGTTGGGGGGCGGCACGGTGTCGGGCAGGAACGTGCCGGCCGCGTCGTCGTCGTAGGTGAAGCGAACGGCGTCGGCAACGCTCGCCTGCGGCGCCGGGTGGGCGAGCACGGGGCCGAGGTCGACGGCGGCGCGGCCGGCCGCCTCGCGCTCGGGCTCGGCACTTGCCGCCAGCACCGGCGTGAGGTCGGCGCCGTGCACCTCGGCCGGCGGTTCCGCGCCCGCCAGCGCGACCAGCGTGGGCAGGACGTCGACCAGGGACGCGAACGCCCCGGTCTCCCGCGCGCGCGGGAACAGCACCGGATTGGACACCACGAGCGGCACGTGCAGCGTCTCCTCATAGGCGTTGAACATCTTCTGGCGCAGCCCGCCGTGCGCAAGCCCCATCTCGCCGTGGTCCGACGTCCGTACGACCACGGTGCGCGAACGCAGCGAGCCCGGGTCGCCGGGGTCGCCGAGGGCGGCGACGATCCGTCCGATCTTCTCGTCCACGACCCGCTGAAGGTGGGCGTAGAAATTCACGTACGCGCGCTGCGACGCGCGGGTGCGCAGCGCGCCCAGGAATCCCGCCTGGCCGTGCCGCATCACGCCGTGGGCGGTCGGCTTGCCGGCCAGGTCCTCGTCGAACGTCGGCGGCAGGTCGACCCCGAGGTCCTCGAGCGCCTCGTCCCGATACCCGCCCGCCGCGTACGAGCCGGGATAGCCCAGCACGTCGTGCGGGTTGACCAGCGAGAGCACGAGGGCGAACGGCTCCGGCCGGTCCGGGCGCGCGAGCAACGCCTCCGCCTGACGCGTGTAGTCCTCGTCCCAGCCGGCGCCGCTGTAGCCGGCGACGCCACCGCCGAAGTGCTGGGGCTCGACGTCCTCGCCGGCGTCGGGGGGCTCCCATTCGGCAAAGCCGAGCGTGCGCTCGATGTGCGCGGCGTCCGCGTCGGTCCAGCCGGCGGAGCGGTCGCGTGGCTTGGTCAGGTGCCACTTGCCCTTGTAGGCCACGTGGTAGCCGGCGGCGCGCAGCCGGGTGGCGAGGTTGGGGATCGACGGCGAGAGCTCGGGCTCCTCGCGCTGCGGCGTTCCGGTCACGGTGCGGAACGCCATGCGCGCCATGCTGCGCATGCCGGTCAGCGGCGGCACGCCGTCGCGGCGGTCGGCGGTCAGCGCCGAGGCGATCACGCCGGCCAGCCGCCCGGGCGTCGGGCGCGCGCCGCGGTCGGTGTGGGTCAGCGTCACGCCGTGGCCGGCGGGCAGCAGTCCGGTGAGCAGCGTGGCCCGGCTCGGCGAGCACATGCAGGAGTTCACGAACGCCTGCGTGAAGGTCAGGCCCGTTCGGGCGAGCTCGGCGTCGCCTGGCGCGAGGTCGCGCACGAACGTGCCGCCGGGCCAGTGCTGCGGGTAGCGCTGCTGGTCGGTGATCAGCAGCAGGAGGTTTGGCCGCGGCACGCGGCGACCCTATAGCGCCGGCGACCGCGCCGACCGACGAGCGGCCTAAGATGCGGCGCCGTCCACCGGGCGACAACGGGGAAGGGGCTGCCTGCCCTGGCGAACGAGCGCCGCATGAGTACAACGCGCGTGGACGCGCGAGGTTGGGTTGTTAGCGGATCAGCACCGGCGTCCCGATCGGCACCCGCGGATAGAGCGATGGCGAGGGGCGTCCTGCCCATGGCGCGAGCGTACCGCCGCGCGCGTCGTCGGTGGCAAGGCGGCTTGCCAGCCGCTACCTAGGCCGCCGTCGCACTGACCGCTTCCTCGATCGGCGCCAGCGCGACCTCGTCGAGGAACTCGCCCAGGTAGACCCAGGTGGTACGGCGCGCCGAGCGGCCGGTGAGCACGCCGAGGTGCCCCCCCGGTGCGGTCTCGAGCCGGACGTCCGGCGCGCCAGGCAGCAGATCAGCCACGTGGAACACGAGACCCGGTGGCGCGATGCCCTCGCTCTCGCCTGCCACCACCAGGACGGGGACGTGCACCTCGGCAAGGTCGATCTGCCGATGGCCCAGGTCGAGCCTCCCGCCGGCCAGCTCGTTGACGCGGAAGAAGCGGTGGTAGAGCTGGCCGAAGGTCCGCCCGGGATAGCCGTGCATCCGCGCCATGAACGCGTCCACCGCCTCGATCTGGGCCAGGAAGTCGCGATCGTCGAGATCGGAGACAATCGCCCACGGCTTGAGGATCTGCTTGTCGAGTGCGGCGGCCTGGTAGGCGTACCGGACCATCGGTGCGGCCCGCCCAGCAGCCGGTAGGCGGCGCTGACGAGCTGGCCTCCGAGGAGATCGTCAACCGGTCGCAGTGGGGCGATCAACCGCACGCGGCGGAAGTCGAACGGACTGGCGATGATGACCACGCCGGCGACCGGGATCTCGGGATCGCCCGCCGCCGCCAGCAGCGACATGATCCCGCCCAGGCACCAGCCCACGAGAGCCACCGGCTGGCCGCCGGCGTCTTCGCTGGCGACGCGGGCCGCGCGCGGTAGGACCTCCTCCACCCAGTGCTCGAGGCCGAGCTCGCGGTCCGAGAACGCGATGGCGCCGTAGTCGACGAGATACGTGGCGTGCCCGGCGGCAAGCAGGTGCTCGGCGAGGGAGCAGCCGGGGCGGAGGTCCATGCACGTAGCGGGGGCCGCCAGGGGCGGCACCAGCAGGACGGGAACCGCGCGCCGGCGCCGTTCGGAGTCGAGGTACCGGTAGACCGTCCGCTGCGGTCCCTCGTCGATGATCGAGGCCGGGGTGCGCTTGTCGTTGTCGCCGATCCCCCCGCCGACGAGCATGTCGAAAGCGTTCGCCGCGGCCTTGCCGAGCGCGGCGGGGTGGGGAACCCGCACGGGCGGAGTCTAGGTAAGGCCTGGTTCAGTGCGCCGTTGCGGGAGCCGCTTCGCCGCTCGGCGCCGTGACGAAGTCGCGCGTGCGCACGAGCCAGAAGGTGAGGACCGCGGCCACGAACGCGGTGATCGAGCCGATCAGCAGCAGCGTGTTGAGCGCATCGATGAAGCTCGACGACACGATCGCCCCCGCGGCGCCCCGTGACCGCCCGGGCACCTGCGCGAGCGCCTGCGCGCTCTCGCCGGTGGCCACCTGGTGTGCGAGCGCGGAGGCGCGCCCGTCGACAAGGGCCGTAAAGCCGTCGCGCACCTTGTCCTCCACGACCGACTGGTAGACGGCGCCGAGGCCGGCGATCCCGGTGGCGATCCCCACCTGACGGAAGGTCGTGTTGATGCCCGAGGCCATGCCCGACTTCCGCGGCGGCACGACGCCTACCGCGGTCGAGGCCAGCGGCGGGTTGACCAGCCCCACACCGGCGCCGGCGACGATGAAGCCGGCCAGCAGCGCCGTCCAGTCGGAGTTCACCGTGAGGCCGTGCATGAGCAGCAGTCCGGCCGAGACCAGTACAAGCCCCACTCCCATCAGGGCCCGTACCGGCACCGTGCTCGACAGCCGCCCGGCGATCGGCGCGACGAAGAACGACATCAGCGTGATCGGGAGGAAGCGCAGGCCGGCCTCGAGCGGCGAGTAGCGCAGGCCGTTCTGGATGTACAGCGTGAGGTAGAGGAACATCGCGAACATCGACGCCGACAGGCCGAAGGCGGCGATCGAGGCGCCGGCGAACGTCCGCACCCGGAAGAGCGAGAGGTCGAGCATCGGGTTGCTCACCCGCGACTCGATCACGAAGAACGCCACCAGCAGGACGATGGCGCCGACCAGCAGGCCCACGATCAGCGCCGAGCCCCAGCCCTCGGGGTTGCCCCGGATGAGCGCGAACACGAGCAGGAACAGCCCGCCGGAGAAGGTCACCAGGCCGGGCCAGTCGATCCCGGGCGCGTTGGGGTCGCGACCCTCGGAGATGTAGGCCAGGGCGAGCAGGATCGCCCCCACGCCGACCGGGACGTTGACGAAGAAGACCCACTCCCAGCCCCACGACTCGGTGATGACGCCGCCGAGCAGCGGGCCCACGGCAACCGACGCACCGACGGTCGCGCCCCAGATGCCGAATGCGGTGCCGCGTTCGCGGCCCTGGAACGCCTCGGCGATCAGTGCGAGCGACTGGGCGAACATGATCGCGCCACCGATGCCCTGGACGCCGCGCATGACGTTGAGCAGCGTCGACGAGTCCGACAGGCCGCAGCCCAGCGAGGCCAGGCTGAACACGGCGAGCCCGACGACGAAGACGGTGCGGCGCCCGAGCAGGTCGCCGAGCGACCCGGCGGTCAGCAGGAACGCGGCGAGCATCAGCGAGTACGCGTCGATGACCCACTGGATGTCGGCGAAGTCGGCGTGCAGCGACCGGCCGATGTCAGGCAGCGCGACATTGACGATCGTGATGTCCAGCAAGAGCATGAACACCGCGACGCAGACGACGATGAGCGTCAGCCACTTCCGGTCCACGATCGCCATGATGACGAATCGATGGAAGGTTCAAACGTTTGGCGTCGCGTTCCAGGCGAGCTGATCGCGCGCGTCCGCGCCGACCCCGCCCGGGCGCCCGAGCACATCGCCCTGGCCGCCGCCGACCTGCACGGCCCGGCCGCCGCGGCATGGGTCGCCAAGCACCACGCCCGTGGCGTCACCGACCGCCCATCGCTGGCGCGCCTGGCCAAGCGCAACCACGCGCGACTGGCGCGCGTCGAAGGCGCGGCGACCGGGCTCGGCGGCTGGACGACGACCGCGGCCGACCTGGTGGCGCTGGCCTGGGTCCAGTCGCGGCTGATCTTCTTCGTCGCCGCCGCCTACGGCTACGACCCGCGCGACCGCATGCGCCCCGCCGAGCTGCTCGTCCTCACCGACGTCTACACCGACGTGACGGCGGCGCGCGACGCGCTCGACGGCGCCGGCCGCCACATGGCCCTCGCCTACGCCCAGTCGCGCCTGGCCGGGCGCGGCGGCCGCCAGGACAACCGGCTCCTGGTCTCGCTGACGGCGTTCGTCGGCCGCCACGCGGCCGAGCGCGGCCTCGGCCGCTACGTGCCGTTCGTCGGCGCGCCGATCAACGCCGTCGCCAACGAGCTCGACACCCGCCGCCTCGCCGACAAGGCGATCCTGTTCTACGGGGGCTAGGCGCGTGCGAAGCGGGCGCCTTACCCGCCGAGGTAGGCGAGCACCGCAAGCACGCGGCGGTGGTCGTCCTGGCCCGCGGCCAGGTCGAGCTTGCCGAAGATCGAGGTCACGTGCCGCTCGACCGCCCGCTCGGAGACGATGAGCTCGGACGCGATCGCGCGGTTCGTCCGCCCCTCCGCCATCAGCGCCAGCACCTCGCGCTCCCGCGGGGTCAGCGATGCGAGCGGGTCGTCGCGCTCGCGCCGGCCGAGCATGTGCGCGACCACCTCGGGGTCGAGGACCGAGCCGCCCTCACCGACACGGCGGACGGCGTCGACGAAGCGGTCGATCTCGGCGATCCGGTCCTTGAGCAGGTAGCCGACGCCGTCGGCGCCATCGGCGAGCAGCTCGACCGCGTAGCGCTCCTCGACGTACTGGGAGAGCACGAGGACGCCGGTTCCGGGCAGCTCCTCGCGGATGACCCTGGCCGCCTTGAGGCCCTCGTCGACGTGCGTGGGGGGCATGCGGATGTCGACGACGGCGACATCGGGCTTGTGGGCCCGGACCTTTCTCAGCAGCTCCTCGCCGTCGCCCGCCTGGCCGACGACGTCGAAGCCCGCGTCCGCGAGCAGGCGCACGGCGCCCTCGCGCAGGAGGACGGAGTCTTCGGCGATCACGATGCGCATGGGATCTCCGCGCGGATGGTCGTGCCCTTGCCGGGCGGACTGTGCACGTCAAGACGCCCGTCGAGCGCGCTCAGGCGGTCCGCCAGGCCGCGTAGCCCGCTGCCGCCGCCGGCTTGGGCGCCGCCGCGCCCGTCGTCGCGGACCTCCACGACGAGCCGGCCGTCGTCCCGGATGACGTCGACCTCCACGCGGGTGGCATCGGCATAGCGGGCGACGTTGGTCAGCGCCTCGGCGACGGTGAAGTAGGCGGTCACCTCGATCGCCGCCGCCACCCGACCGGGCGGGGGGCCGGTCAGCTTCGCGGGCAGCGGCGCCCGCCCGAGGAGCGAACGCAGCGCGGGCTCCAGGCCGCCCTCGGTCAGGACCGCAGGGTGGATGCCCCGCGCCAGCTCGCGCAACTCGGCGGTGGCGCCCGCGAGCTCCTGGGCCGCCTCCTGGAGCAGGCCCGCAGCGGCCTCGGGGTCGTCGAGCACGCGATTGCGCGCGAGGCGCAGGTCGAGCGCCAGCCCGACCAGCCGCTGCTGCGCGCCGTCATGAAGATCGTGCTCGATCCGTCGGCGCGCCTCGTCGGCGGCTTGGACGATCCGCGCGCGTGAGGCGCGCAGCTCGGCCTCGTGCTGCTTGCGGTCGGTGATGTCGCGGATGTAGCCGGTGAAGGTAGGCGGGCCGGGGACGTCGATTCGGGTGATGGTGAGCTCGACCGGGAACTCCGACCCGTCCGCGCGCATGCCGGTGATCTCAACCCGCCGGTCGAGCACCGGCCCCTCGCCGGTGACGAGGTAGCGGGCGAGACCCGCGCGGTGGCGCCGGCGCAGCGACGGCGGCACGATGAGGTCGGCCATGTCCTTGCCGAGGACGTCCTCGGCCGCGTAGCCGAAGGTGCGCTCGGCGGCCGGGTTGAAGTCGAGGATGTGGCCGCGATGGTCGATGGCGATGACCGCGTCCAGGGCCGCCTCGAGCATCGCCCGGGTGCGCTGGTCGCCGACGTGGGCGGCCTGGTGGGCCCGGCGGCGCTCGATCGCGAGCCCGATCTGATCGCCCAGCGACGACAGCGTTCTCAGCAGCTCCTCGTCGGGCTCGCGCGGCTCGGTGGCGAGCAGCTCGACGACGGCGACGCAGCCCCGGGCGCTGCGGGCCGGGAAGCAGAGCGCGGCGTGGAGCCCGAGCGAGGCCGCCGTTCGCGCGCGCGGGAAGTTCGTGTCGGCCACGACGTCGACCACCCACGCCGGCTCCCTGGCCTCCCACACCCGGCCGGGCAGGCCCTCGCCGGCGTCGAGGGCGAGCGAGTGGCTGACGGCCTCGAACGGCTCGAGCGCATCATCGGCCCCCCAGGCGGCGACGCAACGCAGCGGCGGCTGGCCGTGCGCGCCCGGCTCCCAGGCCGCGGCCCACGCCCAGCCCAGCCGCTCGCCGACGATGCGCAGGACGCGCGGGTAGGCCTCGGTGAGGTCGTCGACGTCCGCGAGCGTGCGCGCCACCGCCTGCTCCGTCGTCTCCGTGACCTCCATCCGCCGTCATTGTCCTCCGCGGACGGGGGTCAGGGCAATAGCGCGCTGAGCGCGGCCCCGGAGAGCTCGCCCTTTGGCACGAAGCCGCACGCCCCACTGGCGGGCAGGCGGTCGGCGAAGTCGCCTGCGTCGTGGCTCGACGTGAGGATGACGGCCCGCCCGTCGCAGAGCTCACCCGCGACGCTCAGGCCGTTGCCGTCGGGCAGGTGGACGTCGAGGAGCACGACGTCCGGCTGCAGCTCGGCGGTGGCCTTCACCGCCTGGGCGGCGTCGCCGGCCTCGCCGACGACCTGCCAGCCCTCGGCCTCGAGCAGCCGTCGCGCACGCGTGCGAAAACCCGCGTGGTCGTCGACGATCAGCACCGAGGGCACCGCTCCATTGTCGGTCCTCAGCGTCCCACCGGGGTTCGGTTTTCCGCCAACCTCCGGCGGCCACCCCCATGGGCGCACCGGCGCGGTCCTGGAATCGTGCCTGCCATGCAGCACCTCCCCATTCCCCGCCGTCACGCAGGAGAGTTCGCCGACGCCCGCTGCGCGCCCGCGCTCGGTGCCATGCCGACCCTCCCTTCTCCGGCTTCCCCCACCGACGCCATCGCCTGCTCCGATTGCGTCGCGGATGCCTCCTGCGTGGCCGCGGGCGAGTGCCGTCGCTAGCCGGTCACGCGCGCCCGTAGACCGGGATCGCCGCGCCGCTGGTGGCGCCGGAGGCGTCGCTCGACAGGAACAGGATCGTCTGGGCGATCTGCTCGGGCCTGACCCACTTCGAGGTGTCGGCGTCGGGCTGCGAGGCCCGGTTGCCGGGCGTGTCGATCACGCTTGGCAGGATGGCGTTGACCCGCACGCCGTCGTCCTTGTACTCCGCGTCGAGCGCCCCCACGAACGCGAGTACGGCCGCCTTGGACGAGATGTAGCCGGCGGCGCCGGGGAACGGTCGCAGCGCCGCCCGCGTCGAGACGCCGACGATGGTGCCGCCGCCGGCCTCGATCAGATGAGGGATCGCCGTCGCGACCATGAGGTAGAGCGGGCGGAGGTTGAGCCGGAACTGCTTCTCGAAGTCCTCGATCGGCGTGTCCGCGACCTTGCCCGGCGCCGAGAAGCCCCCGACCAGGTTGACCACGCCCCGCAGCGGCGCCTCGGAGAACCCCGTCGCAGTGCCGACGACGCCGCGCACGGCGCCGGGGTCGAAGAGGTCGGCCTTCAGGAGCTCGAGCCCCTCGCGCTCGGGCAGGCGCGCGAGCTCGCGCTCGGCCACCCATGGGACCACGGTGCGCCAGCCGGCGTCGAGAAACGCCTGCACAACGGCAGCCCCAAGTCCGCCGGTGCCCCCGGTGATGATCGCGGTGCGGTCCATCTGCGGTCCCTCGCTTTCCTCGATCTCGTCGTCCGCCCGCCTGCCTATCTTCCGTCACGTGGCTGTGCGGGACCTCCAAGACGGCGCCACCATCGCCATCGCCCTCCTGGTGCGAGAGGCCGAGCTGCGCCGCAAGCGCGACGGGTCCGAGTACCTGCGCCTGGTCCTCGCCGACCGTACCGGGACGCTCCCGGCCGTGCTGTGGGACGGGGCCGCCGAGGCGTGCGGGTGCTGCCGCGTGGGCGAGCCGGTGCACGTCTCCGGGCGCTACTCGGTGCACCCGCGGTTCGGCTCCCAGCTCGTCGTCGGCGCGCTACGCGCGTGCGAGCCGGGCGAGGTCGTGCTCGACGACCTCCTCGATGGCCCCGCGCGCTCGTGCGCGGCGCTCGAGGCCGACCTGCGCGAGCTCGTCGCGACGGTGCGCGAGCCGCACCTGCGCTTCCTGCTCGACGGCATGCTGGGCGAGGGCTCTCCCACCTGGCCCGCCTACCGCGATGCTCCCGCGGCCAAGCACAACCATCACGCCTACCGGCACGGGCTGCTCGAGCACTCGCTCGGGGTCGCGCAGACGGTGTCGACGATCGCCGCCACCTTCCCGGGCATCGACCGCGACATCGCGGTCACCGGCGCACTGCTGCACGACATCGGCAAGCTCGACGCCTACGCCGCGGCGGGACTGGCGATCGAGATGACCGACGCCGGCAAGCTGCAGGGCGAAATCGCGCTCGGCTACTACGCGGTGCGGCGCGCGATCGACCGCATCGAGGGCTTCCCGCCCCGGCTCGCCCAGGCGGTGCTGCACGTGATCCTCTCGCACCACGGCACCCTCGAGCACGGCTCGCCGGTGGTCCCGTGCACCCGCGAGGCCACGCTCGTGCACATGATCGACAACCTCGGTGGCAAGCTCGGCTCGTTCGACCGACTCGAGAAGGAGCTGGCCGACGGCCAGCGCTGGTCGGCGTTCGACCGCGCCCTCGGCGTTGGCGCCTTCTTCGCGGCGCGCGAAGCGGCGTAACCGCCCAGTTAGGCGTCCGGGTACTCGTCCTTGCGCCAGGCGCGGGGCTCCTCGGACCCGGGCTTCGGCGTTCGGTCGAGCAGGAAGGAGTGGTACGGCGCGACGAACGGGTCGGGCGCCGAGACCGTGTAGGTGTGGTAGATGGTCCCGTTCTCGCGCGCGAAGGCGATGAAGCTCGGCGCCTCGCGTAGGCCGTCCTCGAGGTTCGCGCCGACCTGCCGCGACCAGTCCTGGAGCCACCGGGGCGGGTTGTCGACCATCTCGGTGACTTCGGGAACCTGCTCGGCCTGCTCCGGCGTCATCGCGAGGCCGAAGTCGA
>JBJMKX010000044.1:0-18920 GCA_045805605.1 Solirubrobacteraceae bacterium
GCGACGTCCTCCGGCCGCGCCCCGAGCCGCGCCGCGTAGCGGGCGCGGAGCTCGGCGCGCAGCTCCTGGCGCCGCTCGAAGTGCGCGCGGTGACGGCCCGAGGTGAGCTCGTCGTCGAGCTCGGCGCGCGCGGCCGCCACCGCTGCCGCCGGCACCGGCCCGTCCGTCCCGCTGTTCAAATACGCGCGCGAGGCGCAGACGGGGAAGGCGGCGCGAAGTCCGGCGGCATCCACCGGCGGGAATCTACGCGGTCACTGGGCGCAGACCGGCCACGGCGACGTGCCCCACTTCGACAGCAGCATCTGGCGCGCTTGTCCTGCTCGGCCTCCGGCGCCGCGGTGGGGTCGCCCGAGCCGCCGACCGATGCCCAGGTGCCGTAGGTGAACTGGTACTTCCGGCGGAACGCGCCGCCGCCGCCGACGGAGGCCGCGTCACCGCTCGACTCGCACGAGGCGATGGCCTCGAGCTGGGGCGAGGCCGCGCCACCGGCGGTTGCGCCCCCACCGGCGTTCGAGCCGGCGAGCTTGTGCACCTTGTGCTGCAACCCGCGGTTCTCCGCGCGCAGGCGCGGGCGCGTGTAGGTGCGGACGTGGTCGGCGTGGACCGCCACGGGCGGCGCCTCGGTGTACAGGGTGTCGGGATGGGGGCCGGTGGGGGTGTCGTTGTCCTGCCCCGTCGCGGCGGCGACCGGCACGGTGGCCAGCGCGGCGCCGGCAGCGGCGACGGGCGCGCGCTACGGACACCGAGTGTCGACTGAGTCAGGCTGAGGCTGACGGAATCGACACTCGGTCCGCTCTCGCCGAACCGCCCGCGGCGGGCGCGCGTATCACCGGCCATGCGACGCCTCGTCCTTCCCCTCGCCCTGCTCTCGCTCGCCCTGCTGCCGGCCGCCGCCTCCGCGTCCCGCGCCAAGGTCAAGGTGGCCACGACCTCGGCGGGCTCCGTGCTCGTCGACCAGCACGGGCGATCGCTCTACATGTTCGCCCGCGACCGCCGCGGTCGCAGCGCCTGCTCGGGCGCGTGTGCGCGGGACTGGCCGCCGCTGCTGACCACCGCCACGCCGAAGGCGGGGTCGGGCGCGTCGGCGAGCAAGCTGGACACGGTGAAGCGGTCCGACGGCAAGACCCAGGTGACCTACGGTCGCCACCCGCTCTATCGGTACGTCGGCGACGGGGCCGCCGGCGACATCAACGGCCAGGGGCTCGACGCCTTCGGCGGCTTGTGGTGGCTGCTCGGGCCGACCGGGGCCCGGGTCACCGGCACCGGGTCGCAGCCCGCTCCGACGCCGAGCCCCAGCCCGTCGCCGGGCTACCCCCCGTACTAGGCGCCCGTCCTCGCACAGCGCCGGCGCCGTACCATGGCGCCCGTCGTCGCAAAGGGCCGGTGGCGGACTAGCATCGCTGCTGTGCAGGTCTACCTCCCCGATGGGTCTCCGCTCGAGCTTCCCGACGGCGCCTCCGGCGCCGACGCCGCTGCGGCGATCGGACCCGGCCTGGCCAAGGCGGCGCTCGGCGTCAGGCTCGCCGACGACGGCCTGCACGACCTGGCGATGCCGCTGCACGACGGGGATCGCCTGCAGATCGTCACCGCCCGCGACTCCGACCCCGACGCGCTGTGGCTGATCCGCCACGACGCAGCCCACGTGCTCGCGACCGCGGTCATGGAGCTCTACCCGGGGGTCAAGATCTCGATCGGCCCGCCGATCGAGGACGGCTTCTACTACGACTTCGAGTTCCCCGCGGGCACGACGGTCTCCGAGGCCGACTTCCCGCGCATCGAAGAGCGGATGCGCGAGCACATCGCCGGCGACGAGCCGTTCGTGCGCTCCGAGCTTCCGGCGCGCGAGGCGATCGAGCGCTTTCGGTCCGACGGCCAGGACTACAAGGTGCGGCTCATCGAGGACCTGATCCGCGACGAGGGCGTCGAGACCGTCTCGCTCTACACCAACGGGCCGTTCACCGATCTCTGTCGGGGTCCGCACGCCCCCACGACGAAGCGGATCAAGGCGTTCAAGCTCCAGTCCGTCGCCGGCGCGTACTGGCGCGGCGACGCCGCCAACCAGATGCTCACGCGCATCTACGGCACGGCGTTCCTCTCCCAGGCCGACCTCGACGCCCACCTCGAGCGCCTCGAGCAGGCCCGCGCGCGCGACCACCGCAAGCTCGGCCGCGAGCTCGGCCTGTTCATGCTCTCCGACATCTCGCCCGGCGCGCCGTTCTGGCTGCCCAACGGGATGGTGCTGTTCAACGAGCTCACGCGGCTCGTGCGCGAGGAGAACGCGCGGCGCGGCTACGAGGAGGTCAAGACGCCGATCCTCACCGACGTGAGCCTGTGGCGGCAGTCCGGCCACTGGGACAAGTACCGCGACAACATGTACTTCACCGAGGTCGAGGGCCGGCAGATGGGCCTCAAGCCGATGAACTGCCCGGCCCACATCCAGATCTACAAGGCCGACCGCCACTCGTACCGCGACCTGCCGGTCCGCTACTCCGAGGCAGGGCTCGTCCACCGCCATGAGGCGTCCGGGGTGCTGCACGGCCTGCTGCGGGTGCGGGCCTTCACCCAGGACGACGCTCACATCTTCTGCAGCGAGGAGCAGATCGAGGACGAGGTGCTCGGCTGCCTCGATCTCGGCTTCGACCTCTACGGGCACTTCGACCTGCAGCCGCGGCTCGAGCTCTCGACCCGCCCCGAGCAGCGCCTGGGCGAGGACGCCACCTGGGACCACGCCGAGGAGGCGCTGGCCAACGCCATGCGCCGGCGCGGGCTCGACTACGAGGTGGGGGAGGGCGAGGGCACCTTCTACGGCCCGAAGATCGACGTGCACATGACCGACTCGATCGGGCGCTCGTGGCAGCTCGGCACCGTGCAGCTCGACTACCTCATGCCCGAGCGGTTCGAGCTGCAGTACACCGGGGCCGACGACGAGCCCCACCAGCCGGTGATGATCCACCGCGCGCTGCTGGGCTCCTACGAGCGCTTCATCGGCATCCTGACCGAGCACTACGCCGGCGAGTTCCCGGTGTGGCTGGCGCCGGTCCAGGCGATCGTGCTGCCGATCGCCGAGCGCCACAACGCCTACGCCGAGTCGGTGCGGGCGCGGCTGGTCGACGGCGGCGCCCGGGCCGAGGTCGATGCACGCGACGAGAAGGTCGGGCGCAAGGTGCGCGACGCCGAGCTGCGCAAGATCCCCTACCTACTCGTCGTCGGGGACCGCGAGGCCGACGCGGACGAGGTCTCCGTCCGCCGCCACGGCGTCGGCGACGAGGGCACGAGCAGCGTCGAGGCGTTCGTCAACCGCGTTGCCGAGGAAAGCTATACTCGCGCCCGTTGATGCCTCAAAAGCAGATTCCGCGGCGCACCGCTTGACGCGACCGCTGGCCTCCTAAGTGCCGGTCCCCAAGCGGTTCGACCGGCGCCCGCCCGAGCGGGACCTCACGCGCATCAACGAGCGCATCCGCGTGCCGGAGGTGCGGCTGATCGACGAGACCGGCAAGCAGCTCGGCGTCGTCTCGCGCGACGAGGCGCTCGACTACGCGCGCCAACGCGACCTCGACCTGGTCGAGGTCGCCGCCGACGCCCGCCCGCCGGTCTGCCGCGTACTCGACTACTCGAAGTACAAGTACGAGCAGGAGCAGAAGCAGAAGGCCGCCCGCAAGCACCAGCAGAACATCAACGTGCGCGAGATCAAGTTCCGCCCGAAGATCGCCCAGCACGACTACGACACCAAGAAGGGCCACGTCGAGCGCTTCCTCAAGCACCGCGACAAGGTCAAGGTGACGATCATGTTTCGCGGGCGCGAGGTGACCCACCCCGAGCGGGGCGAGATGATCCTCACCCGGCTCGCCGAGGAGCTCGGCGATCTCGCCGTCATCGAGCAGCGCCCGACCCAAGACGGGCGCAACATGACGATGATGCTTGCGCCGGCCAAGGCGTAGCGGTTAGACGCCCGGCACGACGCCGGGCGTCTGCTTTACTGGGCCGCCGGTATGCCCAAGATGAAGACGCACTCGGGCGCCAAGAAGCGCTTCCGCAAGACCGCCACCGGCAAGCTGCGCGGCCGGCACTCGTTCTCGACCCACATCCTCGAGAAGAAGTCGCCCAAGCGTAAGCGCCAGCACCGCAAGCCGGCGGTGATCTCCGATCACGATCGCGACACGGTCCGCAAGCTGCTCGGGGGCAAGGCGTCGTGACGCGGGTCAAGCGCTCCGTCCACGCGCGCAAGAAGCGCCGCGCCACCCTCGCGCTCACCAAGGGCTACCGGGGCGAGGCGCACTCGGGCTACAAGCGGGCCAAGGAGGCCCTGCTCAAGGCCGACCAGTACGCCTACCGCGACCGGCGCACCCGCAAGCGCGACTTCCGCCGTCTGTGGATCCAGCGCATCAACGCCGCCGCGCGCGAGAACGGCATGACCTACGCGACGTTCATGCACGGCATGAAGCAGGCGGGGCTGGAGCTCGACCGCAAGATGCTGGCCGACATCGCCGTCCGCGACGCCGAGACCTTCCGACGCTTTGCCGAGCGCGCCCGCGAGGCGTCGGCCGGCTGAGCGACCAGACCGACCGACCAGAGCCTCACTCGGGCGCCGCTCCGCAAGGAGGGCGCCTTTTTTCATGATCACATCAGCCCAGAACCCGCGCTTGAAGGACATTCGCAGGCTCCACCGGCGGCGCACCCGGGACACGGTCGGCCGCTTCGTCGCCGAGGGCGAGGACCTGCTTGCCGCCGCCGACGCGGCCCGATGGCCGGCGATCGAGCGCTACTGCGCCGCGGGGAGCGGGCTGGAGGGCGTGGAGGTCGCGCCCGAGGCGCTGCATGCCGTCAGCGCGCTCGGCTCCGGGACGCGGGCGCTGGCGGTCTACGAGCAGCGCTGGACGGCGCCGGCGGGACCGGTATGCGTAGCGCTGTGGGGCGTCGCCGACCCCGGCAACGTCGGCACGGTGCTGCGCGGCGCGGCCGCGTTCGGGGCGGCAAGCGTCGCGCTCGGGCCGGGCTGCGCAGATCCGTACGGGCCCAAGGCGGTGCGCGCGAGCATGGGGGCGATCTTCACGGTGCCTGTCGCGCGCGTGGGGCGCGTCGAGGAGCTTCCCGGCGAGCGCATCGCGCTGGTCGCACGCCAAGGCGAGCCGTTGCGCGGGCCCAGCGACGCGACGATCGTCGTCGGGGCCGAGCGGGAGGGCCTGCCGCCCGCGGTCGTCGCCGCGTGCGACCGCGTCGCCCACATCCCGATCGCGACCGAGTCGCTGAACGCCGCGATGGCCGCGACGATCGCCCTGTACGAGCTTAGGATGGCCCGCTCATGAGCGAGCACGATTCCCCCGACCAGGTTCGCGACCACGGCACGGCGAGCGATCCCCTCGATCGCGTCGCCACCATTCGGTCTGAGGCGGAAGCGGCGATCGGCTCAGCGTCCGGCTCCGCCGAGCTCGAGCAGCTGCGGGTCCGCTTCCTCGGCCGCAAGGCCGAGCTGCCGCAGCTGCTGCGAGGCGTGCGCGACCTGCCGGCGCAGGAGCGGGGCGCCGTGGGCAAGGCCGCCAACCAGGCCCGCCAGGCGCTCGAGGCCCTCATCGAGACCCGCGCCGCCGATCTGCGGGCGTCCGAGCTGGACGTTCGCCTCGCCGCCGATGCCATCGACGTCACCCTGCCCGGCGACCCCGCGCTTCCGCCCGGCCGGCTGCACCTCATCACCGCCACCCGGCGCGAGATCGAGGACATCTTCCTCGGGCTCGGGTTCTCCGTCGCCGAGGGCCCCGAGATCGAGCTCGTCTACTACAACTTCGACGCCCTCAACCACGACCCGCAGCACCCGGCGCGCCAGCCGTCGGACACCTTCTACGTCACCGACCCCGACGCGCTGCTCGAGCCCGACAGCCAGCTTCTGCGCGTCCACACCTCGCCGATGCAGGTGCGCGCGATGGAGCTGCAGCCGCCGCCGCTGTACATCGTCATCCCCGGCCGCGTCTTCCGGCCCGACAACGACGCCACCCACACGCCGCAGTTCAACCAGGTCGAGGGCCTCGCCGTCGACGAGGACATCACGCTGGCCGACCTCAAGGGCACGCTGCTGTCGTTCGCGCGCGCGATGTTCGGGCCCGACCGCGACGTTCGGCTGCGGCCGCACTTCTTCCCCTTCACCGAGCCGAGTGTCGAGGTCGACGTCTCCTGCTTCAACTGCAGCGGCGGCTACATGCCCGACGGCAGCCGTTGTCCGGTCTGCAAGGGCTCGACCTGGCTCGAGATCCTGGGCTCGGGGATGGTCGACCCCAACGTGTTCGAGTACGTGCGCGAGCACGGCTACGACCCCGAGAAGGTGCAGGGCTTCGCCTTCGGGATGGGCATCGAGCGCATCGCGATGCTCAAGCACGGCGTCCCCGACCTGCGCCTGATCTACGACAACGACGTGCGGATGCTGGAGCAGTTCGGATGAGGCTCCCACTCGCCTGGCTGCGCGACTACTGCGACCCGCCGCTCACGACCGAGGAGCTGGCGGAGCGTCTCGACTTGACCGGCACGGAGGTCGGCTTCGTCGAGCACCACGGCGTCGAGGCGCTCGACCGGTTCGTCGTCGGCCGCGTGCTCGAGGCCGAGCAGCACCCCGATGCCGACCGGCTGAGCGTCTGCCGCGTCGAGGTCGGAAACGGCGACGTGGCCCAGATCGTGTGCGGCGCGCCCAACGTCGCCGCCGGCCAGATCGTCGCGGTCGCCCGCCCCGGCGCGGTCATGCCCGACGGCACCGAGCTCGGCCGCGCGAAGCTGCGCGGCGTCGAATCCGACGGGATGATCCTGGCCGAGGACGAGCTCGGCATCGGCACCGACCACGCCGGCATCCTCGTGCTAGACGACGACCTGCGCCCAGGCCAGCCGCTCGTCGACGCGCTGCCGATCTCGACCGACGTCATCGAGCTCGAAATCACGCCCAACCGGCCCGACTGCCTGGGCGTCTACGGGCTTGCGCGCGAGGTCCACGCGATCACGGGCGCGCCGCTCGCGGCGCCGCCGTGGAGCGTCGATCCGGGGGCGACGGGCGAGGTCCCGGCGGCGTCGGTGGTGGTGGAGGACCCCGACCTCTGCCCGCGCTTTACCGCGCGCGTGTACGAGGACGTCCGCGTCGGGCGGTCGCCACCGTGGCTGAAGGCGCGCCTGATGGCGGCGGGCCAGCGCCCGATCAACAACGTCGTCGACGTCACCAACTACGTGATGCTGCTGACCGGCCATCCCCTGCACGCGTTCGACCTCGACCGGGTCGCCGGCGGGCGGCTGGTCGTCCGCCGGGCGCGCGGCGGCGAGCAGATCGAGCTGCTCGACGGCGCCGTGCGAACGCTGGACGACCCGATGGTGGTGATCCTCGACGGCGAGGGCCCGACCTCGCTGGCGGGGATCATGGGCGGGTCGCGCTCGGAGGTGGCCGACGACACCACCCGCGTGCTGATGGAGGTCGCGAGCTGGAACGGCCCCAACATCCAGCGCACGTCGCGCAAGCTCGGGGTGCGCAGCGAGGCCTCGGCCCGCTTCGAGAAGGGCCTCTCGCCCGACGCCGCGCTGGAGGCGCAGGTCATGGCGTCCGTCCTGATGGAGCACGTGGTCGGCGCGACGCTCTTGCCGGGCACGATCGACGTCGGCGGCGCGGGGTCGCCGCCGGCGACGCTGACGCTCCGGCCGGAGCGGGTTGCCACGCTGCTGGGGATCGAGATCCCGGCCGAGCGGTGCGCGCAGACCCTCGCGGCGCTCGGATTCGGGGTCGACGGGGAAGCTCCCTTGTCGGTCACCGTCCCCCACTGGCGCCGCAACGACGTGACACGCGAGGTCGACCTCATCGAGGAGGTCGCGCGCGTCGACGGGGTCGAGAAGCTGCCCGCCACGCTGCCCGCGCGGCGCGGCGCCTACGGCGTGCTCACCCCGGTTCAGCAGCTGCGCCGCCGCACCGAGGACGCGCTGGCGGCACGGCGGCTCGACGAGCTGGCGGGCTGGAGCTTTACCGCGCCCGACCTCCCCGACCGCCTGCGCCTGGCGGCCGACGACCCGCGCCGCGCCGCGGTCGTCCTTGCCAACCCGCTCTCTTCGGCCCAGTCGGTGATGCGCACCACCCTGCTCGGCTCCCTGCTGGACGGCGCGCGCCACAACGTCACCCATGGCGCGCGCGATGTGCGCCTGTTCGAGCTCGGCGCCGTCTACCTGGCCGCGCAGCACCCCGCCGCGCCGCCCGAGGCCACCGCGCCCGGGCAGGGCCCGGTGGCGGGCGACGCGGAGCGCCGGGCGGCGGCGCAGCGCGCGCACGCCGCCACGCTGCCGACCGAACGGCTGCATGCCGCCGCCGTGCTGACCGGGGCCGCGCGGCCCGCCACGTGGCGCGAGCCCGAGCCGCCGCAGGCCGACTTCTTTGCCGCCAAGGGGGTGCTCGAGGGCGTCGCCGAGACGCTGCGCGTGCCGCTGCGCTTCGAGCCCGCCGGCGCCGAGCCGTTCCTGCATCCGGCGCGCGCCGCCCGCGTCCTGGCCGCCGGGGAGCCCGCCGGCTGGCTGGGCGAGCTGCATCCCGCGGTGGCCGAGGCCTGGGAGCTGCCGCCCGCGGCCGCGTTCGAGGTCGACCTCGACGTGCTGTTCGCCGGCGCCCCCGACGCGCTCCTCTACGAGGACGTCATCTCGTTCCCCGCCGTGCACCGCGACCTGGCCATCGTCGTGCCCGAGGCCGTGCCCGCCGCGGAGGTCGTCGAGACCATCCGCACCGCTTCGCCGTTGCTCGAGCGCGTCGACATCTTCGACGTCTACACCGGTGAGCAGGTGGGTCCGGGTCGCAAGTCGCTTGCGCTTCACCTGACGTTCCGGACCTCGGACCGGACGCTTCGCGACGAAGAGGTCGATCGCCAGATCGAGGACATCGTGGGGGCGCTGCGCAAGCTGGGCGGCGAGCTGCGTGCCTAGCGCCGCCGTCATCGGGGCGACCGGCTACACGGGGGCGCTATCGGCGGCGCTGCTGTGGCGGCACCCGTCGATCGACCTCGTGGCGGTGGCGAGCCGCAGCGATGTCGGGCGGCGGCTGGACGACCTCTACCCGCGCCACCGCGTGCCGCTGACGCTGGAGGAGCTCGACCTCGACCGCCATGGCGCCGTCGACGCGGCGATCGTCGCGTACCCGCACGGGGCGTCGTCGGGGGTGGTGGCGTCGCTCCGGGCGCGGGGCGTACGCATTGTCGATCTATCGGCCGACTTCCGCCTGCGCGACCTCCACGTGTACCACCGCTGGTACGGCGATCACGCGGCGCCCGAGCTGATCGACGGGGCCGTCTACGGCCTGACCGAGCTCTATCGCGAGCACATCGCCGGCGCCGACCTCGTCGCCAACCCCGGCTGCTACCCGACCGCGACCCTGCTCGCGCTCGCGCCGCTGGCGCGCGCGGGCCTGATCGACGACGTAGTCGTCGACGCCAAGTCCGGCGTCTCCGGGGCCGGTCGGGCGCCGTCGGAGCAGGTGCACTTCGTGAGCGCCGACGAGAACGTCAACGCCTACGGCGTCCCGGCCCACCGCCACGCGCCCGAGATCGTGCAGGAGCTGACCGCGCTGGGCGCGCCGGTCCAGGCCACGTTCATCCCGCACCTGCTGCCGCTCGATCAGGGCGAGCTGGTGTCGTGCTACGTGACGCCGGAGCGCCAGATCAGCGCCGACGAGCTGGCCCAGCTCTACGCCGACGCCTACGTCGGCGAGCCGTTCGTCGAGCTCGCCGACCGGCCGCCGGGCGTGCGCGACGTGCGCGACACCAACGTCTGCCGCATCTCGGTCCACCCAGATCCGCGCACGGGCAAGATCATCGTCTTCGGTGCCATCGACAACCTCTGGAAGGGCGCGGCGTCGCAGGCGGTACAGAACCTCAACCTCATGCTCGGCCTGGGCGAGGGCGAGGGCATCTCGTGACGGCGGGCTTCTTCGACTCCCGCTGGATCGACCGGCCCGAGCACGTCGAGGAGCTTGCCGGCGGCCTGCCCCAGGGCTTCCGGGCGGCCGCCGGTGCGGCGGGGATCAAGCCGAGCGGCCGCCCCGACCTTGCGCTGCTGACCTGCGACCGGGCCGACGGGTGCAGCGCGGCGCGCTTTACCCGCTCCGGCGTCCTGGCCGCGCCGGTGCTGCTCACCCAGGAGCGCTGCCGGCTCGAGGCGCTGCGCGCGGTCGTCGTCAACGCCGGCAACGCCAACGCCGCCACGGGGCGGCGCGGCCTGGACGACGCCGCCAAGGTGCAGGCGGCGGCCGCTGCGGCGGAGGCGGTCGGCCCCGACCGGGTGGCCGTGTGCTCGACCGGCGTCATCGGCGTCCCGCTGGACGCCGACGCGCTCGTGCGCGCGCTGGCGGGCGTGCGCGCCCGGCTCTCCGACGCGGGGGACGCCGAACTGTCGGAGGCAATTCAGACCACCGACGCGTTCGAGAAGCGGGCCTCGCTGCGCGTGCAGCTCGAGGCCGGCCCGGTCCGCCTGTCGGCGCAGGCCAAGGGCGCCGGGATGCTCGCGCCCCACTTCGCCACGCTGCTTTGCTTCGTCCAGACCGACGCCGCGTTGGACGCCGCCACCTGCGACCTCCTGCTCGGGGCGACGTGCGCGCGGTCGTTCGAGCGCATCAGCGTCGACGGGCAGCTCTCGACCAACGACACCGTGCTGCTCATGGCCTCGGGCGCGAGCGGCGTGCGGGTGGAGGGCGAGACCGACGACGAGCTGCGCCTCGGCCAGGCGCTGGATGCGCTCATGCGCCAGCTCGCGCTGCTGTGCGTGCGCGACGGCGAGGGCGCCGACCGCGTGGGGAGGGTCACGGTCAGGGGCGGCCACCACATGCATGTCGAGGCGGCGGCGCGCGCGGTGGCCGACTCGCCGCTGGTCAAGACGGCGCTGAACGGCGGCGATCCGAACTGGGGCCGCATCGCTCAGGCGGTCGGCGCCGCCCTCCCGGGCACGGCGCCGCTGCCGCTTGACATCGCGATCGAGGGCGTGCCGGTGCTGTCGGGCGGCTCGCCGGTGCCGTACGACGAGGCCGAGCTTCAGGCGAAGGTGGCCGAGGCCGAGGTCGCCTACGAAGTCGGCTTGCCAGGTGACGGCGCCGAGACCGAGGTGTTCTTCAGCGACCTCTCCCACGGCTACGTGACCCTCAACGCGGAGTACACGACGTGAGGGACGTCGCCACCCTCCTCGAGGCGCTGCCGTACATCCGCGAGTTCCACGGCAAGACGGTGGTCATCAAGTACGGCGGGGCGGCGATGGAGGACCCCCATCTGCGCGAGGAGTTCGCGCGCGACGTGGTGCTGCTCAAGTACGTCGGCCTCAACCCCGTCGTGGTCCACGGCGGCGGTCCCGAGGTCACCGCCCTCATGGAGCGGCTGCAGATGCCGGTGGAGTTCGTGGGCGGCCTGCGCGTGTCCAATCCCGAGACGGTCGAGGTGGCCAAGATGGTCCTGGTCGGCAAGGTCAACAAGGACATCGTCCTGCGGCTCGGCCGCCACGGGCAGCCGGCGGTTGGCCTCTGCGGCGACGACGGGCTGCTCTTCCGTGTCGAGCGCCAGGCCGCCCCGGGCGGTGAGGACATCGGCTTCGTGGGGCGGATCGCGCGCGTGGACGTCGACGTCCTCGAGCACGTCGCGAGCGATTACATCCCGGTGATCGCGTCGGTCGGCGCCGACCGCGAGGGCCACTCCTACAACGTCAACGCCGACGAGGCGGCCGGCGCGGTGGCGCGCGCCCTGCGCGCCTACAAGGTCATCTTCCTCACCGACATCAAGGGCTGGCTGCGCGACGCGGGCGACCCCGACTCGCTCGTCGGCGAGGCCAGCGCGGACGCCGTGACGGCGGCGCTCCACGGAGTCGCGGGCGGCATGCGGCCCAAGCTCGCGGCCTGCGTCGACGCCATCACCGGCGGCGTCCAGTTCGCCCACATCGTCGACGGCCGGGTGCCGCACTCGGTCCTGCTCGAGCTGTTCACCGATGCCGGCGTGGGAACCCGGATCGTCCCGGCCGCGTGAGCCTGGCCGAGCTGCAGGCGCTCGAGCGGGACTACCTGCTCCCGACCTACGCCCGCTTCCCGGTGGCGTTCGTGCGCGGCGAGGGCTGCCGGCTGTGGGACGAGGAGGGCAACGAGTACCTCGACTTCCTCGCCGGCATCTCGGTGTGCAACGCCGGCCACTGCCACCCCGACGTCGTGCGCGCCGTGCACGAGCAGGTGGGCCGGCTCATGCACGCGACGAACCTCTACTACACCGAGCCGGCGATGCGGCTGGCCGCGCGGCTGTCGCGCTCGTCGCTCGGCGGCCGCGTGTTCTTCTCGAACTCCGGCGCCGAGGCCAACGAGGCGGCGCTCAAGCTCGTGCGCAAGCGCCGCCCGGGTGGCGAGGTCGTCGTCGTCACCGGCGCGTTTCACGGGCGCACCTACGGAGCGCTGTCGGCCACGCCGCAGGAGGCCAAGCAGGCGCCCTTCGCGCCGCTCGTGCCGGGCTTCGTGGTGGTGCCGCGCGACGACGCGACGGCGCTCGACGCGGCCGTGGGCGAGCAGACCGCGGCGGTGCTGCTCGAGCCGGTCCAGGGGGAGTCGGGGATCTGGCCGCTCTCGGACGAGGTCCTGCGCACGGCGCGGGCGGCGTGCGACCGGGCCGGCGCCGCGCTCGTGTTCGACGAGATCCAGTGCGGCATGGGGCGGACGGGGACGCTGTGGGCCTACGAGCAGCTCGGCGTCAAGCCCGACGCGCTGACGACGGCCAAGGCGCTGGGGGGCGGCATGCCGATCGGCGCGCTGGTCACCTCGCCGGAGCTCGCCGACGTCCTCGCGCCGGGCGACCACGGCTCGACCTTCGCCGGCGGCCCGGTGGTGGCGGCGGCGGCGCTGGCAGCGCTCGACGTGATCGACCGCCCCGAGCTGCTGGCCGGCGTCCACCGCCTGGGCGCACGCCTGGCCGCGGGCCTGCACGAGCTTCCCCGCGTGCGCGAGGTCCGGGCCCGCGGCCTGATGCAGGCGATCGAGCTCGACGACGCGCCTGCCGTCGCACGACGAGCCCTGCTCGACCAGAAGTTGATCGTCAACGCGACGGGCCCGACGACGATCCGCTTCGAACCACCCCTGATCGTGACCCAAGACGAGATCGACGAGGCTCTCAAACGCATGACCCAAGCCCTGACGCCTGATGCCTGACGCCCTTCGGAAGACCGCAAGCTACGAGGCCGTGCCGGGCGAGGTCGGGCGCGTCCTGCTGCTCTACTCGGGCGGCCTTGACACGAGCGTGATGCTCAAGTGGATCCAGGACCGCTACGAGGCCGAGGTGGTGGCGCTGACCGTCAACCTCGGCCAGCCGGGCGAGGATTACGAGGTCATCAAGGGCAAGGCGCTCCACCTCGGCGCCGTCGAATGCCACGTGGTCGACGCGCGCGAGGCGTTCGCGCGCGACTACGTCGGGCCCGCGATCAAGGCCAACGCGCTCTACGGCGGCGGCTACCCGCTGTTCACCGCGCTGGGCCGGCCCTTGATCGCCAAGCTCGCGGTCGAGTACGCGCGCCGCTCGGGCTGCGACACGATCGCCCACGGGTGCACGGGCAAGGGCAACGACCAGGTACGGATCGAGGCGACGGTCACGACGCTGGCGCCCGAGCTCAAGGTCATCGCGCCGGTGCGCGGGTGGCAGATGGGCCGCGACGAAGAGGTCGCGTATGCGCGCGAGCACGGCATCCCGGTCAAAGGCGGCACCGAGGTCGCGCCCTACTCGATCGACGACAACCTGTGGGGGCGCTCGTCCGAGGGGCGCTGGATCGAGGACCTCGACCACGCGCCCGAGGACGACGTCTTCGGACTCGTGACCCGGCCCGAGCAGGCGCCCGACGAGCCCGAGGAGGTCGAGCTGGCGTTCGAGTGCGGCCTGCCGGTCGCCGTGGACGGACAGCGGCTGGAGCTGGTGGAGCTGATCGAGCGGGTGGCCGCGATCGGCGCTCGTCACGGCGTGGGGATCGTCGACCACATCGAGGACCGCATCGTCGGGCTGAAGGTGCGCGACATCTACGAGGTGCCGGCTGCGGCGATCGTGCTGCCCGCGCACGCCGAGTTGGAGAAGCTCGTCTGCACCATCCATCAGAACCAGTTCAAGCCGGGCCTCGACCGCCAGTGGGCCTACCTGGTTTACGCCGGCCTGTGGTGGGAGCCGCTGCGCGAGGACCTGGACGCGTACATGGCCGCCGTCAACGAGCATGTGAGCGGCACGGTCGCGCTCAAGCTCTACAAGGGGACGGCGCGGGTGGTGCGCCGGTCGTCGCCGAAGGCGGTCTACGACCCGGCCCTGGCGACGTTCTCCGAGTCGGGCGGCCTGTTCTCCCAGCAGGCCTCGCCCGGGTTCATCGAGCTCTGGTCGCTGCAGTCGCGGATGGCGTGGCGCGTTCGTCACGCTCGAGATGGGTAGGGACGGGATATGGCATACCGACTCCTCGGCATGGTGGTGTGGAACGGGCTCAAGTGGGTCCTGCGCCGGAAGGTGCGCGGCACGGATACCGCCGGTCGCGCCAAGCTGGCGGGCGGGCTGGCGGTCGTCGTCGCCGTCCTCCTCTTCGTCCTCTCGCGCAAGGAGGGCGGCGAGGGGTAGCGGCGTCCGCCGCCGGAACTACGGTTCCCGCGTGCGAGGTGACGCGTGATCGATCCACGGCCGCGTGGCGAGCCGGCGATTAAGATCGACGGCGTCGACGTCGCGCCGGCCAAGCCGGGCATCGACGGCGCCGTCCTGCGCGTCAGCGGCCGGTGGACGCGGGGATGGCCGCTGTCGCCGTCGGCGCCGGCGCTCTTCGTGGGCGAGCAGCGGCTCGAGGCCCTGTCGGGATTCGAGGATCGCCGCGACGACCGCTGGCAGGCGTCGTTTGCCGTGCCCGAGGCGCTGCGGCCCGCGCTGACGCGCGAGCTGGCCTTGGACGTTGGCGGCGGCCGCATCGCCCTTCCGGCGCCGGCGGCTCCGGACGAGCCGGTGGCCGACGTCGTCCATGCGGAAGTGCTCGTCGACCGGCGCGCCGCGCATGCGCAGGCGCAGGCGCGCGGCGCGGTGGAAACCAAGGAGACGCTCTCGGCGCTCGACGCGGAACGGGCGCGGCTCGAGCTGGCGCTCGAGCGGGCGGGCGAGGAGCGCGCGACGCTTCGGCGGCGGGCCGCCGAGGCCCAGCAGGAGGCCTACGCTGCGAGCGCGGGCCAGGCGGCCCGCGCGGTACAGGGACCGATCGCCGACGGGCGGAGCGCAGTCGAGGACCTGCGCGCCGAGATCGGAGCGTGCGAGAAGGCCCAGCGAGAGCTGGAGGAGCGGACGGCAGCCGACCACGAAGACTTCGAGCGGTTGGAGGCGGAGCTGCGCGAGCGGGAGGTCTCCCAGCGGCGGCTCGAGGGCGCACTCGAGGGCCTGCGTCGACGGGTCGGCGCGGTGGTCGAGGCGGAGCGGGCGCGGGCGACGGGCGGGGCGGTGCTCAACCTCGTGGCGGTGGCCGGCAAGGCGCTCGACGAAGCCGAGCAGCGCATCGAGGACGTTAAGGCGGCGGCGCGCGATGTTGAGGTCGAGCTCGCGCGCGAGCGCGCCGAGCGGGCCGCCTACGAGGAGGCGTTGCAGCGGCGGATCGCCGAGCTCGTCGCGGCCCAGGCGCCCGAGCCCGAGTCGCCGCCGCCTCGGCCCACCGTCGACGAGCCGGCGTTCGACGCGGCCGAGCAGCGCTTGTCCGGACTTCTCGAGCGCCTGGCGGTGCTCGAGGAGCGGGCCGAGCAGGAGCTCGGCGCGGACGGGATCGGCCCGCCGCTCCACGCACATCCGCCGGGTCGCGAAGCGCTGCCGGCCGAGGCCGCCGCGCCCCCCGCGCCGCCGCTGCTCCCGCCGCCCGCCGGTACCACCGCCGCGCCCCACGAAGGCACCGGCCGGCCGCATCCGCGCGAGCGCCGGCCAGCCGCCGATCGGGTCGGGACCGGCGGGTGGATCGCGCCGGCCCTCCTCGGCCTTGCGGCCGCCGACGCGCCGGCCGCCGGCCGGCTCGCCGTCGCGCTCCTACCCGCGCAGGCCCAGGCAAGCGGGCTCGAGCTCGACGCCGACGTCGTGTTCGACGGAGCCGGCGCCTGGCGAGTTGCCGCCTCGCCCGACAGCGCCGCCGCGGTCCCGCTCGACGCCCCTCGCGGCCGCTGGGAAGCGGACTTCGTCCTCACCACCGAGCCCGCCGCCTTCGTCGACTTCCTCGCCGGCCGGCGCCGGCTACGCGGCCGGCCGCGCATCCGCGTCCACGGGAGCCGCCGGCGCGCGCGGCAGCTGCGCGGCCTGGCGACCAGCGCGCCGATCGCGCTCGGTGAGGCGCTGGGGGCCGGCATCGACCTCGGCGCCGAACTGGCCTGGCGCGCGGTCGCCGCCGCCATCGCGCCCGCCTGGACCGCCGGAGCCCGGTTCACGGTCGCGTTCGAGGCCGGCGAGATGGCGCCGTTCTACGTCCACGCGGAGGACGGCGCGCCGATCGCGATCGACGGGGAGCCCGGCCCCGACCCCCCGGCGGCGACCATCCGCGGAAGCGATCGCGCCATCGTCGCGCTCCTCGCGGGAGAGCAGCCGGACGATGGCGACAAGGCCTCGATTCGCGGCGAGCTGGGCACGGTCCGGGCCCTCCAGGAATGGGTGGCGCGGGCCCAGGATCCCGCGCGCGCGACCGCCTGAGGACCGGTCCCCGCAACGTGCGGCCGGGCCCGCCCGAGCAGTCCGAGCCGGCACCTATGCTGGCGGACCGGTGACCTCTTCCGCCGTCGCGCACCTGCATGTCCACTCGGAGTACTCCCTGCTCGACGGGGCGTGCAAGATCGACGCGCTGGCCGAGCGTGCCGCCGCCTTCGGCCAGCCGGCGCTCGGGCTCACCGACCACGGGGTGATGAACGGAGCGGTCGAGCTCTACAAGGCGTGCAGAAAGCACGACATCAAACCGATCATCGGCTGTGAGGCCTACCTGGTCGACGACCGCACCGGCCCATCCAAGGACGCCGCGGGCCGGCTCGAGCGCCACCACCTCACGCTGCTCGCCGAGTCCGGCGAGGGCTACCGCAACCTGGTCAAGCTCTCGTCCGCCGGCTTCCTTGAGGGCTTGCACCGCGGCAAGCCGTCGGTCGACCTCGAGCTGCTCGACCGCCACTCCGAGGGCGTGATCGTGCTCTCCGGCTGCCTGGCCTCGAAGCTGTGCTCGCGCATCGTCGAAGGCCGGGCCGCCGATGCCCGCGCCCACCTCGACGACCTCATCCAGGCGTTCGGGCCCGACCAGGTCTACCTCGAGGTCCAGAAGAACGGGCTCGCGGCGCAGGATCGGGTCAACGAGCACGTCGTCCGCTTCGCGCAGGAGGTCGGCCGCCCGCTGGTCGGCACCGCCGACGTCCACTACCTGCGCCGCGAGGACTACCACCACCACCGCGCCTTGCTCTGCGTGCAGACCAAGAGCACGCTCGACGCCCCCAAGCTCAAGTTCGAGACCAACGAGTTCTTCCTGAAGTCCAGCGAGGAGATGGCACAGGCGTTCGCCGCCTGGCCGGAGGCGCTGCAGTCGACGCTCGACATCGCGCAGCGGTGCGACGTGCAGCTCGAGCTGGGCAAGCAGCTCATCCCGCACTTCCCGACGCCCGACGGGCAGCCCGAGCCCGACTACCTGCGCGCGCGTGTCGACGAGGGGCTGCGCGAGCGCTACGGCGACCCGATCCCCGCCGAGGCGCGCGAGCGGGCCGCCGCCGAGCTCGCGGTCATCGAGCGCATGGGATTCTCGGCCTACTTCCTCATCGTCTGGGACTTCGTCCGCTACGCCAAGGACCACGGGGTCGCCGTCGGGCCGGGGCGCGGCAGCGCCGCCGGCTCGCTCGTGTCCTACGCGTTGCGCATCACCGACGTCGACCCGCTGCGCTACGGGCTCCTGTTCGAGCGCTTCCTCAACCCCGAGCGCGTGTCCATGCCCGACATCGACATCGACTTCTCGGTGCGCGGCCGCGACCACGTCATCCGCTACGTGACCGAGAAGTACGGCCGCGACTCGGTGGCGCAGATCGTCACCTTCGGCAAGATGTTCCCCCGCGCCGCCACCCGCGACGCGGCGCGTGTGCTCGGCCACGAGTATGGGGCCGGGGACCGCCTCGCGAAGCTCATCCCGGATCCGATCATGGGCCGCCCGCCGTCGTTCGCGGACTGCCTGAAGCCGGGCGAGCCGCTGGCGGCGGCGGTGGCCGAGGATGCCACCGCCAAGCAGATCGTCGACGTCGCGCAGGGCCTCGAGGGGATCGTGCGCAACTCGTCGATCCACGCCGCGGCCGTGGTGATCGCCGACCGCCCGCTCACCGACATCGTCCCCCTCCAGCTGGCCGAGGAGCGCGGCGAGGTGACCGAGGACGGCGGGCGCTCCTACAAGACCGTCACCCAGTACTCGATGAAGCCCATCGAGGAGATCGGCCTCCTCAAGATGGATTTCCTCGGCCTGCGCAACCTCGACGTGATCGAGTCGGCGCTCGACATCATCGAGCGCTCAGCGGGCGAGCGGCCCGACATGAGCACGCTGCCGCTCGACGACGCAAAGACCTTCGAGATGCTCCAGCGCGGGGACTCGGTGGGCGTGTTCCAGTTCGAGTCCGACGGCATGCGCGAGGCGCTCAAGAAGGTCCGCCCGACGGAGTTCGACGACCTCGTGGCGCTCAACGCCCTGTACCGCCCCGGGGCCATGCGCTACATCGACGTCTACGCGCGCAACAAGCGCCGCCCGGAGATGATCGCCTACATCGACGAGCGCCTGCGCCCGATCACCGAGGCCACCTACTCGGTGATCCTGTACCAGGAGCAGTCGATGCAGATCGCGAAGTCGATCGCGGGGTTCAGCGGCCCGGAGGCCGACGACCTGCGCAAGGCGATCGGCAAGAAGGACCGCCAGCGGATGGCGTCGCTCAAGGAGCGCTTCTTCGAGGG
>JBJMKX010000045.1:0-7503 GCA_045805605.1 Solirubrobacteraceae bacterium
ATCGCCGAGGTCGGCGGCATCGCGAGCATCGAGGACACGGACAAGTCCCGTACGGTCGTCATCACCGACGACGCGGGCGAGGAGCACCGGCACGCGTTCCCGCGCCGGACGCGCCTGCTCGTGTCCGCCGGCGAGCGCATCGAGGCCGGCAAGCAGCTCAACGAGGGCTCGCTGTATCCGGCCGAGCTGCTGCAGCTCCGGGGCCGGACCGAGACCGAGCAGTACCTCGTCCGCGAGGTGCAGGAGGTCTACAAGTCCCAGGGCGTCGACATCAACGACAAGCACATCGAGCTGATCGTCCGCCAGATGCTCAAGAAGGTCCGCGTCGACCAGAAGGGCGACACGGACTACCTGCCGGGCGCCTTCATCGATCGCTACGACTTCGCTCGCGCGAACGACGAGGTCAAGGCCAAGGGCGGCGAGACCGCGCAGTACGAGGAGATCATCCTCGGCATCACGAAGGCCTCGCTGAACACGGACTCGTTCCTGTCGGCCGCCTCCTTCCAGGAGACGACGAAGGTGCTGACGGACGCCGCGCTCGAGGGCAAGAAGGACACGCTCAACGGCCTGAAGGAGAACGTGATCATCGGCAAGCTGATCCCGGCCGCCACGGGGCTCAAGCGCTACCGGCGGATCGAGATCGAGCCGGCCGAGCCGCTGCCTCGCGGGCTGGACGACGTGGGCCTGCTCGAGGGCGAGGACCTGGCCGCCGAGCTGGGGCTCGACGACGGCGACGGCCTGCAGGGCTTCGGCCGCTCGCTCGAGCAGGATCTGGCCCAGCTCGACCAGATCGGCGCCCAGTCGGACTTCGAGGAGGGGATCGCGGAGATCCCGGATCCCGAGGCGGACGACAAATAGCCGGAACTAGGGGGCGGGCTGCGCGCTTTAGCCGGCGTGCAGCCCGCTCGCCCATTCCCTCAGGACCCTGACGTGCTCGCCGGTCATGCCGGTGGGCGGGTCGGTGTCGACCAGCAGCGTGGGGCCGCGGCGCTCGCGGGCCCAGCCCCGCGACTCCTCGTCGTGGGAGTCGTCGATCCAGGCGAGGGGTCGGTCGGGGCCGGCGTAGGCGTCGATCGCCGGCAGCTTCCAGTGCGGCCGGCCCCCGGCCGGGGTCTGGTCGAAGGCCAGGTAGGGCAAGGGCCCGGGGAGCCCGAGGGCGTGGAGAAGGTACTCGTTGGCCCGCTCCTCCCAGCCGCTGCACCACGCGAGCTCGAACGTCTGCCCGAGGTCGAGCAGGTGCGGGCCCGCGGCGGCCGAAAGGAAATGACCGATGCCGTCGACGAGCACGAAGCGCCCCGGTGGACGTTGATCGGATCCGAAGCCGTAGAGCGAGATGACGCCGTCGACGTCGACGAGGAGCAGGGGCTTTCGTGGCATGTCGTGGGGAAACTCGTGACGATCGAAACGCGACACGCGAACGGAGGGGCCGGTACCCTGCTCGCCACTGTCCAGGTCCTCAAGCGGCGGATGCAGGGGACCGATTACCAGTTTCAATCGTCGCTTAGCCGGACACGCTTCGCTTCAACCCAGCGAAGCGCCGCTTCGCTTCATCCATGACGCTAGAGATCGGCATCTTCCTCGCGCTCGCCTGCGCCTTCGCCACCAACCTGGGCTTCCTCTACAAGTACCGGGGGGCGAACGCCGCACAGGCCGTCTCCATGACCCATCCGTGGCGCTCGGCCGTCGACCTGTTCCGGTCCAAGTGGTTCGCGATCGGCATGGCCGTCGCAGTGGGCGCATGGGGCTTGCACGTCGCCGCCCTGGCCATGGCGCCGATGTCGGTGGTGCAGGCGGTGCTCGCCGGCGGTGTCGTGCTCCTTGCCGTGATGGCCGAGCGGCTGTTCGGCTACTCAGTCGGTCCGCGCCAGTGGTGGGGCGTCGCCCTGACCGCGGCCGGGCTGGTCCTGCTGGGCGTGACACTGCCGGCCACCAACAACGCCCACTCCCAGTTCTCGGTGGCCGGGATGATCTCGTTCGAGGCGGCCATGGTCGCGGTGGGCGCCCTCCTCGTGGCGGGCAAGCGCATCGGCGCGCCCGTCCACCACCACGGCGTCATGCTCGGCGCCGCGTCGGGCATCCTCTTCGGCGTCTCGGACATCGCCATCAAGGCGGTCACCGGGCTCGTGGGGACCCACGGGATGGCGGCCTTCCTGTCGCCGTGGATGCTGGTGATCCTCGCCGCTTCCATCGCCGCCTTCTACGCCTCGGCGCGCGGCCTGCAGGACGGCGAGGCCGTCCCGGTCATCACCGTCACCGCGACCGCCGCAACGGTGACCTGCATCGCCGGCGGCATCCTCGTCTTCGGCGATCCCCTCGCGGGCAACGCGTTCGGCCTGGCCGTGCAGATGCTGGCCTTCGCGCTCGTGTGCGCCGCCGCCTGGCTGACGCCGGCGCCGGTGCGGGCCGCGGGCCACGCGCCTGCTTGACGTAGGCTCATCGGATCGCTGACCACGACGACGTCCTGCGGCGGGCGTTCGAGCTCGCCAAGGCCCATCTCGAGGGGCTGCCCGAGCGGCACGTCGGTCCGACCGCCGACGCTGCGCAGCTGCGCGATGCGCTCGGCGGCGACCTGCCGGAGGAGGGCGAGGATGCGACCGCGGTCCTCGATGAGCTCGTCCGCGCCGCCGATCCCGGCCTGGTCGCGTCCCCGGGCCCTCGGTACTTCGGGTTCGTCACCGGCGGCGCGCTGCCTGCCGCGCTCGCCGCCGACTGGATGACCGCGGCGTGGGACCAGATCGGCTCGTACGAGGTCATGTCGCCCGCGAACGCGGCCGTCGAGGAGACGTGCGAGCGTTGGCTGCTCGACCTCCTCGGCCTTCCCGCCGGGGCGAGCGCCGGGTTCGTCACCGGCGCACAGGGCGCAAACACGACCTGCCTGGCCGCCGCCCGCCATGCCGTCCTGCGCGATGCCGGCTGTGATGTGGAGGAACGCGGGCTGGCGGACGCGCCGACGATCGACGTGGTCGTCGGCGCCCAGGCGCACGCGACGATCTTCCGCTCGCTGCGGCTGCTGGGGCTGGGCCAGGGGACGGCGCGGCGGATCCGCGCCGACGAGCAGGGACGCATGGACGCCCGCGCGCTCGAGCACGCGCTGCGCGAGAGCGACGGGCCGGCGATTGTGTGCGCACAGGCCGGCGAGGTCAACACGGGGGCCTTCGACCCGCTCGAGGCAATCGCCCAGTGCTGCGCTCAGCGGGGCGCGTGGCTGCACGTCGACGGCGCCTTCGGGCTGTGGGCGGCAGCGAGCCCGCGCCTGCGCCACCTCGTGCGCGGCGCCGAGCGCGCCGATTCATGGGCGACCGATGCCCACAAGTGGCTCAACGTTCCCTATGACTCCGGCGTCGCGATCGTCGCGCACCCAGACGTGCACCGGGCGGCCATGGGCGTTTCCGGCGCGTACCTGCCGGCGGCGGACGAGCGGCGGGAACCGGTCGCTTACGTCCCCGAAGCTTCCCGCCGCGCGCGCGGTTTCGCCGTCTACGCTGCGCTGCGCTCGCTCGGGCGCCGCGGCGTGGCCGAGTTGGTCGAGCGGTGCTGCGCCCTCGCCCGGCAGATGGCCGAAGCGCTCGACGCCGCCCCGGGCATGCGGGTCCTCAACGACGTCGTGCTCAACCAGGTGCTGGTCGGGCTCGACGATCCGAGCGCCACGGCGGACGCCCTTGCGGGGATCCAGGCCGACGGGACGTGCTGGGTCGGCGGCACCACCTGGAACGGCCGCCCGGCCATCCGCGTGTCGTTCTCGAACTGGTCGACGACTCCGGACGACGTCGCACGATCGTCAGCCGTGATCGCATCATCGGTGCGGTCGGCGGTACCGTAGGAGACGACCCCAACCGCAGGAGGGAACCTGGCCATGGCGACCATCGATCGCGCCCCGTCGACCCGGACGGCGGACCTCCAGGAGCTGGCCAAGCGCCACCTGTGGATGCACTTCACGCGTATGGGCGCGTACGACGAGGTGGACGTGCCGATCATCGTTCGCGGCGAAGGGTGCTACGTCTGGGACGAGAAGGGCAACCGCTACTTCGACGGGCTCTCGGCGCTGTTCTGCGTGAACATCGGCCACGGGCGCGTGGAGGTCGCCCAGGCGGGTGCCGACCAGGCGCGCGAGCTCGACTTCTTCACCACCTGGTCCTACGCGCACCCGCGCGCGATCGAGCTTGCCGCGCGGATCGCGTCGCTCGCGCCGGGCGATCTCAACCGCGTCTTCTTCACCTCGGGCGGCGGGGAGGCGGTCGAGACGGCGTTCAAGCTCGCTCGCCAGTACCACAAGCTCCACGGCAAGCCGAACAAGCACAAGGTCATCGCCCGCGAGATCGCCTACCACGGCACAACGATGGGGGCACTGGCAGCGACGGGCATTCCCGGCCTGCGCCATCCGTTCGAGCCGTTCATGCCCGGCGGCGTGCACGTGCCCAACACGAACCTCTACCGGCTGGCGCCGGGCATGCAGCCGTCCGACCTGGCCGAGACGGTCGCCAAGGCGATCGAGTTCCAGGGCCCGGACACGGTCGCCGCGGTGATCATGGAGCCGGTCCAGAACGCGGGCGGGTGCTTCGTGCCTCCGGAGGGCTACTTCCAGCGCGTCCGCGAGATCTGCGACGAGTACGACGTCATCTTCATCTCCGATGAGGTCATCTGTTCGTGGGGGCGCCTGGGCGAGTGGTTTGGGTGCGAGCGCTACGGCTACCAGCCCGACATCATCACCACCGCCAAGGGGATCACGAGCGCGTACGCCCCGATGGGCGCGGCCATCGTGTCCGACCGGATCGCGGAGCCCTTCCTGGCGGGCACCAGCTCCTTCCTGCACGGCTTCACCTTCGGCGGGCACCCGATCTCGGCGGCGGTGGCGATGGCGAACATCGACGTCTTCGAGCAGGACGCCATCCTCGAGCACGTGCGCTCCCACGAGCCCGCGTTCCACGACATGCTGCACTCGCTCGCCGACATCCCGATCGTCGGCGACGTGCGCGGGGCCGGATACTTCGCCGGGATCGAGCTGGTCAAGGACCGGGCGACGAAGGAGAGCTTCACCGCCGAGGAGTCCGAGACGCTGCTGCGCGGCTTCCTCTCCGGTGAGCTCTTCCGCCGCGGGCTGATCTGCCGCGCCGACGACCGCGGCGACCCGGTGATCCAGCTCTCGCCGCCGCTGATCTCCAACGAGGAGCACTTCGCCGAGATCGAGGGCGTACTGCGCCCGGTGCTCGAGGAGGCATCGCGGAAGATGGACCTCTACTAGGCGCCGTGGCGACCGTCGCGATCCTCGGGGCGGGCGGCACGATCGGTCCCGCGATCGTGCGCGACCTCGCCGAGTCGGAGGAGGTCGACGCGCTTCGGGCGCTCGACCTCGACGGGAAGCGGGCCGCGGCGGTGGCGGTGCCTCCGAAGACCACCTCCGCGTCCGTCGACGCCACCGATCCTCCATCGCTCGCCGCCGCACTCGAGGGCGCCGACGTCCTCGTCAACGCGGCCTCGTATCGCATCAACCTCGCGGCAATGGACGCCGCACTGGCGGCCGGCTGCCATTACGTCGACCTCGGGGGCCTCTACCACGTAACGAAGCAGCAGCTCGAGCGCGACGCCGACTTCGCCGCGGCCGATTGTCTGGCGGTGCTAGGCGCGGGGGCGGGTCCGGGGAAGACGAACGCGATGGCGATGCTGGCCGCGCGCGAGGTGGGGCTCGAGGTCGAGGAAGTGCGGTGCGCATCGGCCGGGCTCGACGAGGACCCGCCTGCGGGCGCGAGCTTCCCCTATGCGCTGGCCACCCTGCTCGACGAGGTCACGGTGCCGCCGATGGTGGTGCGCCACGGCGAGGCAATCGAGGTCGAGCCGCTCTCCGACGGTGGCGAGATCGAGTTCCCGCCGCCGATCGGGCGCCGCTCGTCGATCCGCACGCTGCACTCCGAGGTGCTGACGCTGCCGGAGTCGCTCGGCGCCCGGGCGGCCGACTTCCGCCTGTCGCTCGGGCCGGGCGTGCTCGACAAGCTGCTCGAGCTGCGCGAGCGCGCGCCCGAGGAGCTCGCTGCGCTTCGCACCGTGCCGCCGTCGGCGCGGACGTGGTCGGCGCAGCACGTGCTGGTGCGCGGCGCGGACAGCGAAGCCATCGTCACGTCGGTGACGCCGCCGCATGACGCGTGGGGGCTGGGCGGCGGCGTGGTCTCGACCGGCTCGGTCGGCGCCGCCACGGCGCGCATGCTGCTGCGCGGGGCGCTCGACGTCCGCGGCGCCCTTCCGCCGGAACGCTGCCTGCCGCCCGACGCTCTGTTCGCCGAGTTGGAGCGGGTGGGCACGACCCTCTCGGTGCAAAACCGCGCCGTCGACCATCCCCGATCCGGTTCGGCCGACCTGGCGGCGGCCGCCGCATGAATGTCGGCGTCCCCACCGAGATCAAGCCCGACGAGTACCGGGTCGCGCTGACGCCCGCCGGCGTGCGCGAGCTGGTCGATGCCGGTCACACCGTGATCGTCCAGAGCGGCGCCGGCGACGGCTCGGCGCTGCCGGACGAGCGCTACGTCGATCAGGGCGCGCGCATCGCCCCCGACGCCGAGACGGTGTTCGCCGAGGCGTCGATGATCCTCGGGGTCAAGGAGCCGCAGCCGGTCGAGGTGGAAATGCTCGAGCCGCGGCACACGCTCTTCACCTACCTGCACCTGGCCGCCGACGCCGAGCTGACGCGCGGGTTGGCCGCTTCGGGCGCGACCTGCGTTGCCTACGAGACGGTGGAGGACCAGCGGGGGCGGCTGCCCCTGCTGGCGCCGATGTCGGAGGTGGCGGGCAAGATCGCCACCCAGGCCGGGGCATTCATGCTCGAGAAGCCGCTCGGGGGGCGGGGGATCCTGCTCGGCGGCGTGCCCGGCGTGGCCGCGGCCAACGTGCTGATCATCGGCGGCGGCGTGGTGGGGATGAACGCCGCCTTCATCGCCATCGGGATGGAGGCGACGGTGTTCGTCTACGACCGCAACATCGACCGCCTGCGCGAGCTCGACATCGCGTTCGGCGGGCGGGCGGACACGTGCTTCGCCTCGACCCTGGACATCGAGCAGCGCCTGCCCGACGCCGATCTCGTCATCGGGGCGGTGCTCGTGCACGGCGCCAAGGCACCGCGCGTGATCACCCGCCGGCAGCTCTCGCTCATGAAGCCCAACGCCGTGCTGGTGGACGTCTCCATCGACCAGGGCGGCTGCTTCGAGACCTCGCACCCAACGACGCACTCCGACCCGGTCTTCGAGGTGGACGGCATCGTGCACTACTGCGTCTCCAACATGCCGGGCGCGGTGCCGATCACGTCCACCTACGGGCTGACCAACGTCACGCTTCCCTACGCCGAGCTGATCGCCGACCACGGCGTCCGCGAGGCGATTGCGCTCAGTCCCGCACTGGCACGCGGCGTGAACGTGTTCGCAGGGAAGCTGACATACGAGGCCGTCGCCGAGGCGCACGGGCTCGACTACTCGCCGCTGGACGAGGTCTTACCGCTCGAGGCGGTCTGAGCCGAGGTCTAGG
>JBJMKX010000046.1:0-27229 GCA_045805605.1 Solirubrobacteraceae bacterium
AGTCGCAGCTGCCGGCGGCGGGCGTGACGCTCATGCAGGACGTGCTCGACCGGATCGACGAGATCGTCCCGCCCGGGACAAACCCGAACCCGGCCGACGCCGGGTGGACGAACCCTTGGGTGACCCACGCCTGGCACCGGCGCCGGTCGCTGCGCGGGCGCTCGGTCTGAACTGACCGCGAGTTCCCGCGCCGTGGCATCGTTCGGCGGCCGCGAACGATCAGCCTGCCGCTGTTCTCGCACCAGAACGCCGGGCCGAGCGTGACCGGGCAAGGGTGCGATCGGATGCGCGAACGGCGCGGATCGCCGACGCCTGGTTGGCGTCCATCCAGATCTCCCAGCGGCCCGACAGCGACCACCTGGCGTCGAGGAAGCGGTAGGGGCGGCGGCCGCCGAACTCGGTCTGGCGTAGGTGGCAGACGCCTCCGAGCACGCAAGCGATCCGGCGGCGAGGCCACCCGATTGCATCCGCGATCTCGGGGAACGGACGGGGTCGGTCCGGCGCATCGGCCAGCGCGTCGAGCAGCTCGCGCATGAGGTCGCTGCAGCGGTCGTGGAAGCGCTCGATCGCCTCGGCCTCGGTCATCGCGTTGTGGGGCGCGTGCTCTGCGTTCATGGGGCGAGCTCGCGCGCAAGCGCCTCGGCGATTGTCACCGCGCTCGCCACGGTGTCGTAGCGGACGTGCTCGGGGACGTCGGTCGGCAGGTGGTAGTTGCTCTGGAGCTTGGTGCCGGGCTCCCACGAGACGAGGGTCGCGGTGGGGTAGCCGGCGCGGCTGGGGACGATCGCGTCGGTGCTGGCGCGGGCGCGGGCGCCGCGGCGCAGCGGCGCGCCGGTGGCGCGCGTGGCCTCGGCGTCGCGCGTGGCGGTGGAGGCCGACATGGCGCTAAGGATGCCGCAGTGACGGAGCCGCTATTTCACCAGTCGCACCTCCAGTCCCGCCATCACGCCGGTCTGGTCGCCGGCCCCCTTGAGCAGGCCGAGGATGCGGGCGACGTAGCCCTGCGTCTCGGGGATCGGCGGCACGCACATGCACGCCTTCACCCGCCCGGCGCCGGCGTTGTAGGCCGCCAGGGCGAGCGGGACGGATCCGAGTTGCGCGAGCAGGTCGTGCATCAGGTGCGCCTGGGCGTCGATCGCGGCCCCCGGGTCGAACGGGTCCCTCAGGCCGTAGGTACGAGCGGTGCCGGGCATGAACTGCGCTATGCCCTGGGCGCCCGCAGAGCTGACGGCGTTGGGATTGAAGTTCGACTCGGCATAGAGCTGCGCGGCGAGCAAGGCCGCGCCCACGCCCCAGTGCTGGGACGCGCGCGCGATCATCGGGGCGAAGCGCGGCGGCACGAAATCGGGCATCGCGCTCTTGTGCTCGCCGGGCCCGAAGCCGACCGACCGGCTGCCGGGATTGCGGCCATAGCCGAAATGCCACGGTTCCCACGGGTAACGCTTGATGAAGCCGAAGCGGCCCGCGTTGGCCGCCAGCCAGCCGTACGCGGATGAGGGGCCGAGGTCGAGCTCGGTGCCCAGGCGGTGCAGCGACTTGCCCGGCGGGGCAACCCACTTGGGGTCAGGGTGGGCGGCGAACAGCCGCGCCTGCTCGGCGTTGCTCCGCCACGCCGAGACGATGATCAGGGCGATCCCGCCGTGACGGGCGGCGGCGTTCAAGCGGTCGAACGCGAGCGCCACGTCGGGTCGCATCGGCTTTCCCTGTCGGTAGGCAAACGGGCCGTTGTACTGGCCGGGATCGCCGATGCCCGTCGGCACCTGCGCGAGGGGCGCGAGCTCCGCCTCGGCGCTGGCCTTGATCGCCGCCTCGTGATGGTGGCCGCCGGCGTCGCTCGTCGCCGGGTCGCGGACCGTCACGCGGATGCGCGTGGGCGCGAAGGTGTCGCCGTCGGGGAACTTGACCTCCACGTCATCGGCGCCGTTGGCGCGGGCCACCCCAAGCGCCGCCTCGCGGCCCATCCGCTCGTACGCGCCGACCTCGAGATGGCGCGGGTTGGCCCGACCGTCATCCAGCGTCGGCGGCTCGAACAGCCGGTCGTAGGCGTCGTGCATCGTGCGAGCCGCCGCGAGCGCGCCCAGGTCGGCGGCACGCTGCTCCCGCCCGCCCTTTCCGATGCCCTGCGCGACCCCGCCCAGCAGCACGGCGCCGACGACGGCCGCGGCCATCGCGGCGACCAGAAGGAGCAGCGCCTGCCCGTCATGCCGCGCACCGAGCCGCATGCGAGCACGATCACTTGAAGCCGGTCACGACTCCAGGCACCTCTGTCACAAAAGCGCGGAGCAGCTGCTTCCGGATGGGCGATCCATCAATCGCGTCACGCGATGCGAGCCGTACCAGCTTCGTCGGCCCTCCTGATCCGCAACCGGCGACATCTGGGCCGCGCGCCGCGAGCGCTGTTGGCACGAAACCGCATCGCCCTCGCCAAGCGCTGACGGCGCTGAGGTGTCGCAGCGATGCTCGTCGCCATCGGCGCCGCAGCCGGCGCAGCGGTCCCGCGCGCCGTCGTCATGGTGCCCGGCGCGGTCTGGTACGAGGTGATGGCGGAGAACGTCGGCGTGCCAGATCGTTGCCTGTGGCTGGGGTGGCGCCTGCTTTCGCCTGGGGAAGCGCAAGTCAGCGACGGTGCGGGGGCGCTCCTGCCTTTGGCGCGGGGCCGGAATGGGCACGGCGCCGTGCGTTGCCCGGATAAAGCGACGGCTGCCGGGTAACCAGCCGACCCATGATCGGCTTCATCGTGGCGGGACTCATCATTGGGGCGCTTGCCCGTTTGCTGATGCCCGGCAGGCAGAAGATTGGGTTGCTGTGGACACTGCTTTTGGGGCTCGCGGGCTCAGTGATCGGCGGCTCGATCGCGAACCTGCTCGGGACCGGCGACATCTGGGAGCTCAACGTGATCGGGTTTGTCGTGGCGGTGGTGTCCGCGGTCGCGCTGCTGGCAGTTGCCGAGCGGGCGGGACTCGGACGGCCCCCGGACCGCAAGCGACTCGGCCGCGCCTAGTCGCGTCAGTGCGCAGCACTTCACGTACGCAGCTCCACTGTGCAGCGACTGCGAGGATGGGCCGAGTGCCGCTGCTCGTCGCCGTATGCCCTAATGGCAGCCCTCGTAACACGGTTCCCACGGGTAGCGCTTGATGAAGCCGAAGCGGCCCCGCGTAGGCCGCCGGCCAGCCGTACGCGGGTGTAACGCCCTCATGGCCGGACGACCCGAAACGGTCGAGGAAGCCCGCGCCAATCCCGAGGCCTTCGCGAGGAAGACCCTGAGGCAGGTTGCCGACCACACCGCCCAGGTGATCGGCCAGCTCGACAAGAAGCCCGCCGTGATGGGCCATTCGACGGGCGGCCTGCTCACCTACATGATCGCGGATCGGGGGCTCTCAGCCGCCTCGGTGGCCTTGAGCGAGGGTCAGGACACGATCGCCTTGGACGAGCGGCTGCAGCCCAGGACCTGGTCTACGTCTTGACCGCGCCCATCGTGAAGCCGGTGATGAAGCGCTCGAGCAATAGATTGAAGACGAACGCGATCGGCACCGCCACGAGCACGGCGGACGCCTGGAGCGACTGCCAGAAGAAGATGTCGCCGCGGACAAGCTCCGTGGGCACCCCCGTGCTGATCACCTTGTGGTCCGACGGTGACACGAACGCGAGCGCGTAGATGAACTCGTGCGCAGTGAGCGTGAACGCAAACACGATCACTGCGATGATCCCCGGCATCGCCATCGGGATTACGACGCGCGTGAAGGCCCCCACTCGGCTGTAGCCGTCGACCATCGCCTGCTCCTCGACGTCGCGCGGTACCGCCTTCAGGAAGCCCATCAGGAGCCAAACGGCGACGGGGATCGTGATCGTCGGGTAGATCAAGACCAGCGACCAGGTGGAGTCCTGAAGGCCCAGGATCGAGACAACGCGCGCGAGCGAGATGAACAGCAGCGTCGGCGGGACCAGGTAGACGAAGAAGATGGCGATCCCGAGCCCGCTCGCCCAGCGCATGTTCAGACGCGCGAGGCTGTAGGCGGCGGGTAGTCCGACGGCGAGCGTGATCGCCACCACGAGGACCCCGACCCAGAGCGTGTTGACGGCGAAAGTGAGGAACTTCGTGTCCGTGAAGAGGAACGAGATGTGCTTCGTCGTGGGGTCTAGGTTGAAGACGAATGGGTTGTTCTGCGCGTTGTAGAGGTCCGCGTCCTGCTTGAGCATCGTGATCGTGCTCCAGATGAACGGAGTCGCGGCCGCCAACGCCGCCACCGTCGCGGCGGCGTAGAGCCCGACGCGTCCGAAGCGCCTGCGGAGGGCCACCCGCGTGCGCGTGCGCCGGACCTGCGCCGGGGTCATCGTCGCGAGCTGGGCCGGCACCCGGACGGCCATCAGAACGTCTCCATCTTTCGCACGGAGCGCAGGATCGCGATCGCCGCCGCAAGCAGTAGCGGGAAGAGGAAGAGCGCGATGGCCGCCCCTTGAGCGAGGTCGCCACCTCCGATGCCCTTGAAGAAGGCGTAGCTCGGCAGCGTCTGCGTGGCGTTGTCCGGACCGCCGCGGGTGAGAATGTAGACCACGGTCATGTCCGTGAAGGTGAGGATCGCGCCGAACAGCGTCGCGACGCCGATCACGGGCAGGTTCAGTGGGATGGTGATCTCCCAGAGCTTGCGCCAGAAGCCGGCGCCGTCCATGGCCGCGGCGTCGTTGATCTCGTGGGGGATCGCCACGAGCCCGGCCATGATGATCACGGCGGCGAGCGGCACGATGCGCCATGTCTGCACGGCGATCACCGAGATGGCGGCGAGGTTGTCCCTCGCGAGCCAGTGCATGTTGCCGTCGATCAGTCCCAGCTGCCGCAGCACCCAGTCGATCGGGCTGTAGACCGAGTCGAACATCCACAGCCAGGAGATCGCGGCGAGCGCGACCGGCGTGATCCACGGCAGGAGCACGAAGAAGCGGATCAGCCGCTTGAAACGGAAGTCCGCGACCAGGATCATCGCGAGCGCCTTCGCGAGCACGATCGTGAGCACCATCGTCACGGCCGTGAACAGGAGCGTGTTCCTCAGCGCTCGCCAGAAGGTCGGGTCGTGGAAGATGTCATCGAAGTTCTTGAACCCGACCCAGTCGAGGCTCGGGTCGCCCGCGGTGACGTCGGTCAGACTGAAAGCGATCGCCAAGCAGAACGGGATGGCTACGAGCGCCACCACGTAAACCACCGCTGGCAGCAGGAACAGTGGCGCGAGCAACCCGTCGCGGTCAGACAGAGGCCGGCGCTCGGAGGCGCGCAGCGACTTCATGCCCAGAGCGGCTCCGGAGCCGTCCGCTCGCCGCTTTCAGCGTCGAAGAAGCAGAGGTCCTTCTCGTGGACGGCGAAACGGTGCATCTCGCCCGCCTCGATCGGCGTTGTCACCGTGGCCGGCAGCCGGGCGATCACGCGCGTCTCCTCACCGACGCCCCTGGCAGTTCCATAGATGTGCCGGTCGCCCGAGAGGAACTCGATCCGCCCCACCTCGAGATCGACCGCGAGCTTCGGCCCGTCCCCCGGCACGACCACCTCGGGCAGCAGGCTCTCCGGACGGAAGCCGAGCATGAGGCCGTTGCGTGGCACCAGGTTCATCGGCGGGGAGCCCAGGAACGTGGCCACGAAGGTGTCCTGGGGATCCTCGTAGACCTCGTGCGGCGGTCCGAGCTGGCGGAGCTTCCCGTCGGACATCACGGCGATACGGTCGCCGAGTCCCATCGCCTCGGCCTGATCGTGCGTGACGTAGACCGTGGTGGTGCCGAGGTTCCGCTGGAACTGCTTCAGCTCGTCGCGCGCCGACGCACGCAGCTTCGCGTCCAGGTTCGAGAGTGGCTCGTCGAGCAGGAAGACGCTGGGCTCGCGCACAAGCGCCCTGGCCAGCGCCACCCGCTGGCGCTCGCCGCCGGAGAGGTGGCGCGGCTTGCGGTCAAGCAGGTGGTCGATTCCGAGTAGATCGCCCGCCCAGCGGGCCTTCTTGCGCCGCTCCTCCTTCGAGATCTTCTCGGCTTTCAGCGGGAAGGTGATGTTGTCCTCCACGGTCTTGTGGGGGTAAAGGGCGTAGCTCTGGAACACCATCGCCACCTGCCGCGCCCGCGGCGGGAGTCCATTCACGACGTTGCCGCCGATCAGGACCTCCCCCTCGGTGGCCTCCTCGAGCCCCGCGATCGTGCGCAGGAGCGTCGTCTTCCCGCATCCGGACGGGCCGAGCAGTACGAGGTATTCGCCCTCGCTCGTGCTGATGTCGACGCCGTCCACGGCCCGGATGTGATGGCCGTGCCCGCGATAGTGCTTCTTGAGGCCCCTGACCTCTAGCGCGAGCGCCATGGCTACCCGTTACGTGCCGCCGCCGATGAGGCCCTTCTTGCGCCACTTGTCGAAGATGGGGTTCATCTGCGACTCGGCGTCACTCACCGCCTGCTGCGGGCTCTTCTTACCGCGGGCGGCCGCAGCGAGCATGTTCGGCAGGATGAACGTGCCGAAGACCTCGCCGATGGCCGTGTTGGCCGGGCCCGGGTATCCGACGTTGCGGCTCCAGTCGAGCGCGTCCTTGAGCACCGCCAGCTTGTTCGGCGGCTTCGAGCCGAACGGATCCTTGCCGAGCCAGTCCGGCAGCTGCGGCACGAGCTTGTCGAAGCCCGGGAAGTCGTACAGCTTGGATTCCCACGTCGCGCGCGCGAAGTTCTGCGTGTAGTGGAGCAGGAACTCCTTCGCGGCGTCCGGGTTCTTCGCGTACTTCGGGACGAGCCAGTTGTACATCACGTGCTGGGCCGCCCATCCGCCCTTCGGTCCGCTCAGCGCCTTCGTGATGAAGGTGTCGTCGGCAGCCGACGGGTTGACCCCCTGCATGGTGCGGTAGGCGGAGATCGAGTTGAGGATGTACGACATCTTTCCGCCCACCAGACCCTCATTGTTCGAGGCCGGGTTCCAGCCGAAGACCTCGGGGGTCATGGCGCCCTTGTAGAGCTTCTGCATGTACTCGACCGCGGCCACTGTCTCGGGCGAGTTGATGGCCACGTTCTCGCGCTCGTCCTGCTCGGTTCCGCCGAACGACCAGATCAGGGCCCGAGCCGCCATGTTCGAGTCGATCTCCGGCGACATGCCGATGCCGAGCTGAACGTCCTGCTTGCTCTTGATCTGGGAGCCACCGTTGAGCAGGTCGTCGTACGACTTCGGGCCGTTCGGCAGGTTGGCCTTCGCCCATAGGCTCTTGCGGTAGTCGCCGGGGTCGGGCACCCATCCGGGCGCGTACGCGAAGTACTTGTGGGTGGTCGGGTTGAGGCTGCACTTGCGGCAGATGTCAAGCTGCTTGCCGAATCGCCGCTCGGCCTCCTGTGTGACGTCGGCGAGATCCATCATGCTCGGCTCGAACTGAGGCAGCGGGCCGATGTGCTGGATGAGGTCATGGCCAGAGCCGGCCCCGACCTCGGCCTCGAGGCGGGTGGGCACCTCGGTGGTGTTGATGTGATCCACCGTCACGTCCACGCCCACCTGCTTGCCCCAATCGGGCGCGAACTTGTCGAACCACTTGTCGTGGCTCGGCACGAAGTGGCTCCACATCAGGATCTTGAGAGAACCGGAGAGCTTCTTCGACGGCTCCGTGTTCTTGACGGCCGGCGCCGCCCCCGCCGGTGCCGTCTGAGCCCCCTTCTGGCTGCCGCCACACCCCGCCAGGATGACCAGTCCGGCTGCGCCTTTTAGGAAGGTTCGCCGCTTGATGGGTCGCGGCGTGGGATATGGCATCGCCAAGCCTCCGCGAACTGCGTCCCATTCTCTGTACCCCCCTAGAGGAGCATCTAACCCGAGCGGTACGACATGCCGCTAGCAACGCGAGGCCGTACACCGTCATGTCCAACGCCCGTTGGTCTCGCCAGAAGCTCCTGCGGTAGCGCGGCAGGAAGCATCACCTCGGGCCACGCAGCATCCGAGGGCTGTTGTTCCGGCTCGGCCGCGGTTGGGGGTGCGGCCATCGCGGCTGCCTTGCACGTTGCAGCACCGCTCCCCTGCGGTTGTCTGCCTCCCTCGAGCTGTCGGCAAGCCCCCTGAGTCGCCTGCGACGCCTGACAGCACCTACATCCGCCGCCCGGCGAGCAACCACGCCAACCTTCCCGCTGCCGTCCTCCGCGCGGATCCCGGGATCCGGAAATCGGCGCCGTCGTCAGCGGAGCGTTTTGCGTTCGCGCAGCATCTCAAGGGCTTGAGTCACGCGACGCTGTCGGGTCTCCCGGCGCTTGGCGTCGCCTACCCAGCGCGCATACTCCTTGCGGTGAGTGAAGGCCAGAGCCTCAAAGGCAGCGTTCGCGGCAGGATCCCCAGCGAGGGCACGGGCGAGCGCTTCCGGTATGTCGACCTCACGGCGGGCGGTGTCAAGCTCGATCGCGACTTCGACGGTGTCTCCCGCCTGGGCGCCAGCCATCTCGCGTACCGCGCGATTCAAGCCCAGCAGAGTTTCGCCGTGCATGGGGGTCACCGTCGTGCGCCAGCTGTAGCCGTTGACCGTCGCGCGGACTGGAAAGCGTTTCGCGCCCTCTCCGACGGCCGCAACCTGCTCGTCATCGAGAACAATCGCGGCGGCGGGGCCGCGCGCCACGAGCGTCGTGGTCACCCGAACGGAGCCCACAGACCGTGAGTTTTGCAGTTCGCCGCGGCGCCGTTGCGCGGGCCACCCCGAGCGCCGCCTCGCGGCCCATCCGCTCGTACGCGCCGACCTCGAGATGGCGCGGGTTGGCCCGACCGTCATCCAGCGTCGGCGGCTCGACCAGCCGGTCGTAGGCGTCGTGCATCGTGCGAGCCGCCGCGAGCGCGCCCAGGTCGGCGGCACGCTGCTCCCGCCAACGCCTGACCAGACTCCAGACCGCCCTGGATCCCACACGGGACACGTCCGGCAGACCGCGCTTGCATGCGTCCACCGTCGCCTGAACGGCGTTACGACTCCACGCCCATCTGTCACAGGTCGGTGGACGCGCTGCTTCGCAACGGACCGTCGGCGGCCTCCGCTCCGTGGAGACCGGTCAGTCGCAGACCCGGCCGGCCTCGCTAGCCCGAGTCGTCTCGGCGAGCCCGTTCGTCGAAGGGTGCGCCCGACCGGCCACGAGGAGCGACGGTCGGTTTCCAACCCCCCTTCAGGAGGTCGAGCTTCGGGGTCCGTCCGAACGGGACACCGCCGGACATGCAAGCTGGCTGCTGGTCCCGGGCACCACGTGCCTCGGCTCGCCGTCGCAGCTCATCCCGATCTGCCACCAGCACTTCCGCTCCTCCTACCCACCCCGCCCGCGTTTGAGGCATCGCGCGTTCTTGCGCAAGCTCGCGAACCGCTCGGCGACCCAGGGCTAAGTGCCGGGCTGAGCCGCTTCCCGGCGCGCGCCCGACGATGCGGGGGGCGACGGGCGTCGCCAGGTGGGTCGGGCGAAACGACCAGCGCTCGCGCGTGTCGAGGGTGAACCCCGAGGCGACGAGTGTCGCCTCGGTGTCGCGGCTCGTGTGGCAGCCGCCGAAGAGGCGTGGCCAGAAGGTCGCGTCGAACAGGCGCTGCATCGGCGCCAGGCGACGACGGTTGCGGGCGACGACATGCTCGTAGAAGCGAAGCTCGCCGTTGGGTCGCAGGACCCGCGTGGCCTCGGCCAGCGCGCGGCTGGGGTCGGGAATGCTGCCAAGGACGCCGGCCAGCACCACTGCGTCGACGGACCCGTCCGGAAGCGGCAGCCGCTCGGCGAGGCCGTCGACCACCTCTACGGGGACCGGCGCTCGCTCTGCCGCCTCGAGCCCGCGCTCGGGCAGGATGCGCTCGGGCTCAACCGCGAGTTCGCGCACCGCCGCCGGGTAGTAGGCGAACGACACGCCGCTCCCGGCGCCGACCTCGACCACCCGACCGGAGAGCCCGGCCAGCAGCTGCCGACGACGCTCGGCGCCTCCCCTGCGCTCCTCGGTGGCGCTGGCCCGAGCCTGGATGTGGGCGAACAGTCGGCGGTCCATGGGTGGTTCGCAGCAGATCGTGAGCTCGCCGCCCGAGTCCGCCACCGGCTTGGCGCGCTTGGCGCTACCGGCTCCCCGACCCCACCGATCGCAGCGCCTCGTCGTGGTCGAGGAAGGCTGCGATGCGGGTCGCTTGCCCGTCGCGGCCAAACCGAGCTACGACCGTGAACGCCGTCGGCACCGCTGCCCCACTCGAGGCACCGCTCACGATCCATCGGCACTCCGCAATCGTCGCGTCGTTCCGCTGCTCAACGCGGTCCACCTCGAGCCGGGGCTCCTCCCACGCCCCGCTCCATTCCTCGAGAAACTTCGCGAAGGCCGCGCGCCCGACGAACGGGCCGGGCTCGGGCCACCGCGGGTCAGGTTCGAAGACCACTCCGGGAGCGAACCGCGCAACGAACGCCTGCACGTCGCCGGAGTTGTAGGTATCTGCCACCTCCACGAACCATTTCGCTGAGGGCACCTCCATCGTTCAACCGTATCCCGGGATAGGGCCGAGAGCGGTCAGCGTGCGCGTCGTCGATGTGGTCTCGTCGAGCCCCTCGCCAACGGCGGCGACGAACGACGATCAGCCCTCGTCGCGGGGGTGACCGTCGTTCGGTCGGACATACCGACCAAAGGTCAGGGACGAGCCCCGAACTCATACGACCGCCTCCAGGACGGGCGCGAGCGGGCGCCTCGCCCCGAGGGGCGCGGTCCCGCCGGACGCGGCGAGTGCTCGGCCGACCGGGCCGAGCGCCAGGCTGCACGCACTAACAGCGGGGTGGCGCGCGTTCAGCGTTGCGACCGCGAGGTCGACTACGCACGGGTCTGCGTCAGGGTCGGTGGCGACCACGATCGCGTCCTGAGCCAGCAGCAGCCCGTCGAGGATCTCCGGCCGAGGGCCGGCGAGGACGAGTACCGCGGGGGCGGCCGCGGCGGCCAGCGCTCGTTCCGCCGTCGCGACGGCATCCTCGGGGTTTTCAGGGAGGACCGTTCGCACGAGGCTTCCCGTGGCGGTGGCGTCGATGCCGCGCGCGGCGAGGCTGCGGCGCAAGCGCCGAGCTCCGCCGCCCGCCGGGGCCTGAAGCGCAGGCGTCGCCCAGTCGCCGGGAGGCCACGCGCACACGAGCGCGCGCCGGGCGCGGACGCCGCGCGCCACGACCAGCGCAACCCCGGAGCCGATGGCGAGTGCATGGCGCGGTGTGGCGATCACTCCGACGCAAGGCGCGGGCGGGGCCACCGCAACGCGATGGTGCCGCTGGCGAGCCGCCTCCGGCGCCGGCTCGACAAAGACGGAGGCAAGCTTGGCGAGGAGGTCGGTCATCGGCGGACGCCTCCCGGCTCGACGCGGGCGAGGAGGGCCGTCATCGCCGGACGCTTCTGGACTCGAAGCGGGCGAGGAGGTCGGTCATCGCCGGATCGTCTCCGTCATCGCGGCGCCGCCTTTGCCTCAGCGGTCGACGCGAGCAGGTTGCCGACGCTGCGCACCACCGCCGGCGGGCGCACACGCACGCGGACGGTCTTGCCGTGGACGGCGACGTCGACGTGTGCGCCCGACCAGCCGGGAATCGCATGCTTGGCGGCGTCTTGGGGGTCGGTGCCTTCGAGGATCGCAACGGCGCCGGCTTCTGCCGCGTGGTCGGCGAGCTCGGCCGCGAGGCCGGCGGCGAGGATCTGGAGGGCGGCGAACGCCACAATCGCGAGGACCGGAAGCATCCCGACCACCTCGACGGTCGACTGGCCGAGAGAGCGGGCGTGAGGGGTGGAGCGGGTCGACTGGCCGCCCGAACGGGCACGAGGGGTCGAGCGGGTCATCTCGTCCGGCGAGCGCGGGCCAGGAGTCGAGCGGGTCGTCTCGTGGGGCAAGCGCGGGCCAGGGGTCGAGCTGGTCCTCTCGCCGAGCGCGGGTGGGCCGTCGAGGGGTCGGCGGCCTGGCATCACCCGTCCTGGGGCTCGAAGTGGGCCTTCGCCGACACCGTCGCCAGGCGGCCGTCGCCGATCACCAGCGGGACCGCGATCCTCACCTCCGCCTTGCCGTCGTCGTCCGTATCGACGTGGAGGCCGCGCTCCAGGGCGCCCGGGAGCGCTCGACGTGCCGCCGCTTCGGCATCGCCACCCACAACGGCCGCTCGCGCCGCCGCCCGGGCGGCCGCGCCCGACACCCAGACCGCCTGACCGGCGACCACCGCCTGCCAGAGCGCCGCCGCCAGCAGGATGACGATCGGGATCATGGCGACGAGCTCGACCGCCGCCTGTCCGTCGTGCGCGCGCCATCGGGGCATGGGGCTACGGTCGCGTGGGCGGTGCTGAGAATCTACGCGCGAATGCAAGGAAAGCGTGATGAATTCGTGTACGCGGTCGCGACGCCCGACGATGCGGCCGAGCTGACCGCCACGGTGCTCACGGGCTTCGAGACCTACCGCGCCTTCGCGCCGGCGGGGTGGGATCCGCCGCCTGAGATCCGCGACGTCGACGCCATGCGGCGGCGCCTGAGCGACGCCGACGCATGGTGCCTGGCCGCCCGCACGCAGGCGGACGAGCCAGTGGGGCACGTGTCCTTTGTCTCGTCGATGACCTCGCGCTGGCCCGAGAAGCTCGACGACCTCGCCCATCTCTGGCAGCTCTTCGTCCGCCCGCCCTTCTGGGGCAGCGGGGCAGCCACGACGCTGATGCGTCGCGCCATCGCCGAGGCGGGCGCGCAGGGCTACACCGCCATGCGCCTCTACACGCCCGCCGATCAGCAGCGCGCGCGCCGTTTCTACGAGCGCGAGGGCTTCGTCCAGCGCACCGACAGGATCCCGAGCGACCTGGGCTTCCCCGTGGTCGAGTACCGGCGAAGCCTGGGCGCTGAGTAGGCGCTCGCCGGTCAGTCGGCGCTCAGCGCTCAGTACGCGATCGACGGCAGCCAGGCGCCCGCCGGCTCGTTGTAGAGCCCGATCGTCATCAGCGTCGACTGCTGCACGATCCGCAGCCCGCGCTCGAGGCACCACCGCAGCAATGCCGCGTTACGCGACGGGACCAGGACCCCCAGGCCCATGAAGGCGTCCGCCGACCCGAGCAGCGCGATCAAGTCGTCGTTGGCCTCGGTGACCGCGTGCCACCCGTACCCGAAGCCGGTCGCGTAGCCGGTCAGCCGCCCGTTGCGCAGCACCACCCGCGCGGTGCGATCCGCGACCGCGTCACGCAGCTCGCGGCTGCGCTCGTGGCCGTGGACCCGCTCGCAGAGCCCGTCACAGGCGGCCACGTCGTCGAGCCGGGCCGGCCGCACCTCTACGCCTGTCAACGCGACGGCCGGCACCGTCCCCTGCACCACCGACAGCGGCTCGCGAACGACGAAACCGAGCTTCGCGTACAGCGCCAGCGACCGGTAGTGGTAGGCGGTCTGGACCAGCCGGATACCGGCGGCTCCGCGCGACCGCGAGCGTGCCACCACCGCCTCCATCAACCGCCGCCCCACGCCGTCGTCCTGGCCCGCCGGATCCACCACCACCGGCCCCACCCCCACGATCGGTCCCCGCTCGTCCACGAACGCGCAGCCGACGACCGCGCCGCCGCGCTCGCATGCGAAGCCGGCGTATCCGTCATGTCCGAGCATCCGCCCCGCCATGAAGCGGGTGAACTCGGGGGAGGCGGGCTCGACGGGGAGCCGGTGGCGTTCGGCGATCGACTGAAATGCGTCGTAGAAGATCCGCCCGCACGCGTCGGCGTCATCGGGTGTCGCGAAGCGGAGCGTCGAAGCGGTGGGATGGGTCGAAGTGATCATGGCGGCATCGTGCGACGTCACGGTGATGTCAACCATCCCAAATGTTCGGGGGAGTAGCCTTGGCCAGTGCGCCGGGAGGCCCAGCCCGCGCTCGACGACCTCGGGCGCCTCGCCCTTCGCGCGCCGTCGCGGGCGGAGTTCTTCGACGAGGCCGCGGCGCGGCTCAAGCGCGTCGTTCCGTTCGACGGCGCGTGCTGGCACACCCTCGATCCGGGCTCGGACCTGATCACCCAGCACCGCCTGCAGGACCTACCCGACCGCTTTCCCGTCCTGGCCGAGAACGAGTACGCGGTGGCCGACGTCAACAAGTTCGCGGCCCTGGCGCGGGCCCCGCGCAAGGCGGCGACCATGACCGAGGCGACGGGTGGCCAGCCGGAGCGCAGCCCCCGCTTCCGCAACCTTCTCACCCCCGCCGGCATCGGCCCCGAGCTGCGCTGCGCGTTCGTGTCCGAAGGGACGACGTGGGGCGCACTCATCCTCGTGCGGCGCGCCGGACTGCCCGACTTCGACGGCCGCGACGTCGACCTCCTCGCCGCGGCCTCGAGCCTGTTCGCGCGCGCGGTGCGGCGCGGCCTGGTCGCCGAGGCCGCCGAGCCCGCCGCCCCCGAGGCCCCCGGGCTGATCGAGCTCGACGCCTCCGGCGATCTGATCCGCGCTTCGACGTCTGCCGAGCCCCTGCTCGCGGAACTGTCGGGCACGACCTTTCAGGCCGGCGTGCGGTCGGCGTCCGTCCATGCCGTCGCGAGCGCGACCCGCACTGCCACCGGGGCGCTTCCGAGCGCAACGGTCAAGACACCGGCCGGCAGCTGGCTCGTCCTCCACGGCGCCCGGATCGGAGCGGGCCCGGCAGGGGACGTCGGCGTGTTCGTTCAGCGCGCCCACCCCACGCTCGTCGCACCGCTTCTGCTCAAGGCCTACGGCCTCACCCCGCGCGAGCAGGAGGTGGCGCAGCTCACGTTGCGGGGCGCGACGGCGATCCAGGCGGCGCAGCGACTCGCAATCTCGCCTCACACCGTCAACGACCACCTCAAGGCGGTCTACGAGAAGACCGGCGCGCGGACGCGCGGCGAGCTCTCGGCGACGCTGTTCTTCGGCGAGCACTTGGCCCGCATCCAGGACCAGGTGGCCATCGGCGACGACGCGTCCTTCGTCGACGCCCCCCGGCCCCGCGACGTCGAGCTCGCGCCGGCCAGCTAGTACTGCCGCGCCTGCCGCCAGGTGGCGTAGAGCGCATAGGCCGCCGCGAACAGCAGCGCAAACCAGGCGATCACGCCCGCGCTGGTCAGCCACAGGCGCGATGTCGCCGCGAGGGTCACGACGACGACCCCGATCGCGACGTACAGCGTCGCCCGCCATCGGTCGTCGAGCGTGAACAGGGCCGCGCGGTTCTCCCGGTACATCCTGGCGGCGAACCACACCAGCGTGCCCAGGAAGGCAATCGAGAGCGCGGTTCCCACCGCGCCGGCGGCCGTCCCGCCGCCCGGAAGCAGGGCCACGGCGGCCGCGAGGCCGAGGATGATCGCGATGTAGACGACGGTGCGAAGCACCGCCGCACACGGTACCTACGCCGAGACCGGTTCGTGCTCGGAGGTTGCGTCCGAATCCGCGGGCTCGACGGCAGCGGGTGGGATCTTCCCTGCATCCGCCGCCTCGGGCGCGAACCGGTACCCGATCCCGAAGTGCGTATGGATGTAGCGCCAGCGCGGCGAGGCCCGCTCGAGCTTCTGCCGCAGCTTGCGGACGAACACGTCGACGGAGCGGTCGCCGTGGGCCATCGCGTAGCCCCACACGCGCTGGTAGATCTCCTCGCGCTCGAGGACCTGGCCCTGCGCCTCGGCCAGCAGCTGGATGAGCTCGAACTCGCGTCTCGTCAGATCGATGGACCGCCCGGCGACAAGAGCCTGGAACTGGTCGGCGCGGATCGCGACCTCGCCCGCGACCATCGGGCCGGCGTCGACCCGCGCCTCGGCCCGCCTGCGCCGCCGCACGACGGCCTCGATGCGCGCGATCAGCTCCTCGGGATGGCAGGGCTTCGTCACCCAGTCGTCGGCGCCGAGGCGCAGGCCGCGGACCCGCTGGGCCACCGACGACGGCCCCGTGCACACGATCACCCCGAGCCCCGGCAGCGTCGTGCAGAGCCGCTCGAGGTATGACCAGCCCTGCGTGCCGAGCGTCGCCAGATCGACGACCACCGCGTTCAGGCGCATCGCGACCATGGTGTCGAGTGGCAACGGGCTTGCGAGCACGCGGTGCTGCCAGCCCACCGCGTCGAGGCGCTTGGTCAGGACCCGGAGAAAGCCCGAGTCGGCGTCGAGCACGGCCAGGCGAATGGACGATCGGGCCGAGGCCGCGGGCCGCCCCGAGGATCCGACGCGTCCTGGCGCCGGCTGGGTCGAAGCGGTCATCTGGCTCGCAAGTCTAGTGGCGGACCGGGACGGCCGGTCACCCCGCGAAGACGCCGATTACGGCTTTTTCACAACGAGTTTGCGGAAAACGCCTCGGCCTCTGACGCCGCGGGTGACCGCTGGATCCACCTCGTTTGGTGCCGAACGCTAAAGGACGCCCATGCCGCCGCCAAGGTGGCGCTCACCTCGGCATCGTGTGCGCCGATGTTCGCGCTCATCGACGACCAGTCGAGGCTGATGGTTCATGGCGAGCTCGCCGTCCCGCCGGTGCACGCCGCGGCAGCTACGTCATGAATGGCTTGCGGGCGCGCACGATCGCCGATGCGGCGTGCTCGTGAACCCGGTGAGTGGCGCGGATCTCGACCTCGGCGAATCCGGCCGCCTCGAGGGCGGATGCGAACTCACGCTCGGTCAGCGCGCCGGCGACGCACCCCGTCCACGCTGCCATGTCGGCGCGGGTGGCATCGCCCATGTCCTCGTCGGCGATCACGTCCGACACCGCGAAGCGGCCGCCCGGCCGGAGCACCCGAGCGGCCTCGTCGAGCACGCGCTGCTTGTTGCCCGAGAGATTGATCACGCAGTTGGAGATGACGACGTCGACGCTTAGGTCGGGAAGCGGGATCTCCTCGATGTGGCCCTTGAGGAATTCGACGTTGTCCGCCCCGGCCTCGCGGGCGTTGGCGCGGGCGCGGTCGAGCATCTCGTCGGTCATGTCGAGCCCGATGGCCCGGCCCGTCGGGCCGACGCGGCCCGCCGAGATCAGTACGTCGGCGCCGGCGCCCGAGCCAAGGTCGAGCACGGTCTCCCCCGCGCGCAGGTCGGCGACGGCGGTCGGAACGCCGCAGCCCAGCGAGGCGTTCACCGCCGACCCGCCGGCCACCCCCTCGTAGAGGGTGTTCCCGAACCCCTCGCCGCAGCCACAGCCGCTCCCTTCGCGGGCGGCGGCGGCATAGCGCTCGCGGACGACGTTGCGGATCTCGGTCAGCTCAGCCATGCGGACAGCTCCTCGAGGGCATCGGAGGTGACGTAGTAGTAGGCCCAAAGCCCGCGCCGCTCGGAATCCACGATCCCGGCGTCGCGCAGCTTCTTGAGGTGGTGTGAGAGCGTGGGCTGGCTGATGTCGAACAGCGGCACGAGCTCACACACGCACACCTTCCCGGCGTGCTTGCGCAGCACGTCGACGAGTTGCAGTCGGACGGGGTCGCCCAGGGCCTTGGCGATCGTCGCCAGGCGTTCGGCGCGCTCCGGCTCGACGTCCGGATGGACCAACGGTTCGCAGCAAGGCTCGCCGACTGGTCGCTTTCGCTTCGGAGACAACTCTAGATCGACGGTGATCTATGTAACCTATCTGATTCCGTGGCCCACGTCCTCTTCGTCTGCCTCCACAACGCCGGCCGCTCGCAGATGAGCGAGGCGCTGTTCGCCCTCGCCGCCGACGGCCGGCACGAGGCGCGCTCGGCGGGCACACGGCCCGCCGACCGCGTCCACCCGCAGGTGGTGGACGCGATGGGCGAGATCGGCGTCGACCTCGGCGCTCGGACGCCGCGGCGTCTGGACACCGGCCTAGCCGAGTGGGCCGACGTCGTCGTGACCATGGGATGCGGTGACGAGTGTCCGCTCATCCCCGGCAAGACCTACCTGGACTGGGAGCTCCCCGACCCGGCCGGCCTCCCGCTCGCCGAGGTCCGCATGCTGCGCGACGACATCGAACGCCATGTCGCGCAGCTTGTCGCCGAGCTCGACTGATCAGTCCAGGGCCGCGACGCCCTCGGCCACGCGCTCGAGCGTCGGCGCGGCGAGGTCCGGCTCGGGGATCGTTGCGGTCAGCCGCCCTTCGAGGTGGCCGACCCACGCCGTGCGCCAGCCGGCATGCGAGGCCCCGAGCAGGTCCCAGGCGTGCGCCGCGACGAGGCAGATCGCGTCGCCGGCCGCCGCCAGACGCTTCTCCGCCGCGCGGTAGACGCGGAGGTCCGGCTTGAAGGCGCCTGCGGCATCGGTGCCGACCACGGCATCGACGGCGTCGCGCAGCCCGGCGGCGGCCAATGCCTCGTCGGCGGCTTCACCTGCGCTGTTGGTGACGACGGCGACACGCAGGCCGGCGTCCGCAAGCCGACGCAGAGCGCGCTCGGCGTCGGGGAAGGGCGGCAGCGCCGACGCCCGCTTGACGGCGCCGGCAAGCGCGGCCCGGTCGAGACGGCGCCCCAGCGCCGCCGCCACGAAGTCCGAGAAGTCGCGATACTCGCCGACCACGGTGGTCGCCATCGCCAGCACCACCGCGTCCGTGAGCGCCCGGCGGCCGAGCTCCGGCTCGCCGGGCACCACACCGGCCGGGTCGAGCAGCGTGCCGTTGAGATCGAACGCGACCCAGCGCACGGCGGTCGCCCGTCCGGCTATCCGGACAGGCGCCGCTCGAGCTTCAGCTCACACATGTCCACCGAGGCCCGGGTGCCCGGGGTGTCGCCCGGGTCCATCGCGGCGAACTTCTCGTCGCCGACGCGCATGTCCTCCTCGCTGTCGAAGTGCTGGATGACCACCGCGGTTCGCTGGTTCTCATCGAGGAGGAACTGCAGGCCCGTGGTCGGGATCCCTTCGGGCGGTCCTTCGGACTCCTCGACCCGCGAGAGCAGGCCTCTGATCCGTTCGGGGTCCACGTCGGTGAACCTGACGATACGTACGAACACGGGAGCTCCTCCTAGCCGCGCTTGGCGTAGTCGCCGAACTCGCCGAAGTCGAGGAAGACGCACGGCTCCTCGCCCACGACCTCGGCGTCGTGGCCGGGCGGGATCGCGATGACGTCGCCGGGTCCGCACTCGCCCGTGGCGCCGTCGTCCATGAACACGCGCATCCGGCCGGACACGCAATAGCCCAGATGCGAGACCTGGCAAGAGTCGGTCCCGGCGATCGGCTTGACGTTCTCCGACCAGCGCCACCCGGGCTCGAACGTGCCGCGGCCGATCACCTTGCCCGCGACGTTGACCACCTGCGCCTGTCCCTTGCCCTCGAACGGTCGCACCTCGTCCGGGGAATCGAAGCTCTTGACCTCAACGTCTGCCATGGGCGGTTTCCTCCATCGTCGCTTGGCCCGCCACGACCCTACCCCTGACGCGCGCGCGCGTGCAAACGACTGGCACCGTTTGCCGGGCCACCGGCTTGGGCAGAACACGGCCCGACCGTGGCCGATCCCTGCCTAGCGCCTTGAGTGGGGAAGGACTCCGCCGCGCGATCGGCGAAGCTCCCTCGCAAGGTGAACCCCGTCGGCAAGCCGCCCAGGCCCTGCGGGCAGCCGTGACCCATCGCCGGGCGGTTGTCGTCCTCGCGATCGCCGGGGCGTCCGGCGCTGCTTTCGCTGCCATCGTTGCGCCCAGCTTCGCCGACGAGCCGCCCACCTCCACGATCCCGCGCGCCGCACTCGGTGCCCCCAGCGGCGCCGACCTCGCCCAGCACGCCAAGCACGGGTCGCGCGCGGAGCGGACGCCGTCGTCGTCGTCCGGCGCCTCGACGCACGCAACCACCACCACGACTGAGACCGACGCGTCGACCACCACCAACACCTCCCCCGCGTCGACCCCATCGGCCTGCGACGACGATGCCGCCGCAGCCGCCCGCGAGCGGCGTCGGCAGGCCGCTGTCGCGGAGCGGCGCCGCCGTCGCGAAGCGGCGGCCGAGGCGGCCGGAAGCGCGACCGGCGCGAGCGACTTCGTCGGCGGCGGCCCCACCGGCCGCACGCGCTCGGGCGGCGGTCGCCTGCCGTCGCTCGCCCGCGGCAGTGCCGGCGACGCATGCGGCGGCGATCAGCCCAAGAACGCGAAGCCCGACAAGCCGACCGAGGTGGGCGGGACCTCGCGCGGGTCGTCGTCGACCGGCAGGGCGCCCACGCCGTCGAACCCGACCTTCTCGCTCGCGACGCCCGGCCCCGGGCGCGTCGGCGTGCCGAACTTCTTCATCGACAAGTTCCGGATTCCGCCGTTCCTGCTGCCGATCTACCAGGCCGCCGGCATCCAGTACGACATTCCGTGGCAGGCGCTTGCGGCGATCAACGAGATCGAGACCGACTACGGCCGCAACCTCTCGGTCTCCTCGGCGGGCGCGCGGGGCTGGATGCAGTTCATCCCCAGCTCGTGGAAGCGCTACGGGGTCGACGCCAACGCCGACCGCCGGCGCGACCCGTACAACCCCGCCGACGCGATCTTCGCCGCAGCCCGCTACCTGAAGGCCGCGGGCGGCGACCAGGACCTGCGCAAGGCGGTCTTCGCCTACAACCACGCCGACTGGTACGTCGACAGCGTGATGCTGCGCGCCAAGCTGATCGGCGGGCTGCCGGCCGGGCTCGTCGGGTCGCTGACGGGACTGACCCAGGGCCACTTCCCCATCCATGCCCGCGCGCGCTATGCGGACTCGCACCGCCGCGCGACGAACATCTTCGCCCGCCGCGGCGCGCCGGCGATCGCGGTGCAGGACGGGGTCGTGCGCCGCGTCGGGCAATCGGCCTCGCGCGGGAAGTACGTCGTGCTGCAGGACGCGTACGGCAACCGCTACACGTACGCCCACCTCGGCTCGGTCGTAGAGGACTACCCGGTGCCGAAGCGGCAGCGTGTCTCGGCGGCGCGGGTGGCCAAGGAGCTCGAGCTGCCGAAGGACCCAGCCCCAAGCGAGGCCGCCTCGGCCGGCCGCCAGCGGGCGCCCAAAATTTCGCGGGCGAACCGCACGGCGGCGCGCTCGAGCGCAACGCGACCGAGCGCAGCGCCGGCGGCCGCACCATCGGCCGACGTCGCCAAGGAGCGCCTCTACGCCCACCCGAGACGTTCGAACGCCTATCGCGCCGGTGGCAAGCAACAGCTGTTCCAGAGCGGCCGCCTCCCCGGTTTTACCACCTTCCGCTCCTATTTCACCGAGGTGTTCGGGTTGGGTCGGAGGGAGGTGGAGCTCAAGCGCCTGGGCAAGGGGTCGAAGGTGATCGCGGGCACGATTCTGGGGCGGTTGGGTGAACGAGGGGAGGGTTCCCCCCGCCTGGAGTTCTCGATCCGTCCGGCCGGGCGCGGCGCGCCGAAGGTCGACCCCAAGCCGATCCTCGATGGGTGGAAGCTGCTCGAGTCCACCGCGGTCTATCGGGCGGCGGGCAAGGATCCGTTCTTCGGGTCGGATGGGCAGACGGCGACGATCGGCCAGGTGCTGCTGATGAGCAAGGAGCAGCTGCAGTCACGGATCCTGGCCGATCCGCGGATCGACATCTACGCGTGCGGGCGCAAGGACATCGAAGGCGGCCAGATCGACCCCCGCGTGCTCGCCGTGCTCGAGTTCCTGGCCAGCAGTGGCCTCAAGCCGGCCGTCTCGGCGCTGAAGTGCGGGCACTCCTTACTGACCAAGTCGGGCAACGTGTCCGAGCACAGCTCCGGCAACGCGGTCGACATCGCCGCGATCAACGGGATCCCGATCCTCGGCCACCAGGGCACGGGCTCGATCACCGAGATGACCATCCAGCGCCTGCTGATCCTGCAGGGCAACATGAAGCCCCACCAGATCATCAGCCTGATGACCCCCGCCGACTTCGGCGGCGCCGAGAACATCCTGGCGCTGTCGGACCACAACGACCACATCCACGTCGGCTTCCAGCCCACGGGCGGCGCGGGGGGCGAGGGGCTCCTCAAGCCGCGCCAGTGGCCGCGCCTGATCGATCGCCTCGCCCACGTCGACAACCCGACCGTGCCGACGCGCCCCTCGCGCGACGCGATCTCCGACGACGACTGACCAGCACCGGGCGTGCGGCGCCTAGTAGCGCCGCGGCGGCATCGCCGCCAGCGCCCACAGCTCGAACTCGAGCTGGCGCACCAGCGGCAGCTCCGGCACGTGGGCGCGGAGGGTCGCCAGCGCGTCCGTGTAGTGGTCCAGGCGCAGCCGCGCCTCGTCGTCGATGCTCGCGCCCCGCGCCAGCTGTGCGCGCAGCTCGCGCACCTTCGTGACCTTGTCGGCTGCAAGCACCGCGAGCGCTCCGCCCCCGGCGGCCGCGGCCCGCCCGCGCAGCTCGCGTTTGCGCTCGGCGTAGTCCGCGATCGAGGGGTCGTCGCTGACCGCGACCACCATCGCGGTGACCTCGTCACCGACCCGGGCCCGCAGCTCGTCGGCCACGGCGTCGGTCTTCTCGAGCACGTCGTGGAGCACCCCGGCGGCCACGACCTCGTCCGACGCGCCGGTGTTCGCCAGGATCGCCCCGACCTCGAGCGGGTGCAGCACGAACGGCGCGCCGTCCCAGCGCCGTCCCCCGGCGTGGCGGGTGGCGGCCAGCGCGCACGCCGCGGCCCGCAGAGGCGACGCGCACAGGAAGTCGGGTGGCGGCGAGGCGAGCTGATCCTCCATCGCCGGCCCATGCAACCACACGACCCGCCGATTTCCGGCCGAGTCGTTAACCGGTTGTGAAGATGTCGGCCGCCTGGAGGACGGGAGACGCGGGGGCTTGTCACGGTCCGGCTCATCTGCTCGGATCGCGCCGTGGCCGTGGACGCCGCGCAAGGGGCTGCGCTTCCCCTCGGGCGCTCGCTCGACGAGGCGGCCATGTCGCGCCTGCACGTCCGCTTCTGGCTCCTCGCCGGGCTGGGGATCCTGCTCGACGGGTTCGACTTCTTCATCATCGGCGTCGCCAATCCGCTGATCGCCCAGGACTTCGGCATCAGCGACGCCGAGAAGGGGCTGGTGTCGGCGGCGGCGATCGTGGGCGCCATCTTCGGCGCGGGCCTGCTGGGTCCCCTCGGCGACAAGATCGGCCGGCGGCGGATCTTCCAGTTCGACCTGGCGCTGTTCGTGGTCTTCTCGGTGCTGAGCGCCGCGGCGCCCAATCTCTGGTGGCTGATCGCCTTCCGGCTCGTCCTCGGCGTCGCGATCGGACTCGACTACCCGATCGCCGCAAGCTACCTGGCCGAGGTGCTGCCGGCGCGCGGGCGCGGGCGGTGGCTCACCGCGGCGTTCAGCTTGCAGGCGGGCGGGATCATGCTGGGAGCGCTGATCGGCGTGGTCGTGCTCGAACTGGCCCCGGACGTCGACTCCTGGCGAATCATGCTCGGCGTCGGGGCCGTCCCCGCGCTCGTCATCATGCTTTTCCGCCGCGGGACGCCCGAGAGCCCGCGCTGGCTCGCGCAGAACGGGCGCGCCGACGAGGCCCGCGAGGTGGCCGAGGCGCTCACGGGCCATCCGGTGGAGGTCACCGAGGAGGACAAGCGCCGCGGCGCGCCGATTCCGGAGGGCCTCAAGGCGCTCGTGCAGCCGCAGCTGTTCCGCCGCGCCCTGCGGCGCCGCACCATCTTCACCTCCGTGCCCTGGTTCCTCATGGACATCGCCACCTACGGCGTCGGCATCTTCACGCCGACGCTCCTGGCCGCGATCACGATCAACGGCGCGAACACGACCTTCATCGCCGATGACATCGCCTCGACCAAGGGAACCGCGGCGCTCGACGTCTTCCTCGTCATCGGCTTCGTGTTCGCGATCTGGCTCGTCGACCGCATCGGGCGGATCCCGCTGCAGGTGGCCGGCTTCGCGATGATGACCGTTGCGCTGGCGCTGCTCGCCGTGGTCGAGGGCCTGCCGGGCGGTGGCGACTCCCACCTTGCCCTCGTGTTCGTCGGGTTCGCGCTTTTCAACACGTTCATGAACGCCGGCCCGAACGCAACCACCTACACGCTGGCCGCCGAGGTCTTCCCTTCAGAGGTGCGTGCCGCGGGGCAGGGCTTTGCGGCAGCGTGCGCGAAGCTGGGCGCCGCCCTCGGCGTCTTCCTGTTCCCGATCCTCATGGACGACATCGGGACTAGCGCGCTGCTGGCGATCGTCGCGGGCGCGTGCCTGGCGGCGCTGGCCGTGACGCTCGCGTTCCGCATCGAAACGCGCGGGCGCTCACTCGACGAGGTCTCCGGCGCCGACCTGGCGCGCCTGCGGCCGCGGCCCACGCCGCCCTAGCGCGCGACGAGCACCCGTACCGCCACGCGCACGCGGTCGGTAAGGCGAGCGGGCGGCGGCGCTGTCCGCCCGGTGATCGCGGCCAGCGCCGCGGCGTCCGCCGGCGTCCATGCGCGACGGGCGTCCGCGGCGGCGCGGCGGTGGTGGCGGCGAAGAAGGCGCGCCTCGCGGGCGACGCTTTGGCCCGCCGCGGCGCGCGCGAGGTCCGCGTCACGCGCCCGGGTCAGGCCGCTGGTGATGTGTGGGTGCACGCCGGTCCTCCAGTTTTGCTACAGTACAAAGCTCTGTTTGACATGAGTCAATTGTACAGGATTGGCCGGCCGCCGCGCACCGCCGCCGACCTCGCAGCCGTCCTCGAGCGCGCGATCCTGGCCGGCGACCTCGCCGCCGAGACGAAGCTGCCGCCGATCCGCGCCTGGGCCGGCGAGCTGGGGCTCAGCCCGGTAACCGTCGGCAATGCGATCAAGCTCCTGCGCAACCGCGGCCTGGTCGCCACCGACGGCCGTCGCGGCACCCGCGTCGTCGGCGAGCCGCCCGACGCCATGTCCATCCACCTGCCCCTGGCGCCCGGCGTCCGCGACCTGCGCTCGGCCAACCCGGACCCCGAGCTGCTCCCTGACCTCAACCGGATCTTGCACAAGCTGGACGTGCACCAGGTGCTCTACGGGGAGCTCTCGGTCCTGGTTGAGCTGGCCGAAGAGGGTGTGCGCCGTTTCACAGAGGAGGGCGTGCCGGCATCCGCCGACCGCTTCGCCGTGACCAGCGGCGGCCTCGACGCCATCGAGCGCGGCCTGCGCGTCCGCACGCGGCCCGGCGACCGCGTGGCGATCGAGGACCCGCACTTCATCCGCCTGATCGAGCTCGTGCGCATGGTCGGGCGCGTGCCCGAGCCGGTCGAGGTGGACGAGCGGGGCATGCAGCCCGACCACCTCGAGCGGGCCCTCGAGGCCGGGGCGCGCGCGGTGATTCTCTCGCCCCGCGGGCAGAACCCGACCGGCGCGGCGTTCGACGCAGCGCGGGCGGCCGAGCTGCACGACCTGATCGCCCGCCACCCCGACGTGCTCCTGATCGAAGACGACCACGCCGCCGACATCGCCGGGCCCGAGTTGCACACGCTCACGAACGATCTCCCGGGCCCCTGGCTCGCCATCCGCTCGACCTCGAAGTCGCTCGGCCTCGACCTCCGCCTTGCCGTCCTGACCGGCGACGCGCTGACGGTCCGCCGCATGCAGTCGAGCCAGATCGTCGGCCAGGGGTGGGTCTCGCACGTCCTCCAGCGCCTCGTCCACGCGTTGTGGACCGATCCTGTCACCGCGCGGCTGCTGCGTCGCGCCCGCGCCACCTACGCGAAGCGCCGCGACGCCCTGCGCGACGCCCTGGCCGAGCACGGCATCGTCGTGGCACCGCGCTCGTGGTGGTCGGTGTGGCTGCCCGTCCATGACGAGGCGGGCACGGTCGACGCCCTGCGCGACGCCGGCTGGGGCGTGGCCCCGGGCGCCCGCATGCGCGAGCGCCCACAGCCGGCGCTTCGCATCTCGGTGGCGACGCTCGAACCGGCCGAGGCGCGCGAGCTCGCGGCCGCCATCGGGAAGGTCGTGCACCCCTCCCCCTCGCGGACCCTCGCGGCCTGACTGAGCGCTCAGCGGGGCAAGGGGTGGGAGGCGTCGGAAAACTCGCGGAACAGCCCCGTGACCACGAACGCCACCTGCTCGCCGATGTCCACCGCGTTGTCGCCGATCCGCTCGACCGCGCGGGCCACCATGACCATGGTCAGCCCCCATTCCAGGCGATCCTGGTCGGCTCCCATTCCTGCGGCCATCTTGAACACCTTCCGGTTGAGCCGGTTGACCTCCTCGTCCTGGCGGACGAGGTCCTCGGCCAGGTCGACGTCGCGCAGCTCGAAGGCCTGCTTGGCCTGACGGACCTCGGATCTCGCCAGCTCGCCCATGCGCTCGACGGTGACCAGCATCTCCTCGTCGACCGGCGGCTCGTGACCGGTGAGCGGGATGAGCTTGGCGATGTTTACGCACTGGTCGCCCATGCGCTCGATGTGCTTGATCACGTGCAGCAGCGCCGCGACGGTGCGCAGGTCGGTGGCCACCGGCGCCTGGGTGGCGAGCAGGGTGAGGATCCCCTGGTGGACCTCGAGGTAGCGGCCGTCGATGCGGTCGTCGTCGGCGATGACGAGCTTGGCAAGCTCGACGTCGTGGTGCTCGAGCGCCTCGAGCGCCCGCCCCAGGGTTGCGAGGACCATGTCGAGGGCTCCCATCGCCGCACCCTCGAGCCGGCCAAGCTCGTCGACGAAGGCCTGCCGCGTCTCCGGCATGTGCCGCCCCCTACCCGAACTTCCCGGAGACGTACTGCTCGGTCCTCGGATCCTCCGGGTTGGTGAAGATCTTGTCGGTCTCGCCGTACTCGACCAGGCTGCCGGGTCCTCCCTCGCCGAGCATGAACGCCGTGTAGTCCGCCACGCGCGCCGCCTGCTGCATGTTGTGCGTGACGATCACGATCGTGAAACGGTGCTTGAGCTCCTGGACGAGCTCCTCGATCTTCAGCGTCGCCTTGGGGTCGAGCGCGGAGGCGGGCTCATCCATGAGGATCACGTCGGGCTCGACCGCGATCGTCCGCGCAATGCACAGCCGCTGCTGCTGGCCGCCCGACAGGCCGATCCCGGGCGAGCTCAGGCGGTCCTTGACCTCGTCCCACAGGCCGGCGGCGCGCAGGGACTTCTCGACCCGCTCGCCGACGTCGCGCGACCGCGTCCCGGTCAGCCGCAGCCCGGATGCGACATTGTCGAAGATCGACATGGTCGGGAACGGCTTGGGCTTCTGGAACACCATGCCGATCGCCCGCCGCACCGACACCACGTCGACCTGGGGTGCGTAGATGTCGGCGCCCGAGAGGGTGATCCTGCCCTCCGCATGGGCGCCGGGGATCTCCTCGTGCATGCGGTTGATGCAGCGCACCAGGGTCGACTTGCCGCAGCCGGAGGGGCCGATGATCGCCGTCGCCTTGTTGGCCTCGAAGGTGAGGCTCACGTCCTTGACCGCGTGGACCGAGCCGTAGTACGCATCGAGGTTCTCCACCCGCACCAGGTGCGCCTCGGCCTTTGGGGGCCGAGCCGGTGTGGGGGCGGCCCGCGCCTGCGGCAGCGGACGGGGAGCGGTGCGC
>JBJMKX010000047.1:0-24800 GCA_045805605.1 Solirubrobacteraceae bacterium
GAGCTCGAGGAGGCCGCCTACGGGGATCGCACGCTCGCGGTCGTCCTCGCGAAGGTCGAAGGCCTCGTGCTCGAGAGCGACGAGGTGCCGCTCGGCGACGGCGTCGCCCTCGTGCGCGCCGAGACGCTGCGCGACGTCCCGGACGAGCTGCGCGACGACGAGATGGGCACGGTCGCCATGCTCGCGCTCGACTCCGCGCCGGGCGACGGTCGCGCGCTCGAGGACGCCGGCCGCCGGCTGCGGCGGCTGCAGACCGCGCTGCGGCTGTGGGACGACGCCGAGCCGTCGCTCGGCCCGACCGCGTGGGCGCGCACCGACGGCGGCGCGTGGAGCGCCGTCCCGCTCGCGACCGGCATCCGCCGCGACACCGGCGACTGCCTGCTCGGCGCCGAGGACGAGGACCCGCTGCGCGCGTTCTGCTCGCTCGTCGCCCGCCGCACGCCGCGCGCCGGCGAGCTCGCGTGGGCGCTGCGGCGCTTCGAGCTCGGCTGCGAGCGCGGGCGGCGGCTGGAGGCGCTCAGCGACTTCCTGCTGGCGGCGCGCGCGCTGCTCGAGCCCGAGGGCCCGCAGTCGGGCCGCCTCGCGGGCCGGCTGGCGGCGATCTGCGCCGTCCCCACTGTGCGCCCCGCGCTGGCGGAGCGCGTCGCGCACGCGATCTCACTCGAGCGGGCCGTCATCACCGGGGTCGACCCGGCGGTGCCGGAGCCCGGAGCCCTCGTCGACGAGCTGGCCCATCACCTGCGCGCGCTGCTGCGTGACGTCGTCTGCGGGCATCTCGACGACGACCTCGTGACGGTGGCCGATGCGCTGCTCGAGCCCGAGGCCGAGGCCGAGGCCGAGCTTCCCGAGCCCGAGCCCGAGGCCGAGCTTCCTGAGCCCGAGCCCGAGGTCGAGCTTCCCGAGCCCGACGTCGAGCCGGCGGAGGAACCGGCGACGAGCCAGCTCGCACTCTCCTAGGTGGAGGCGCGAGACCTCGACGAACTGCTCCGTCGCCGCGCGCTCACCGAGGACGCGGCGCGCCACGACGCGGTCGCCCGTCGCCACGCCGCCGGCGGCCGCACGGCGCGCGAGAACGTCGCCGACCTCGTCGACCCCGGCTCGTTCGTCGAGTACGGGCGCTTTGCGATCGCCGCCCAGCGCTCGCGCCGCGAGCTGCAGGAGCTCATCGAGCGCACCCCCGCCGACGGCCTCGTGGCCGGGACCGCGCGGGTGGATGGCCAGCCATGCGCCGTCCTCTCCTACGACTACACCGTGTTGGCGGGCACACAGGGCGCGCTCGGTCACCGCAAGAAGGACCGCCTGTTCGAGCTGATCGAGCGCATGCGGCTGCCGACCGTGTTCTTCGCCGAGGGCGGCGGCGGGCGCCCCGGCGACACCGACTATCCGGTGGTCTCGGCGCTGGACACGCGGGCGTTCGCGCTATGGGCGCGCCTCTCGGGCCTCGTTCCGCGCATCGCGGTCGTCGCCGGGCGCTGCTTCGCGGGCAACGCGATGATCGCCGGCTGCTCCGACCTCATCGTCGCGACCGAGGACATCTCGCTGGGTATGGGCGGACCGGCGATGATCGCCGGCGGCGGGCTGGGCGATGTGCCTCCCGAAGAGGTCGGGCCGCTCGACGTGCAGGCGCGCAACGGGGTCGTCGACGTGGTCGTCGCCGACGAGCGCGAGGCGGTGGCGGCGACAAAGCGGCTGCTCGGCTACTTCCGCGGCCCGTGGCCGGCGGGCGCGGCGCCCGACCAGGCGTGGCTGCGCGAGCTGGTACCCGAGCGCCAGCGGCGCGCCTACCCGATCGCGCCGATCGTCGAGACCCTGGCCGACAACGAGTCGGTGACGTGGCTGCGCGACCGGTTCGCCCCCGAGCTGACGACGGCGCTCGCGCGCATCGAAGGGCGCCCCCTCGGCGTGATCGCCAACAGCACCATGCACATGGCCGGGGCGATCACGAGCGACGGGGCCGACAAGGCGGCGCGGTTCATGCAGCTCTGCGACGCGTTCGGCCTGCCGCTCCTCTCGCTCGTCGACACGCCCGGGATCATGGTCGGGCCCGAGGCCGAGGCGACGGCGCTGGTGCGCCACAGCTCGCGCCTGCTCGTGGCGGGCGCCGGACTGCGCGTGCCGTTCATCGCGGTGATCCTGCGCCGCGGCTACGGGCTCGGCGCCCAGGCGATGACCGGCGGCAGCCTGCACGAGCCGCTGCTCACGGTGGCGTGGCCGAGCGCCCACCTCGGCCCGATGGGGCTCGAGGGTGCCGTGCGGCTCGCGCTGCGCCGCGAGCTGGAGCAGATCGCCGACGAGGAGGCGCGCGAACGGCGCGTGCGCGAGATGACGGCGGCGGCGCAGGAGAACGCGAAGGCGCTGAACGCCGCCCAGCTGTTCGAGCTCGACGACGTGATCGACCCCGCCGAGACCCGGGGCCTGATCGCTGCGACGCTCGCCGCCGCCCGCGTCGCTGACGCGCCGGCGCACCGGTTCGTCGACACGTGGTAGGGCTACGGGTGGCGGCGCAGGCCGCGCAGCACCGCGTCGGCGTCCCGATGCGGGGCGCGTAGGGCGAGCCCGACCAGGTCGAGGTCGGCGGTCGGCACTGCGCGCACCGCCGCCCGGTTGTCGTCGTCGTGGCCGGTCGCGAACAGCTCGGCGGTGTAGACGGCGAGCGGCACCTCGCGCCGCAACGCGCGCTCCTTGACGGTGGTGAGCTTGTCCGCGCTCGCCTCGAACACGAGCACCGGCTGGCGCAGCATCGGCAGGTAGCGCACCCCGTCGGCGTCGACGTAGTCCTCACCCACCACGGCGGGACCGGCGGCGGTCACGCCGCTGACCACGAACGCGGTGACGTTCAGGCGCTGCCACGCGGCGAGGTCGTCGCGCACGAGCACCGCGAGCTTCGTGTCGAAATCGGCGACGGCCACGGCCGGAAGGGTGACGCGCGGGCGGGCGTTCGTCTTGAACGATGTTGCGGTCAGGCGGCGGGCGTAGCGGGCCGGCGTGATACCCGTGGCGCGCTTGAACACCCGCGTCAAATGTGGCTGGTCGGCGAAGCCGCACGCGGCCGCCACCGCCGCGGGCCGCTCGCCCCCGGCGAGCAGGCGACGGGCCCGGGCGATGCGCAGGTCGGTCTGGAACCCGTGGGGCGTCAGGCCGGTTTGGGCGTGGAAGCGCCGCACGAGCTCGAAGCGGCTGAGCCCGCTGACCGCGGCGAGCTCCTGCAGCGGCACGGCGCGGTCGAAGCGCTCGCGCAGGTGCGCTCGGGCACGGCGCACCGCGGGGTGCTCGGCGCGGCCGCGCGCCCGCTCGGGCGGGCCCGGCCGCAGGTGCGGGCGCAGGCTGTCGACCGTGCGCTCGCTCACGCAACGACCTCGTCGAGCATTGCCTGGCGCTCCGCCTCGGTGGCGAACAGGTAGCGGTCGAGGCGGGCCAGGCCCTCGACGTCGTGGACGTCCTCGTCGAGGTACGGGATGAGCAGCAGGCGGTCGTCGCGCAGCTGCTTGCCGAGGCGTTCGATGTTCTGGGCGTCGCGGCGGGCGAGCACGTGGTAGTCGCGGAAGTTGTCGGCCACGCGGGCGGCGAGCTTGTCGCCGAGCTCGGCGACAAGCTCGGCGCTGACGTCCTCGACCTCGGCGTCCCCGAGCAGGTCGTGGTGGACACGGTTGACCACCACGCCGCCGAACGGCATCCGCGCCGCCTTCAGCTTGCGCCAGAAGAAGATCGCTTCGTCGATCGGTTCGCGCTCGGGCGAGGTCACGAGCAGGAAGACGGTGCCCGGGTCGGCGAGCAGCTTGTTGACCGCCTGCGCCCGCTCCCTGAAGCCGTCGATCATGCCCGAGAGCGAGCGGAAGAACACGGCCAGGTCCTCCAGCAGGTCGATCCCGGTCACGCGCTTGAGCACGCCGAACACCATGCCGGTACCGCGACCCATGACGCGCGCGGCCAGGCCCGTCGGGCGGAGGAAGACCTGCAGCGCCCGGCCCTCGAAGAACTGCGTGAGGCGGTCGGGCGCGTCGAGGAAGTCCAGCGCGTTGCGCGACGGCGGCGTGTCGAGCACGATCAGGTCGAAGTCGTGGCTGCGGTCGAGCTCGTAGAGCTTGGCCATCGCCGTGAACTCCTGCGAGCCGGCCACCGCGTTGGACAGCTCCTGGTAGATGCGGTTGGCGAGGACCTCGTCGCGGCTCTTCTCGTTCGGCGCAAGCCGGTCGATGAGGTCGTCGAAGGTGCGCTTCGGGTCGAGCATCATCGCCCACAGCTCGCCCTCCATCTCGATTCCGGCCGCCGGGAACAGCTGCGGGTCCACGAGCGCGGGCTCGTTGCCCAGCTCCTCGAGGCCGAGCGAGTTGGCCAGGCGCCTGGCCGGGTCGATCGTCACCACGGCCACCTTCCGGCCGCGAGCGGCGGCGCCCATCGCGATCGCCGCCGACGCCGTGGTCTTGCCCACGCCGCCCGAGCCGCCGCAGATGACGATCCGCTTGTCGGCGATGACGTCGGCGATGTTCACAGGGCCTCCTCGAGGTTGCGCGAGAGCGCCTCCAACGCGGGTCGGTCCAGCTCGGGCGCGAACACGAACGGCAGCGTGGCCGCCTTCTGACCGAAGCCCTGGCGCAGGCGACGCAGCTGCGCGCGCTGCTCGGCGGCGCGGGCCTGCTCGGAGAGCGCGGCGCGCACGGCCGATCGGGCCAGCGGCCCCTGGCCGTCGGCAGCGGCGGCGCGCAGTGCCTGGGCGTCGCGCGCGGTGAAGCGCTGCGGATAGCAGGCGTTGGCGACCACGCGGTCGATCCCCAGGCCGGACGCCTGTAGCTCGTCGCGCAGCTGCAGGGTCTCGTTGACCGGCATCTCCTGGGGCAGCGCCACGGCCACGACGCCGGTCTTCTTGCGGTTGGACACGAAGGCGTCGATGGTGCGCGCCTGGTGGGCGATCGGGCCGACGCGGGCGATCTCGGCGAACTGCCTTGGGGTGCGGATCATGGCCACTCCGTGTCCGGTCGCGGGCGCGTCGACGACGACCAGGTCGTAGCGGCTGGCGCCGCGCGTGCGCCGCTCCAGCTGGGCGAGCTCCCAGATCTTGCCGATCGTGAGGAGCTCGGAGAGTCCCGGCGCCGCCGCCGCGAAGTAGTGGAACATGCGCGACGAGGCCAAGAGCTCGCCCATCTGGCGCGGTCGGACCTGCAGCGAGAGGTACTCGGCCATGGCGTGGTCGGGGTCGACGGTGATCGCGTACAGGCGCTCGTCGATCTTGCGCTCGACAAGGACCTCGCCGTCGTCGGGCCCGAACGCCCCCGCCAGCCGGTGCTGCCCGGCCACCTCCACGACGACGGTCCGCAGCCCGCGCCGAGCCGCGGCCAGGCCGAGGGCGGCCGCCACCGTCGAGCGTCCCACGCCGCCCTTGCCCATGACGAACAGCACCCGCTTGTCGAGGAGGTCCCGCATGTCAGCGGCGGCCTATTCTGGCGACCGTGAGGCGCATGCAGGTCAGCGAGAACCTGGTCCAGCTGACGCGGCTGGGCTTCGTCAACTGCTTCCTCGTGCGCGAGGACGACGGCTTCACCCTCGTCGACACCTCGCTTAGCGGCAACGGCCCGGCGATCCTGGAGGGGGCGTCGGCGGCGGGCGCGCCGATCGTGCGCATCGCCCTTACGCACGCGCACGTCGACCACATCGGCTCGCTCGACGCCCTGCACGAGGCGCTGCCCGGCGCCGAGGTGATCATGGGCGCGCGCGAGCTGCGGCTCACCGAGGAGGAGCGCCGGCTCGACCCCGACGAGCCGCAGGCCAAGGTGCGCGGCGGCTGGCCGGCGTTCGAGACCCACCCCGACCGCCAGGTCGGCGAGGGCGACGAGGTCGGCTCGTTGCGGGTCGTGTTCACGCCGGGGCACACGCCGGGCCATGTCTCGTACCTGGACACTCGCGACGGCACGCTGATCGCCGGCGACGCCTTTCAGACCAAGGGCGGCGTCGCGGTGTCGGGCAAGCTGCGCCCGCTGTTCCCGTTCCCCACGCTGGCGAGCTGGCACCGCCCGACGGCGGTGGAGAGCGCGCGCAGGCTGCGGGCCCTCGACCCGCAGCGGATGGTCGTGGGCCACGGCAAGCCGCTCGAGGCCCCAGGCGCGGCGATCGACCGCGCCATCGCGGCCGCGGCCTGAACTTCCCAGCCGCAGGGCAGCGCAGGCGTCGATGACGCTTCAGCGTGCCGGCAAGGCGCTCTCCCTGCCTCCTGGTCGTTCTGTCGCCACAGACCAGGACGGATCGGAACGAGTGGTCAGTTTTGGTCGCAGGACGACCAAAAGCGACCGCGGTTCCTTGCCGCTCCCCCCCGGCCTGCCTTCTTCGTCGCCGCCGTTCGATGCGATGAGGTCGCGCGAAGCGACGCGGGCTGAGCGCCGCGCCTACTCCTCGCCCTCCCAATAGTCGAGCGGCACGATCCGGCCCATCACGCCCACGCCCCGGAACGAGATCTTGCCCGACCTCGGGTAGAAGCAGATGTCGTTCGGCGGCAGGTCGCCGTAGACCAGGTAGACGAGGTCGGCGGTGTCGCTGGCGCGGAAGGAGTGCGCGACCTTGGTGCTCGGCGGGCGGTCGACGACCGTGCCCCGCCGCACCGGGATCTCCTCGTCGCCGAGGACGACCACGCCCGCGCCCTCGAGCACCACGAACAGCTCGTCGTCGAGCGAGTGGCAGTGCGGTGGGAAGCCCTCGTAGCCGGCCGCGATGGTCATGTGCGCGAGCGTCGAGCGGACCGACCCCAGCGCGCGGCCGAGCTCGCGCTCGGCGAAGCGCGCGCGGCGGCGGGCGGTCACGTCGGGCTCGACGTCGGCCAGCGCGACGATCCGGTCCGGCCGCGGCGAGGGCGCATCGGGCAGCTCGAGCGGCCCCGCCGCGGCCTCGCGCGCGAACGGATGGTCGCCGCCGACCTCCGTCCACACCTGCGCCTCGCCGAGCCAGGCGACGCCCGCCCGCGGCAGCACGCCGGTCTCGACCTGGGCGCGGGTGCCGAACGCCAGCACCTCGATGCCTTCGTCGCCGGCGATCAACGTGTGCGCCTCGGCGTCCGCGCGGTGCAGCAACGCGTCGCCCTCGCGGACGGAGAACGTCTCGCCGTCCTGCCAGCTCAGGCCCGAGCCGCCGAGCACGTAGAAGAACTCCTCCTCGGCGGTGTGCTTGTGCACCGGCGTGGTGCGGCCGCCGGGCGGGACGATCATGCGCCGGCAGCCGACGCTGACGCTGCCCGCCGCCGCGCCGAGGTTGAACCACGTTCCGCGCATCGGGCCGAAGTCGACCTCGAACGGCTCGACCGAATCCCAGTGCACGATCGACATGGCCGCGCATCATGCCGTCCGACGCCGAAGGCATGCTCTCTTCGCGCGCGAGGGAGGAATCGCCGTGGGGGTTGCGAATAACGCCCGCGTACCGGTTTCCCCCAGCGGATCGGAGCCACCTCCCACATGGCCAAGGTCATCGCCTTCGCAAATCAGAAGGGCGGCGTCGCCAAGACGACGACGACGCTCAACCTGGCCGTCGCCTTCGCCGAGCAGGGCAACCGCGTCCTCTGCTGCGACATGGATCCGCAGGGCAACCTCACGATGTCGCAGGGCATCGATCCAGATGGGCTCGAGAAGTCGATGTACGACGTGCTCGTCTACGACGTCTCGATGCGCGAGGTCATACGCAAGCGCGAGATCGACGTTGCATGCGCCTCGATCGACCTCGCCGGCGCCGAGATCGCGATGTCGACCAAGATCGGCCGCGAGCGCTCGCTCGAGAAGGCCCTGAAGCCCATCGACGACGACTACGACTACGTCTTCATCGACACGCCGCCCAGCCTTGGGCTGATGACCATCAACGCGCTCACGGCGGCCGACAAGGTCATCGTCCCCGTGCAGTGCGAGTATCTGTCGATGCGCGGCCTCATTCAGCTGCAGAACACGCTGGCCATGATCCGCGAGAACCTGAACCCGGACGTGGAGATCGAGGGCATCCTCCCGACGCTCGTGGATTCCCGCACCGTCCACGCCAAGGAGGCCATCGAGATCCTCGAGGAGAACTTCGGCGACCGCGTGTTCGCATCGCGCATCAAGAAGACGGTGCGCTTCGCCGAGGCTCCCGTGAAGGGGATGTCGGTGCTGAAGTACGATCCGGACGGCACGGCGGCCCACGCCTACCGTCAGCTTGCGAAGGAGGTCCTCGACAGTGGCAAGCGGTAAGCGAGCAAGCATGCGCGAGGGCCCCCTGGCTGCCCTCTTCCGCAGCACGGACAAGCCGGACGAGGGCGACGAGGTCCGGGAAGAGCCGGCCACCGCGCCTCCGCAAGCCGAGGTGGAGGCCCCCGAGGCTCCCCCCGTCCCCACACCGCAGGAGCGCCTGCGGCACGCGTTCTCCTCCGAGATCCCGGAGAACGTCCTCTCGCCCGCGACGCCCGCCGCGCGCGAGCGCCCACGCGTCGATCCGCTCGCCCAGCCCGCCGCCGAGGGCAACGGCCCTCCCGTGCTGCGCGTGGTCGGCGTCGGCGGCGCCGGCGTCAACGCGGTCAACCGCATGGTCGAGGCCGAGGTCGAGGGCGTCGAGTTCCTCGCCATCAACACCGACCTGCAGTCGCTGCAGGGCTCGGCCGCCGACATCACCGTCCACATCGGCGCCAACGTCACCCGCGGCCTCGGCTCGGGTGCCAACCCCGACCTCGGCCGCCAATCGGCGATGGAGGACTACGACAAGGTCAAGTCGCTGCTCAAGGGCTCGGACATGGTGTTCATCACCGCCGGGTCGGGCGGGGGCACCGGCACGGGCGCCGCGCCCGTGGTGGCCCGCATCGCCCGCGAGCTGGGCGCCTTGACCGTCGGCATCGTCACGAAGCCGTTCGGATTCGAGGGCTCGCGCCGCGCCGCCCAGGCCGAGGACGGCATCAAGGAGCTCTCCGAGGACGTCGACACGCTGATCATCGTCCCCAACAACCGCCTGCTGACCGTGCTCGACAAGCAGACGTCGATGGTCGATGCGTTCAGGGTGGCCGACGACGTCCTGCGCCAGGGCGTCCAGGGCATCTCCGACCTGGTGACGCTCCCGGGCCTGATCAACCTCGACTTCGCCGACGTGCGCACGATCATGGCCGAGGCGGGGAACGCTCTGCTCGGCATCGGCATGGGGACCGGCGATCGCCGCGCGATCGACGCGGCCGAGAAGGCCGCCGCCTCCCCGCTGCTCGAGACCAGCATGGACGGCGCGCGGTCGATCCTCCTGTCGATCACCGGCGGGCGCGACCTCTCGCTGTGGGAGGTCAACGAGGCGGCCAGGGCGGTCTCCGAGGCGGCCCACCCCGAGGCGAACATCATCTTCGGCGCCATGGTCGACGAGAAGCTCAACGACCAGGTGTGGGTGACGGTGGTGGCCACCGGCTACTCGAACGGCAGCCCGCCGCGCCGCCGCTCGGACGAGCCGGGGGCGACCCGCCGGCTCGAGGAGCCGCGCGGCGAGCCACGGGTGCGCCGGCGCGAGCCCGCGCGCACGAGCCGCGACCTCGCCGATCTCGACGTCCCGGAATTCATGCCGAGGGGGTAGGCGTCAGCCGCCAGGCGTCAGCCGTCAGAAGGTGTTCCTGACGCCTGGCGCCTGATGCCTGACACCTCGAAGCGCGGCGTCGTCGCGGCCGGCCATCCGCTGACCGCGCAGGCCGGCGCCGACGTTCTGGGCGCGGGCGGCAACGCCGTCGACGCCGCCATCGCGGCGATGCTGACCTCGTTCAGCGCCGAGCCGCTCCTCACCGGCCTCGGCGCCGGCGGCTACATGCTCGTCGCCGACGCCGCCGGCGAGCGCACGATCCTCGACTTCTCGGTCGAGGCCTCAGGGCGCGGCGCCGATCCCGACCGCCGCGAGGAGCTCGTGCCCATCGACGTCTCCTTCGGCGACGCGATCCAGGTGTTCAACATCGGCCCGGCCTCGGTCGGCTGCTACGGCACCCCGGCGGGGATCTGGGAGGCGTCGCGACGGTACGGCTCGGTGCCGCTGCACGAGCTCGTCGCCCCCGCCGCCCGGATGGCCCGCGACGGCGTGCCGCTCAATGCCGAGCAGGCGTACGTGATCGAGATCCTCCAGGGCATCGTCACCGCCGAGCCGGAGTGTGCCGCCGTCTACGCGCCGGGCGGGAAGCTCCTGCGCAAGGGCGACCCGATACGCCAGCCCGAGCTCGCCGACACGCTCGAGCGGCTCGGGCGCGAAGGCCCGCGCCCGTTCTACCGCGGCGACATCGCCGAGGCCGTGGCCGGCTGGCTGGCCGAGCGGGGCGGGCTGATGACCGCCGAGGACCTCGACGCCTACCGCGTCGTCAACCGCCGGCCGCTCGTCCAGCCTTACCGCGGCCGCGAGGTCCTGCTCAACCCGCCGCCCAGCGCCGGCGGCACGCTGATCGCGTTCGCCCTCGAGCTGCTCGCCCGTGACCCGCCCGGGCCGCCGAGCGTCGAGCGCCTGGTCGAGGTCATGGAGGCGGCCCAGGCCCAGCGCACACCGGAGTTCCTGGCCTCGCTGGGCGAGCGGCCGGCGCCGGGGTCGACCACCCATATCTCGGTCCTCGATGCCGACAGCCGCGCCTGCTCGGTCACGGCGTCCAACGGCGAGGGCGCCGGGATCATCGTCCCCGGCACCGGCATTCACCTCAACAACATGCTCGGCGAGCAGGACCTCAACCCGCTCGGCTTCCACCAGCACCCCCCGGGGCGCCGGTTGCCGAGCATGATGGCCCCGACCGCGGTGCTGCGCGACGGCGCCCCCGAGCTCGTGCTCGGCAGCGGCGGCTCGAACCGGATCCGCTCCGCCATCCTTCAGACCGTGGTCAACGTGGTCGACCGGGGCATGGACGTGGAGCGCGCGGTGTGCGCGCCGCGCGCCCACTTCGAGGACGGCGTCGTCTACGTCGAGCCCGGGCTCGACGTCGCGTCGCTGGAGGCGGCGGGGCGCACGCTCGCGCGCTTCCGCGACCTCAACCTGTTCTTCGGCGGCGTGCACGCGGTGACCGCGCAGCCGCGTGCCGGGTTCGGCGATCCGCGCCGCGGCGGGGCCGCGGCGGGATGAGGACGGGCCCGCCCACCCTCGCGGCGCTGGCGGCGGTCGTGCTTGCCGGTTGCGGAAGTCCCGCGGGCGACATCTTCGAGGTCGAACGCTCGGGCTCGATCCCAGGCGCCGACCTGCGGATCGTGGTCGCCGACGACGGTACCGTGCGCTGCAACGGCGGCGCGCCGAAGAACATCGGCGACCCGCGTCTCCTCGACGCCCGCGAGCTCGGGCGCGAGCTCCTCGACACCGCCCGCGGCGGCCGCACGCTGCATGCCGGGCGCGGCACCGTCCTCTCCTACCGGGTGCGCCTGCCCTCGGGCACCCTCAACTACAGCGACAGCTCGGCCGGCCAGACCAAGGCGATGTTGCAGCTCCAGGGGTTCGTCCGGGACGTTGCCATCCACGTCTGCGGCCTGCAGCGCTGACTAACCGAATCGGACCTTGCCGTTCGACCGCGCCCGGTCCTGCGCGCGCTCGACGAAGTCCAGCCGCTTGGCGGCCGCGCGGAACAGGCGCGTGATCAGCCGGAGGCGCGCGTTCTCGGAGCGCAGGTCGAGCAGCCCCTGCTTGGCCTCGAGCCCGAACTCCACCGTCGCCGCCATCTCGTAGGCGCCCATCGCCTCGAGCTCGTCGTCGTCGGGGCGGCGGTCGGTCGCGCGCTCGACGAGCTCGGCGTAGGCGCTGCGCGCCTCGGCCGCGGCGGCCGGGTCGACCTCCTCCCTACGGTCGGTCAGGAACTCGACCTCGCCGGCGGGGAACGCCAGGTGCTCCTGGCGCTCGAGCAGCCGGAACGGGCGCGTCCCGCGCGTGACGATGTTCATCCGGCCGTCCTCCATGCGCTCGAGAACCTCGGTGATCTCGCACGCGCACCCGATCGGCCGCAGCCCGTCGTCCGAGAGCCAGACGATGCCGAACTCGCTGCCCGACTCCAGGCACTCGGCCATCATCGTCTTGTAGCGCTCCTCGAAGATGTGGAGCGGGACGAGCTCGCTCGGGAGGGCCACGATGCCGAGAGGGAAGAGGGGGAAGTCCCGCACGGTCTCTCCGGTGGTCATCGGCGACCCAGTGTAGGAGCGGGCTGCGGCTGGGTAGGACAGGCGCGATGAGCACCGTCGCCGTCCTCGGCACCGGGATCATGGGCTTTCCGATGGCGCGCAACCTCGCCGCCGCCGGGTTCGACGTCCGCGCCTGGAACCGCACGGGCGAGAAGGCCCAGCCGCTGGCCGAGCTCGGCGTGACCGTCGCCGCGACGCCGGCCGAGGCGGCGGACGGCGCCGACGTGCTCGTGACCATGCTGGCCGATGCCGACGCGGTGGCGGCAGCGGTGGAGGACATCCGCGACGTCCCCGTCTGGGCGCAGATGAGCACGGTCGGCCTGCAGGACTCCAAGCGGCTCGCCGGCCTGGCGGGCGAGCGCGGGATGGGCTACGTCGACGCGCCCGTGCTCGGCACCAAGCAGCCGGCCGAGCAGGCGCAGCTCGTCGTCCTGGCCGCCGGTGCGCCGGACCTGCACGAGCCGGCCGACCCGGTGTTCGACGCCGTCGGGCGCAAGACGGTGTGGCTCGGAGACGAACCCGGCGCCGCCACGCGGCTCAAGTTGGTCCTCAACCACTGGATCCTCGGCATGATCGAGAACATCGGCGAGACGATCGCCTTCTCCGAGGCGCTTGGGGTCGACCCGCAGGCGTTCCTGTCGAGCATCGAGGGCGGCAACATGGACTCGCCCTACGCGCAGATGAAGGGCAAGGCGATCCTGGCCGACGAGCTTGAACCGTCATTCCCGCTCAGGCTGGCGCGCAAGGACATCGGGCTCATCCTCGACGCCGCCGCCCAGGCTGGAATCGACACGCCGATCCTCGAGGTGGCGGCGCAGCAGTTCGATCGCGCCGTCGAGCTCGGCCACGGCGACGACGACATGGCCGCCACCGTGCACGCCGCGAGGCGTTCGGCCGCCTCGTCGTCGGCCTAGAGACGGTGAGCGCTGATCATCAGGTTGTAGAAGACGCCGGGCGGTAGGCGCGGCTCGAGGACGAGCCGGTCGACCTGCTGGAGGGCGAGGTAGCCGCGGTAGGCGTACTGACGCCACAACCACGGCACCTCATCCGGATCGGCGGTCGCCTCGAGCGAGCGGTTCGCCCACCCGAACCAGCTCGCCAGCAGCTCCTCTCCGCGCACGCGCACGCGCGTGAAGCCCGCGTCGCGCGCGAGCCGGGCCAGCTCGCCGGGCGCAAAGGCATGGACGTCGACGTAGCGCTCGAGCGAGCGGTCGCCCTGGGGGCCGGCGCCATTCGTCCACGGCGCTGCCCGGGCCCGCATCGCCGCCCGCCACGCCGGGGCGAGCGCGCTGGCCGCCCGCTTGGGCACGGCCGCAAGGCGATCGCCGTAGCGCGACGGCTCGCCGGCGAAGGCCAGCGTGGCGCCCGGACGCAGGACCCGGTGGAACTCCGCGAACGCCTGCTCGAGGTCGGGCAGGTGATGGAGCACGGCATGCCCGAAGACGAGGTCGAAGGACGCGTCCTCGAACGGCAGCACCTCGGCGTCGCACGCTCGCGTGCGCACCTCGAGGTCGAGCTCGCGCGCGTTGGCGTGCAGGGCTCGCAGCATCCCGGGCGAGATGTCGACGCACGACGCTCGTCGGACGACGCCGGCCTGGAGCAGGTTGAGCGTGAAGTAGCCGGTGCCGGCGCCGATCTCGAGCGCGCTCTCGAACGGACCGTGCGGCCCACGCCCGAGGACCTTGTCGAGCTTGCCCAGCACCTGGCGCCGCCCCTTGGCGCCGAAGTCGATGCCCCACTTGACGTCGTACTCGGCGGCGGCGGCGTCGTGGTAGCGCTCGTTGACCGCGCGGATCTGCGCCGGAGTCCGTGGGGCGCCCATTGCGGCGCAGGACGATAGCGTCAGGCCTCGTGCCCGGAAACGAGAGAGCGGTCGAGCCGGCGGCCGCCGAGTCGGCCAGCCGGGCGACCGCGTTTGGTGACGTTCAGATCCTCCAGCGCGATCAGCCCGAGGGCGTTCCGCCCCTGCCGCTGACCGGCGAGCGCACGCTTCCGGACATCCCGGAGGAGAACTACTGGTTCCGCCGCCATCTGGCCGTCTACCGCTGGATCGCCGAGCGTGTCGCCGGCAGGCGGGTGATCGACATGGCCTGCGGCGAGGGCTACGGCGCCGACGCCCTGGCGCAGCGCGCCGAGAACGTGGTGGGGGTGGACGCCAATCCCGAGGCGCACGAGCACGCCCGGCTGCGCTACCGCCGCCCCAACCTGCGCTTCGAGCGCGACCTCGTCGACCGCTTCGCCGAGCCCTGCAACGACGTCGTCTTCCTACAGACGATCGAGCACGTCGTCGAGCCCGGGGCGGTGCTCGACCACTTCCGCTCGCTGGGCCAAGTCGCGTACATCTCCACGCCCAACGTCCTCACGCTGGCCCCGAAAGGCGCCGAGCGCTCCGGCAACCCGTGGCACCTGCACGAGTACCGGGCCGAGGAATTCCGCGCGCTGTGCGCGGCCCACTTCTCGCGCGTGGAGCTGTACGGCCTGTTCCACGCCCGCAAGCTGCGTGCTCACGCGTGGGCGCTGCGCGCGGGCTGGGACGCGATCCACCCCCGGCTGCGCCTCACCGACCGCTTCTACGCCTGGTTCACGCCGGCGATCGACGAGCGCGACTTCGCGCTGCGGCCGGAGAGCGCGTGCGACCTTGACCGCGCCCTCGACTTTCTCGCGGTGTGCAAGTAGAGCGGTCGAGCCGGCGGCTGCCGGCGGCGGCCGGCCGGGCGACCGCGTTTGACCGCGGCGAGCTCGCGCTCGTCCTCCACTCGCACATGCCCTATGTCGAGGGCTACGGCACGTGGCCGTTCGGCGAGGAGTGGCTGTGGGAGGCGATCGCCACCTCGTACCTGCCGCTGCTCGACGTGCTCGAGGCCGGCGCTCCGATCACGCTCTCCGTCACGCCGGTGCTGGCCGACCAGCTCGAGGCGCTGCGCGACGACGCCGCCGTCGCGGACCGCTTCCTCGGCTTCCTGCGCGGGGTGCGGGCCGAAACCCACGCGCGCGACGTCGAGGGCCTGCGGGCCGGCGGCGAGGACGTGCTGGCGGCCGAGGTCGAGCGCGCCGGCGGCGACTACAGCCGGGCCGCGGATCGGTTCGAGACGCTCGGCGGCGACCTACTCGGGCCGCTGATGGCCCATGCGGCGTGGACGTCGGCGGCCACGCACGCCGTGCTGCCGCTGTGCTCCACGGACGCCGGGGTGCGCCTGCAGGTGCAGACAGGGATCGAGGCGTTCCGGCGCCGCCACGGGGATTGGGCCGGCGGCTTCTGGCTGCCGGAGTGCGCGCATGCCCCGTGGCTCGACGCGCTGCTCGAGGAGGCCGGCGTGCATGCGACGTGCGTCGACCTGACCGACGTGCTCGGCCTCGGTGCGCCCGAGCACGGCGTGCCCCTGCGCTCGGCCGCCGGGCCGCTGCTCGTGCCGATCGACCGCGTCACCCTCGAGCTCGCCTGGAGCGACCATGGCTACCCCGCCCACGGAACCTACCGCGACTACCACCACCACACGATCCACCAGCACCGCCCGTGGGCCAACGACGGCTCCCCCTACGACCACGACGCGGCGCTCGCGCTGGCGCGCGAGCACGCCGCCGGCTTCGTCGCCCGCACGCGCGCGCGGCTCGACGCGTGCCGCGAGCGGCTCGGGCGTCCGCCGCTCCTGGTCTGCGCGTTCGACACCGAGTTGCTCGGCCACTGGTGGTATGAGGGGGCGGGGTGGCTGCAGGCGGTGCTGGACGAGGCCGAGGCGCAGGGGCTCACGATCGCGCCGCTGGACGAGGCGCTCGAACGCCATCCGCCGGACCTCGCCCCGCCCGACCTGCCGCCCACGACGTGGGGCACGCCGCGGACGCTGCACACCTGGTCGGGCCCGCAGGTGGCGGACCTCATTTGGGCGGCGCGCGACGCCGAGCTGCGCGTGGTCGGCGCGGGCAGGGCTGCCACGGAGGCCGCAGTCCGCGAGCTGCTGCTCGCCCAGTCCAGCGACTGGGCATTCATGGTCACGCGCGAGGTCGCGGCCCCCTACGGACGCGAGCGGGCCGTGGCCCATGCTGCCGCGTCGGTAAAAGCGGTCGAATTACACTCCCGCGCCGGCAGGGTCCGCAACGTCGCTCCGTACTGCTCGCCCGCCACCCTGCTCGTGCCGTGAGCCTCCGCGTCCTGATCCTCTCGTGGGAGTACCCGCCCGTCGTCGAGGGCGGGCTGGCGCGCCACGTGCGCAAGCTCTCCGAGCACCTCGTCGCTGTTGAAGACATCGAGGTCCACGTGTTGACTCGAGGCGACGAGGACCTCCCGGCCGAGCGCGAGGTGGAGGGCGTCCTCGTGCACCGCGTTCGCGAGCCGCGCCGGCCGCGCGACCTGCACGAGTTCGTCGCCTGGGTCGAGCACATGAACTCGGACATGCTCGCCGCCGGAGTCGAGCTCGGGGACCGCTTCGCTTTCGACCTCGTCCACGGCCACGACTGGCTGATCGCGTCGGCCGGCGACCACCTCGCGCGCCGCTTCCGTTGCCCGCTGGTGATGACGATCCACGCGACCGAGTACGGCCGCCACCAGGGCTGGGTCGACAAGCACCCGCAGTCCTACATCCATGGCGTGGAGCGCTGGGTCACGAACAGGGCCGACCGGGTCGTGACGTGCTCGCACTACATGCGCGAGCACGTGGCGGACATCTACGGCCTCGAGGAGCAGCACGTGAGCGTCATCCCCAACGGGATCGACCCGGCCGACCTCGAGCCGGTGGCCGACCTCGACCACCTCCGCGCGGGGTTCGCGGCATCCGACGAACGGCTGGTCGTCCTCGTTGGCCGGCTCGTCTACGAGAAGGGGTTCCAGCTCGCGCTCGACGCGCTGCCCGGCCTGATCGAGCGGCTGGGCAACATGCGCTTCCTCGTCGCCGGCAGCGGCACCCACGAGGCGCAGCTGCGAGAGCAGGCGTCCGAGCTCGGGCTGATGGAGCACGGCACGTTCCTGGGGTGGATCGGCGACGACGTCCTGCACTCGCTGTACCGGATCGCCGATCTGTGCGTGGTGCCGTCGCTGTACGAGCCGTTCGGGCTCGTGGCGCTCGAGGCGATGGCGTCGGGCTGTCCGTGCATCGTCGCCGACACCGGCGGGCTGCGCGAGATCGTGCCCTCGGACGAGCGCGTCGGGCTGCGCTTCAACGGCGGTGACGCCGAGCACCTCGAGGCGATGGTCGAGCGCCTGCTCACCGACGACGTCCTGCGCGACCGGCTCGTCGCGGAGGCCTCGGAGCACGTGCTGGGGTTCGATTGGGTCGACGTGGCGCGCCAGACGGCGGGGATCTACGCCGACGTCGCCCGCGTCGCCGCGCGCTGAACCCTCGTTGACCGCCCCCCGCGACGACTGACCATGGGAGAATCGCGCCCGGATGGCACGACCACCCGGGCCGCCACTCCCCGCCCTCGTCCAGAGCGCGCTCTTCTCCGCGCGGCCGGTCGCCTTCCTCGACGCGTGCCGGCGCCGCTACGGCGGCGTCTTCCAGCTGCGGATCGTCCCGTTCGGACGGCTGACGTACCTGGCCGATCCGGCGGCCATCAAGGAGGTCTTCACCGGCGACGTCGGGGTGTTCCGCGCGGGCGAGGCAAACCAGTTCATGCGCCCGACCCTGGGCGGGGCGTCGCTGCTCCTGCTCGACGGGGACGAGCACCTGCGCACGCGCAAGCTGATGCTGCCCGCGTTCCACGGCGCGGCCGTGCGGCGCTATGCCGGCGTCATGGCGGACGTGGCCGGGGAGGAGGTCGAGCGCTGGCCGGTGGGGCGCCCGTTCGCCGTGCGCCCCTCGATGCAGCGGATCACGCTCGAAGTGATCCTGCGCACGGTGTTCGGCCTCGCGGAGGGCGAGCGCCTGCTTCGCCTGCGCGAGCTGTTGACGGCGTTGATGAACCAGAACCCCGCCTACCTGTGGTTCGAGTGGATGCGGGTGGACCTCGGGCCGCGCAGCCCGTTCGGCCGCTTCCTGCGCCTTCGCGATCGTGTCGACGCGATCCTGTTCGACGAGATCGCGCGACGGCGGCGCGATCCGCGCCTGGAGGATCGAGTCGACGTGCTCTCGCTGCTGCTGCGGGCGGGGCTGCCCGACGGCGCGCTGCGCGACGAGCTCATGACCCTGCTCCTCGCCGGGCACGAGACCACGGCGACCGGCCTGGCGTGGGCGTGCGAGCGGCTCGCCCGCCATCCGGAGGTGGCCGCGCGGGCGCGCGAGGACGACGACTACCTGGAGGCGACGGTCAAGGAGGTCCTTCGGATCCGGCCGGTCGTGCTCGACGTTGCGCGGGTGGTGGCCGGGCCGGCGCGGGTCGCCGGATTCGACATCGAGCCCGGCACGATGGTCGCCCCGGCGATCACCACCGTGCAACGTGCGGGCGACATCTGGCCCGACGCCGAGGCGTTCCGGCCCGAGCGGTTCCTTAGAGCGGTCGAGCCGCCGACCGCCGAAGGCGGCCAGGCGGGCGACCGCGTTTGCGGCTCGCCGGCGCCGTATTCCTGGATCCCGTTCGGCGGCGGGGTGCGCCGCTGTCTGGGGGCGGCGTTCGCGCAGCTCGAGATCGAGGTGGTGCTGCGCGCGGTGCTCGAGCGGGTCGAGCTGGGGGCGCCGCCGGGGCGCGGCGCCGAGGCCCAGCGGCTGTGGCATGTGACGCTCGTTCCGGACCGCGGCGGCGAGGTCGTCGTCTCAGCGCCAGCGCAGCGTGCGGGGCGCGTCGCGCATGCGGATGACGCGCGCGGGGACGCCGGCGACGACGGCGTTGTCGGGGACGTCCTTGGTGACGACGGCGCTCGTGCCGATCACGCAGTTGTCGCCGACGGTGACGCCGCGTAGAACGCAGGCGCCGTAGCCGATCCAGCAGTTGTGTCCGACGTTGACCTCGCGCTTGTAGATGCCCTGCAGGCGAATGGGGCGCTCGACCTCGACGACGCCGTGGTCGAAGTCGATGAGCATGACGCGGTCGGCGAGGATGCACTCGCGCCCGACGGCGACATGCTGGAAGGCGGAGATCGTGCACTCCTGTCCGAGCACCGTCTTGGCACCGATGCGCACCTCGCCCTCGTGTACGCGGATCTTCGTGCCGTGGCCGATCCAGGACCAGCGCCCGAGGTACAGCCGGGCACCCGGCTTGATCTCGAGCGTGACGCCGGGGCCGACGAAGGCAAGCCCGTCGGTGACGAGCCGCCCGCGCCAACGGAGCTTCAGCCACGCGAACCGCAGCGCAAGCCGCGCGTACTTCGGGCTCAGCATGCCCTTGGCACGGAGGAAGCGCACGAGCGTAAGCGGCCCGCCGTGCCGAGGCGCCGGCTCGCCCCGAACGGCGGCGGGAACCCCCTCGATCTGCGGCGGAGCGGCAGCGGTATCCATGGCCGGCGAATCGTAAAGTGCCGTCGTTGGCGGCGGGCGTGCCTCCTCCTGTGGACGCTGACGCGGAGCGTCCGCGCGCGGCGCCCCTGCCATCATTCCGCGCCGCCATGCCCGACGACCGACCCCTCGCGCAGCGCCTCGTCGACGGGGACAAGCGCGCGCTGGCGCGCGGGATCTCGCTGGTCGAGGACGACGACCCGGCGGGGTGGGAGCTCGTGCGCGACGTCTACCCGCGCACCGGACGCGCGGCGATCGTGGGCTTCACAGGGCCGCCCGGCGTCGGCAAGTCGACGCTGATCGGCGCGCTGACCAAGGCGCGGCGTGAGGCGGGCCGGAACATCGCCGTCCTGTCGATCGATCCCTCCTCGCCCTTCACGCGTGGCGCCCTGCTCGGCGACCGCATCCGCCTGTCCGAGCACTTCCTCGACCCCGGCGTCTTCATCCGCTCGATGGCCAACCGCGGAGCTCTCGGCGGGCTCTCGGAGGCTGCGCTGCAGGCCGCGCTGCTGATGGACGCGGCCGGCAAGGACGACGTGTTCCTCGAGACGGTCGGCGTCGGCCAGGCCGAGGTCGACATCATCGACCACGCCGACACCGTGGTCCTCGTGCTGCAACCGGGGTCGGGCGACTCGATCCAGGCGCTCAAGGCAGGCGTGATGGAGATCCCCGACCTCATCGTCGTCAACAAGGCCGACCACCCGCTGACCGACACGATGGTGCGCGAGATCAGGGGCGTGCTCACGCTCGGCCCGCAGGAGGGCTGGATCCCGCCGATCGTCACCGCCGAGGCGGCCAAGGGGACGGGCATCGAAGAGATCGTCGCAGGGCTCGACGAGCACCGCGCCCACATCGAGGCCGAGGGGACGCTGGCAGAGCGCCGACGCCGCAACCTGCGCGCGGAGGTGATCGCGCTCGCCACCGGGCGCCTCCGCCGCCGCCTGGAGGAGGACGTCGACGCCGACCCCACCTTCGGCGGATTGCTCGACGAGGTGGTGGCACGGCGGCTCGACCCGGCGAGCGCTGCGACGGCGCTCCTGGAGAAGGAGCAGGACAGTTGACCGACGAGCGCGTGCAGCGGGGCATGCGGATCCAGCTCTCGGGCTGGCGCTCTGCCCTGGCCAACGCCGACGTCGAGCGCGTCGGCTGGAAGATCGGGCTCAACGCGCCCGCCGTGCTCGAGGAGCTCGAGCTCGACCGCCCGGTCGTCGGCTGGATCGCGTCGGGGACGCTGCTCGAGCATCCGGCCGAGTTCCCGCTGGCCGGCACCACCCGCCTCGGCGCCGAGCCCGAGCTGGCCATCACCGTCGGCGAGGGCGGCACCGTCGCCGGGCTGGCGCCCGCGATCGAGCTGGTCGACATCGACCGCCCGTTCGACGACCTCGTGACGATTCTCGCCGAAAACATCTTCCACCGCGGCGTCGTCTTCGGCGCCGAAGTCGAGCCGCGCCCGTTCGAGGGCATCACCGCCCGCATCGAACGCGACGGCGCGCCCGAGGCGGAGCTCGACCTGGCCGAGACGGTTGGCGACCCCGCCGACGTCATCGCGCTCGTCGCCGGCCGGCTGGCAGAGGCGGGGGAGGAGCTCGCGCCCGGCGACCGCATCATCGCCGGCGCGCTGACGCCGATCCTGTGGGCCGAGCCGGGACGGTCGGTCGCGCTCGACCTCGGGCCGCTCGGCGCCGTGTCGCTGCGCTACGCCTAGCGCCCACCCGTGCACGGGCGCGTCCGGGTCACGCGCCGCGGAACGCGCGGCGCGCCATCCCCCGCAGCGCCCGCTGCTGCCGCCACTCGTTGAGGACCAGCGCAAGCGCGCCCGCCGCCACCAGCGCGGTGACCACGGTCGCGTAGGCCGAGCCCGTCCCGTAGCGCGGGAAGACCGCTTCGAGCGGCCCCCACGGCGCGCTCGACGAGGGCGCCACCCAGTCGACGTCGCCGAGCCGCCACTGAACGTACAGCCATACGCTCCCGGCGACGGTGAGGAGGACGAGCGCGAACGCGAGCCGGCGCGGCACGAACCGCAGTCCCCAGGCGACGAGCGCCGCCGCGCACGGCAGCACCGCGATCAGGAACCGGCCGGGGAACCAGAAACCGAACATCGTCGGGACCACGAACGCCGCGACGGCCACCTGCGCCGCGCACGCGAGCACGAGCGCCAGCGCCGCCGCCTCGACGTCGCGCTGGTCGGGCACCGCGCGGGCCACGCGGTCGCGGCGCGAGCGCCACAGCAGCCACGCCGCGACGAACGCCAGCGCAACCACCGGCGCCCAGCGCAGCAGACCGTAGTCGCGGTCGATCCACAGCGCCACCAGGCGGTAGGCGCGGTCGAGATAGTCGCCGGCGTCGTGGGCGCCGGTCAGCGGCCCGCCCGCGGCCTCGGGCACCAGGCCGCCGAACAGCCGTTCGTTTGCGGTCGCGTAGGCCACGAGCGAGGCGAGCACCAGCTCGAGCCCGACCAAGGCGAACCAGCCGCGGTGCTGGCGCCCCATCCACCACGCCAGCGCGAAAGCGACCACTGCGCCGGGGACCACGTACAGCGCTCCGAGCCACGGCAGCATCGCCAGCACCGCCCCGCACGCCAGCGCGGTCTTCAGGCGCGGCCGGGCGCGGGCGCGCAGGCCGAGCAGGAGGGCGCCCGCCAGCGCGGCGCCGGCGGCCATGTCGGGCACCACCGCTGTGGCGTAGGCGAGCGCCGGCGGCGAGAGGGCCACCGCAAGCGGCCCGGCGGTCGCCCACGGCTCGGGCACGAGCCGCCGCGCGAGCGCAAGGGCGAGCACGAAGGCCAGCGCCGCGATCGCCGCGAGCTCGACCTCGACCCCGCTCGCTCCGAAGGCGGCGTAGGCCGGGGCGACGAGCAGCGGCAGTCCGACGCCGAGAGGCTCGTCGAGCCGGCCGTCCGTGCGGTGGCCGAGCGGCGCAAGCCGGTACGCATAGAAGCCCGTGTACTGGCGCTCGGCGAACTGGTTGGCCAGGTCGATGTCGCCGTCGTCCACGATCGAGCGGGCGATGAGCACGTAGTGCGGCTCATCGCCCCCGAACCGCGACGTCCCGAACGCGTCGGTGCCGATGGTCGCGGCGTAGACCGCGAACAGCAGCACCCAGACGGCGACGTAGCGCCGCACGCCCGCGCTAGGCCCCGAGCGCCCGCGCGATCACCATTTGGAGGACCTCGTCCGTTCCCTCGCCGATGGTGAGGATCTTCGCGTCCCGGTAGAAGCGGCACACCGGGTACTCCTCGATGTAGCCGTAGCCGCCGTGGATCTGGACCGCCTCCTCCGCCATGCGCACGGCCACGCGGCCCGTCTTGAGCTTGGCCTGGGCGGCGGTGAGGGTGAAGTTCCGCCCGAGGTCCTTCTCGCGGGCGGCCTTGTAGGTGAGGAGGCGCGCGGCCTCGATCTCGGTCGACAGGTCGGCGAGCTTGATCCCGATGGCCTGGAAGCGCGCGATCGGCTGCCCAAACGCGCGCCGTTCCTTCGCGTAGGCCAGCGCCTGGTCGAAGGCGCCCTGGGCGAGGCCGAGCCCCATCGCGGCGACACCGATGCGGCCGATGTCCAGCACTTGCAGGAACTGCTTGAACCCCGCGCCCCGCTGCCCCAGCAGGTTCTCGGCGGGGACACGACACTCGGTGAACGTGAGCGGACGGGTGTCCGACGCGTTCCAGCCCATCTTGCGGTACGCCTGGCCGACCTCGTAGCCCGGCGTGCCGCTCTCGACGATGAGGTTGGAGACCTCGTTCTCCCCGGTCACCGCCGTGATGGCCACGTGGCCGGAGATGTCGGTGCCGGCGTTGGTGATGAACTGCTTGGCGCCGTCGATCACCCACTCGCCGTCGTCCTCGCGGGCGCGCGTGCGCGTGGCGCCCGCGTCCGACCCCGCCTCGGGCTCGGTCAGGCCGAACGCGCCCAGCTTGCGCCCGGAGCAGAGGTCGGGCAGGAGGCGCTCTTTCTGCTCGTCGTTGCCGAACAGGTAGACGGGCTGGGTGCCGAGCGACGTGTGGGCGCACATCGTGATCGCCACCGACGAGTCGACCCGCGTGAGCTCCTCGACCGCGATCGTGTAGGCAAGGGTGTCGGCCCCGGCGCCGCCGTAGCGCTCCGGGAACGGGATGCCCATGAGGTTGAGGTCGCCGAGCTGGCGGACGATGTCGTAGGGGAAGCGCTTGTTGCGGTCCAGCTCCTCGGCGACGGGCGCGACCTCGCCCTCGGCGAACTCCCGCACGGTGCGGCGGATCAGCCGGTGGTCGTCGGAGAGGTCGAAGTCCATGTCCGGGCATCCTGACATCCCAAATGCGCACGCCGTCCCAGTCGGCCCTAGGCCGACTGACCGTCGCGCGCTCTCTCTGTACTGTCGCCCCATGGCAGTCGACCTGGAGGCCAACAAGGCGGTCGTCCGACGCTTGTTCGAGGAGGGCTTCAACGCCGGCAGGCTGGAGGTGGTCGACGAGCTCGTCGCGCCCGACGTCGTCACCCACAACCCCATCGTTCTCGACGCGCCGACCGGACCGGACTCGATCCGCGGCGGCATCGCGATGATCCGGAGGGCCTTCGACGACCTCCACGTCGACGTCCAGCAGGTCGTCGCCGAAGGCGACCGGGTCGCTTCACTGGTGGTCATGGCCGGCACTGACACCGGCGACTACCGGCGCGGCGGCGCAACGGGGCGTAGGGGCGAGATCCGCGCCTTCTTCGTATGGCGCATCGCGGACGGCCGCATCGCCGAGAGCTGGGGCGTGGCCGACCGCTTCGCCTTCCTGCAGGACCTCGGAATCGTTCCGTCCGACGACGAGCTGGCCGCCCGTATGCCGGAGCCGCAGACATGACCGAGCCGCCCGACGCCGAACGCGACGGCCGCGCCGAGCGCTGGCGCCGGGCAAAGCCCCTCCTCACTCGTCGGCTACGCGGCCGGCGTGTCGGCGATGTTCGCGTCGCGCCGGATCTTGCGAGCGCGCAGCCGCCCCGCGTTCGCGGCGCTGCTGGCGGCGCAGGCGCTCATCGCGGTCGGCTGGATCGTGGCGCCGCCGTCTGGGCGGCGCACACAGGGCGTGGTGGTCAATGCGCTCGGGGTGCTGGGGTACGTGGCGTGGTGGCGGAGGTCGGGCGCGTAAACGGCGGCGACGAAGGAGGATGAGTCCGGAGGCGTGGGGCCTTAGGCGGTATATGCCCACCTAAGGCCCCAACCCTCTCCGGGATCCCCTCCTTCGATGCTGCCGTTCAAGTGCGGCCGGGAAAGGCGCGCGAAACGCGCGCTTCGCGCGCGCCCGCTAGTCGGCTGCCGCCCGCCGCGCGAGCTCGACCAGCGTCCGCACGCCCCAGCCCGAGCCCCCCTTGGACGCATAGGGCTTCCCGCGGTCCCACGCCACGCC
>JBJMKX010000048.1:0-30004 GCA_045805605.1 Solirubrobacteraceae bacterium
TCGCCACCACCGAGCCGCGATAGTTGCCACACAGTACGTCGATATGGCTCGGCATGTGCTCGAGATGTCCCGCATCCGGCACCAGCCCACGCAGCAGGTCGGCGGCGGGCAACGCCTCCTGCGGAGTGCCCGACATCTCCATCGTGTGCAGGTACAAGTGCAGCACTCCCGGGTGCTCACGGCCGGCAGGCGTGGCAAGCGCGTCATCGAGGACACGCTTGGCCTGCACCACCCGCGAATCCGGCGCCGGCTCGCCGGTTCTGGTGTCCCACAACGCCCATGCCGTGACGTTGACCATTGCGTCGGCGGCGAGTGCCTGGACGTCGATGTCGTCGGGGTATGTCTCCGCGAGGCGCGCCATGGCGTCGGCGTAGCTCGCGTGGCCGGCGAGCAGCGCATCGGTGTTGTCCGGATCGTCGGTGGGGAAGCGGGCACTCAACGCCTCGATCAGCCCGCGTTCGAGCGCGGAAGCCCGCGCATTACTTGCCAGCCCGAGTTCTGTTCGAGCACGCGCCAACGACACGGCGAGATCGACCGGGTCGAACGCCTCCCACGCCTTGTTGTAGTTCGGCCCGATCGCATAGGCGATCCCCCAGTGGGCGAGCGCGAAGCCCGGATCGTGCTCGACCGCGCGCTCGAAGCACCGGATCGCCTCCTCGTGGTGAAACGCGTAGGACCACACCAGTCCGCGGTCGAACCACGTCTGGGCGCTCGTCGACGCCGTCGACGTCCCTCGCGTGTAGGTGCCGAGATCGAAGTAGGGCTCCATCGCTTGCCGCTCCCGTCCTGGACTCTCCTACGTTTCACCTGCTCGTGCTCGCCCGGCCGCCGATCAGCGCACGATGACGGGCGTCCCGACCGGCATCAGGCGACCCAGTCGGAGGATGTTGCGGTTCGCCATGCGGATGCAACCATGCGAGACGCGGCCCGGCAGCAGCTCCGGATGGTCGGTGCCATGGATGCCGATATAGCCGCCGGCCGGCCAGTCCGTCATCACGAGCGAGCGCGCGCTGGTGCCGAAGGCGAGCGGTCCGTAGGCCGGGCTGCGGTAGCTGGTGAGCCTATCCCGGACATAGAACTCGCCCCGGGGGGTCGGCCACGCCGGCTTGCCGATGCCCACGGGCGCACGAAAAACCACGCGGCCGTCTCTGGAGAGCACTGCTTGCAGACGACGGCGGTCGATGACGAGTCGAGTGTGCACGAACACATAGCCGCCGAGGGCGCGCCTGGGAACCCAGGCGCTGGTGCCGTTTGGAAGGATCGCCAAGCGCACTCGCACCCATAGTCGGCCGCCTCGGCCGCGCGTTCTGCCCAGCAGCCCGACGATATTTCTCGTGTGTTCGGGTGTGCGAGTGTCGATGCGGGCCACCGGCGGCGCGCTGGGGTCGGGGGCACGGCGTGCGACCGCCGCCTCACTGACTGGCGCCCAGCGGACCAGATGCGCGTCCGACGCGAGCGGCGTTGGGCGCCCGAAGGGCAGCGCGGAGCGGGGCGGGGGCGGGAGCGAGGTGTGGCTGCGGTTTGTGGTCAACAGGGAGACCACCACAACGCAAACACCGGCGATGGCGACCAGGGCACCGGCGACGAACGCGGCGCGCCGGAGTCGGCGACGCTCGGGCGCGGTGATGGTCACCCGGTGAACCGGGGGCGTTTCTTTCCGCTCGTCTTTGCCGGCGCGACGATAAAGCGGGTGTCGTCGACGATTGCAACCACCCGACGCTGAGACATCGGCTCGTCGAACGCGTCGGGGGCCGGCAGCCGCCCGGCCAGGTACCTGATCCATGCCGCGTGCCGTGCCTCGACCGAGTGGATCGACAGCAGGGCTCCCAGCAGTCCCTTCGACTGCACGCGCGGCGCCTGCTCTTTATACGCCGCGACTGCCAGATCCTCGAAAGCCACAGCCGTGTCTCGAAAGGCGGACGGGTCCTCGGTCACGCCGCGGTAGTCAAACCGGGGCCGTCCGATCGCCGCCCCACCGAGCGCCGCGCGCAGCGACCGAACGTGTTCCCGCTCGTGTGCGCCGACGACCTGCGCTTGGCGCGCCAAGGCGCCCTTCAGGGCGCGCATGCGCTCGGCCTCGGTGTAGAAGGATGCCTGCAGGTACTCGAGCAGGAGAGCGTAGTTGAGGATCGCGCGGTCCCGCTTCTGCGACGCGGGCGCGGCCGCGCCCGCGGCAGGGGTATGGAACCCGAGCAGGATCGTCGCCCCGGCACCCGCCTGCTTCAGGAGCCCGCCGCGTGTAGTTGACCTGATCCGGTCGGCCGCCTCGCTGATGGCCCCGCTTGGGTCGATCTCGTCAAAGGTCGGCCCGCCTGGCCAGAGTGGCGAGGGGGACGGCCGCAGGGTGCGGTCCTCAGCCACCGAGCAGCCCACTTCGTTTGAGCGCCGCCCTCGCCTGCCCTTCCCCGGCGGGCTGGTCGACGGCTACGGGCGCCGGGGTCTGTCCCGCCAGGACGCGCGCCCAGGCAGCGTGGCGTGCCTCGACCGAAACGATCCTCGCGGCCGCGCCGAGCGTCGGCGCAGTGAGGTTGGGGCCCTGGCCGTTGTAGGCGGCGAGCGCGGTGTCCTCGAGTGCGACCGCCGCGGCGACGAACTTTGCCGGATCGCTCGTCGTCTCCCCGAACCGGAAGCGGGGAGGTCCGTGCGCGTTGCTCCCGAGCGCCGACTCGACGAACTTGCGGTGGGCTCGCTCGTGTCCCTCGACCACCTCCGCAAACTGACGTAGTTGGCCACGAAGCCGGCCGTGGGCGAGGCTCTCGGCGTAGAAGGCCGCTTGCAGCTGCTCGATCAGCAACGCGAAGTTGAGGATCTCGGCGTCCTGCTTGGGGGACGGAGCCGATGTCGCGAGCCGGGGCAAGCCGGTGATCAACACTCCACCCGCCAGCAGCGCGCCACCTGCGACCACGGCGCGCTCGAGCACCTCCGCGCGGGTACGGCGCGGCGGCTCGTCGTGATCGGCGTTCCCAGCGACGACCTCGACTGTCAGCTCCTCGGCTATCACTTCGCTCCTTCCCTTGAGCCGCCAGCCGAGGGAGGTTGGGGGCGGCTAGGGGGGAGGAGGCTCGCGCCGCTCCGCTTCGGTCGCTTGTAGCCGAGGGCTGACTGCACGCTCGAGGGCCGCCATTTGACCCCCCCGCGCAGCGTCGGCACTCCTTCCCCGTTCAGCGTGTCGGCGATCGCCTGCAACGTCATCCCTCGTTTTCGCAACGCGACGACGCGCTCATGAAGGGCCGGGATCTGACCGACGGCGGGACGTCCGGTCCACGGGGCCGCGCTGGCACCACGGCGCGCGCGTCCGCTCAGCTTCTCGCGCTCCCAGGTCCCCACAGCGACGATCGTCTCGGCGGTCATGCGTCCGGTGAGCGAGAAGGTGTCAAGGCGCTGATCCAGCACTACCAGCCTCGCCTCCGCCTCCTTGAACCATTCGAACAGGGCGGCGAGCTCAACGACTGAGCGCGTGAGGCGCTCGAGCTTGCTGACCATCAGGCAAGATGCCTGCCCTTCGGCAATCCGGTCGAGCGCGTAGCCAAGCCCTGGGCGTGCGAGGCTCTTGCCGGTGGGTGTCTCGACGTCTCTCACGACCTTGAGCAGCGTCCACCCGCGCCGCAGGCAGTAGTTCTCGATGGCCATCGCCTGCGACCGGACCTCGAGCTCCGCACCGTCACCATCGGGCCGAAGGCACGCGTAGCCAAGCACGCGGGCGGGCGGGGAAAAGTGGGTGCGGGGGGCAGGTGTCAGGGGAACCGCGGACGCGGGCAGGGCGATCGCCTGCTCCCCCTGTGTGTTATCGACCTCGACCGGTGCTCGCGGTTGCGCCGCGAGTTCGGCACGCTCGGGCGACACGCGCGGTCGGCGGCGGCCCAGGACCCAACCGCAGCTCACCGCTGCCACAAGCGCCGCCACGGCACCGGCGATGAGGGGCCACGGCGACGAGTACGTTTCCACCCGCGCGCGCGTGGCCACGGGCCCCGGGGGCGCTGCGCCCTTACGCGGGCCGGATCCGCGGCAGCACAGTCGCCGCTGTCCGAGCGGGTACTGCTTCGTCAGCTTGGCGGGCGGCGGCACCTCCTTGGCGGACGCGTGATCGCCCTCCCGACCAGCCGGCTGAGCCATAACGCACCCGACGGCAAGCAGGCACATCACCAGCCACAGGCCGCCACTCCGTACAGGACGCTCAGGCAAACGCACGGGTTCCCTGACAGTCCAACTTACTGCAACCCGGCCAGCTTCCGCCACCCGTCAGCGCTCACCCAGCTTACGCACAAGAACGTATGCGTAATCGGGCTGCAAACGGCGGCCACGAAAGGGTTCGACCGCCGTCGACCCATCCGACGCCGGGCGAGGCCGTCCGGGGTGATCTGTTCGACGAGTTCGCTGCGGTCCGGGACCGCCGACCGCGTGGAGTCCTACACCGCGGTGGGCGCGGGTGTCGCCACGGCCTCGCGGGTGCCCTCGGCCAGGCGCTCGCGCTCCCACCTGCTCACCGTGGTCAGGGCGCTGGCCGCCAACCGGCCGGCCTCGGTGCCGGTGTCGATGTCCAGGTCGAGGACCACGAGGCGGGCGCCGGCGCGCCTGAGCCGGTCCAAGAGCTCGCCGAGTTCGACCAACGTGCCGGTCAGGCGTGCCAGCTCGGTGACAACCAGGCAGTCGGCCTCGCCACGCACCAGACGCGCCAGCGCGTGCCCCAGCCCAGCACGCTCGAGCCCGTCGGCCTTCGCCGGCTCGGGCTCGCGCACTCCCCCCACGAACGCCCAACCGCGCGCCGCGCACGCGGCCTCGATCGCCTGCGCCTGTGGGGCAGCCGCTGCTTCGAGCGCTCCGTCGCGCGGCACGCTGACATAGCCCAACACCCGTACCCGCGGTGCCGCCGGCTTACCGCGCGACGCCGGGGCAGACCGAGTCCGCCCCGTTCGCTCCCCACGCTTACGCCGCACGGATGGGGAGCTTGGAGGCGTCGGTGCGGCTCGCCGCGCCGACGCGTTTTGGGCCCTGGGAGAGCCCCGCCCGTAGGACCCGCCGCGGGGCGCCGCGGTGCCGGTGGGCGCGGGCGCCGGCCGGGGGTAGCCCGCCGCGGGGCCGGGCGGCACGCTCTCGTCGACGCGCCGGCGCCGGCGCCCACGCCCGCCGGCAGCGAACACCAGCGCAAGTGCGATCGCGGCAACCGCCGCCGCCAGCAGCACCTCGAGCGGGTTGGGGCGGCTTGCGTGCGTGCTCCGGGCATGCGCGCTCCCGGCGGGACCGCGGTGGCTGGGTGTGCGTCGAGGCTGGCCGGCCCGTCTCGCCACTGCGACCGGGGTTTCCCTCATGCGCGCAAGCCGCCGCGCGGTGCGGGGGCCGACGATCCCGTCGACTGCCAGCCCACGGGCGCTTTGGAAGCGCCGCACCGCGGCCTGGGTGACGGCGCCAAAGCGCCCATCGACCGCGCCGGGAGCGGCGCCCACGGAGCGCAGGCGGCGCTGCAGCGCGCGCACCCGCTCAGACCCCTGGAGGGCATCAAACCCCGCGCCCGGCACCAGCGTCGCACCCGCACGCCCGGCCTCGGACGCCACGGCCGGCGCCGGTCCGCTCAACGCGACGAGCCCGACTACAGCGACCGTCACGATCATCCAGCCCCCGTGCCAACGAGGGAAACGCGGCACAGTCATCGGGATTCGCTTATGGCTGCAAGGTCGCCGACGTCCCCTGCGTCACCGCCAGCCACATCGTCGACGCCGGCGCTGGGCGAGGGGCGGAGGGAGACGCCGGGGTGCCAACTGTCCGCAACCTGCTCCTGCTCCCAGCGCGAGACCTCGATGATCAACCGGGCAGCGGCCCGACCCTCGCGCTCGGCGGTGTCAAGCCCCTGGGCCACCGCGACCAGCCGCGCCTCGTGCCGGGTAAACCACGCCACGATCGGGGCCAGCTCGGCCGCGGACCGGGTCAGTCGTCGCAAGCCGGAAACCACCAGACCCTCAGCCTCACCGGCGGCGATGCGCGCCATCGCATACCGCAGTGCCGGCCGCCCGTCCCCCCGCCGCGAGGGAACCGGTCCCGGGCCATTGGGGGCCTCGCGCACCACCTCGACCAATACCAGCCCACGCTGGTCACACGCCCGCGCGATGACCTTGGCCTGCTTGGCCAGCTCCTGATCGAATCCCTTCCCAGCGTGTCGCGACAACGTCGCATAACCGATCACCGCAACACCGGAGGACCCGTCCCTCCTCGGCAGAGACTGCTCTTCCACGACTGTGTCCACGGCCGCCCGCCCAGTGCGCATCCCGCGCGGCCAGGCGGACAACCAGCCCAGCGCCCGGGGACCCTGACCGAGCGACTCCATCAGCACTCCCGCATGCCGCCGCATCGGTTGCCACAGCGCCACCGCCACCACCGCCAAAAACAGCGCCAGCCCCAGCACAATGACGAGCACTCCCCTCGCCCCGTGCATCCCCACAACGCTGAGCGCATGCACAATCGAAGTTGACATCGACGAGATCTGGAGGGGGGAGGTGGCGCGGCCCGGACGAGTTGCGCACCCGTTGGGCCGGCAGAGCAGTTGGGATGCTGCGCCTCGCCGCCGAGTTGTCAAGCCGGGGACCCGACAACGACCCCAGGCGGCAATTTACGCACTAGGAGAACTGCGTAGCGACATCGGTTCTCCCAGCGCCCCTCGCGCGCGACCTCTAGACGGCCGTGACTACCCGTCGCGGTCTGTGCCCACGAGCAGGATGGTGGCGTCGTCGCGCAGCGGACGTGAAGAGAACTCCAGGACGGCGTCCTGCAACGCCCGCACGGTTTCGGCGACCGTAGCGTCGGCGCACGCCCGCAGGGTACGGCTGATGTTCTCGGTGCCGAACTGGTTGCGTGCGCTGTCGCGGCGCTCGGACACACCGTCGGAGTAGAGGAGGATGCGCTGGCGTGGCTCGAGGGCGCGCTCGGTGCGCCGAAACGCGCGCCGGCGCCGAAACAGCCCCAGCGGGTAGCTCCCATCACCGCCCAGCACGGTGACCTCGCCGTCGGGGTCGATGAGCAACGGGGGTGGGTGCCCGCAGTTGATCCAGGCCAGCGTGCGGCTGACCGGGTGCCAAACCGCGAACACGGCGGTCAGGAACTGATAGGGGCCACCCAGGTCGAAGCTCGCTTGGTGAACGACTTCGGCGGCCTGCTCGAGCGTTGCATCATTGCGCCGGGCCGCCCGCAGCGCCCCGACGGCCAGGGACGAGATCGCCGCCGCCGTATTGCCCTTGCCGAGCGCGTCGCCGACGGCCAGCCACAGGCCGTCGTCGTTTTCGGCGTAATCGAAGAAGTCGCCGCCGATCTGATATCCCGGAAGCACACCGCCGGCGACATCGGCGCCGGCAAAGGTGGCGATGCGGGGCGGCAGCAGGTTCTGCTGGATCTCGCCGGCGGGGTCGATGTCCTTGCGCCGTCGGGCGCGATGGATGACGTCGGTGTAGCCGTTCGCGAGCTCCAGGGCCAGGGCCGCCTGACCAGCCAGGCGCTCGAGGCTCCCGTTCAACTGACCGCAGGTGACCAGAACGCCGACGGCGCGGTCACGTATGGACAGCGCAAGCACGTTTGCCCCAGGGACCTTGGAGCAAACGATCTCCGCGATCTGGTCGAGGCTCTCTGGAGGAAGCTCAGGGCCCAGCCCCAACGGCGCCTCGACGCGAGCCGGGAACGGCTCGTCGCCGCCCAGCCGAATCAGGCGCGAGCCATCGATATCCATGACATAGAGCCCTACCTCCTCTGCGCCCGCCGCTCGCGCCTCGCGCAGCACCGCCGCCGGCAGACGATGGGACACGAGCTCGCGCAGCAACTCAGACGCATCGCCACCGACGCCCGAGCTTGAATGTTCCTCGACGCCAGACAATTCCCGCGCAGCGTAACCGGCCCTGCCAACGTCGGCCTTTCGCTCCCAGGCGCCGGCGTGCCCTGCGGTCTGGTAACCCGCGCCTCAACGAGACCGTCGACGGCCGGTCCGGTCGAGCCGACCACGCCCGTTCCACCTATTGAGATGGACGAGCGCGAAGGTCAACCGGGCGCCGACTGCCCGCGACGCTCTTCGCACTGGACCGTCGGCGTCGGCGTCGCGCGGTTGCGCTCAGTCGGCGTCGAGCTCGAGCGCCGCGTCGATTGGGCTGCGGTCGACCCGGGCGGCGGCGTCCCGCGAGGCGCCCAGCGTGGCGCGCCGATCGCCGGCTCCGAAGTTGTAGAGCGCGAGGTCGAGCGCTTCGAGCGACACCCCGACGCCGTCCGCAAGGGAGCGGGCGCGGCGCTCGAGCAGCATCGGCTCGCCGATGCCGAACACGCGCTTGGCGGCCACTGTGGTCGGCTCGGACCCCTGCAGGTGCAGCGAGTCCGGCGCGAGGTCGACCATGCCGAGCCGGCCGACGATGGCAAGGAAGTCCATGCGCGCGGCGCGGTGCAGGCCCGGCAGCGACAGGCGCTCGTAGGCGCGCTCGAAGCGGCGCTCGGGGCTCCACCCGGCTTCGCCGCGCAACCCCTCCAGCTGCCCGCCGGCGCGCCCAGCCCAGACGCGGTAGGCCTCGAGGGTGGCGGTGCGGCGCTCGGGGTCGTGCGCCGTGCGCGGGCCGCACGCGACGCCGTCGAGGTCGGGCAGCGCGCCCGTGGACCAGTCCGTGCGCGCGTGGCGGATGGCCGCAAAGGGATCGTCGTCCTCGGTCGGCGAGAGATACGCAATCAGGAAGGCGAGCCACAGGGCCTCCTCGGCGGCCGAGGAGTCGGCGATCTCGGCGTACAGACCCGGCGGATCGGTCTCGAGCTCCGCCAGCCGCCCGGCGGCGAAGGCGATCTCGTCTGCGAGCAGGCGGGCGTCAGGGCTGGCGCGAAGGCCCGGCACCAGGCCGTTGGCGTAGCCGTCCGCGACCGGGCGGTCGGCACGGCGGACGCGTACCCCGGTCGCCCCACGGCGCGAGCCCGCGCGGCGCGTGCCGGTCCGCGTGACCACGCGCGGCCGCGCGGCGGGCGTGGCGACCTGCCCTTCCTCCTGCGAGCAGATCGGGCAGCGCTCGATGAATCGGTTGTGGCGGCAGAAGCGAGGCACGACGTCGGCGGCCAGTCTAGGCGCCCACCGAACCTGGAAGAACCTGGCATGCCCGCCCGCCATACCGTCGTCCTCCTGCACGGCGGTCGTCGACGCGATCCTCACCTAAGCGACGCCAGCCGACCCGAGAGGAAGCTGCGCTCGCTCGCGTTCTCGCACCGCGCTAGGGCAGCCTGATACGCCCCCGCCGCCTCCGTCGTCCGCCCCAGCCGCAGCAGCAGGTCGGCCCGGACCGCGTGGAAGACGTGGTAGCCATCGAGGTCGAGCCCGTCGACCAGGGCGAGCGCCGCCTCCGGGCCCTCGACCTCGCCCACCGCCACTGCCCGGTTGAGCGCCACCACCGGGGTCGGCGCAACCGCCAGCAGCTGGTCGTACAACGCCAGGATCTGCTGCCAGTCGGTGTCCGAGGCCACCGCCGCGTCGCTGTGGACGGCCGCGATCGCCGCCTGCAGCTGGTAGGGCCCCGGCTCGCCGCGCCGCAGGCACCGGCGCACGAGCGCCTGGCCCTCGGCGATCAGCTCGCGGTCCCAGCGCGTCCGGTCCTGGTCGGCCAGAAGCACGAGCTCCCCATCGGCCGGGACCCGCGCCGCCCGTCGCGACTCGGTCAGCACCATCAGCGCGAGCAGCCCGAGCACCTCGGGCTCGTCCGGCATGAGCTCGGCCAGCAGGCGACCGAGCCGGATGGCCTCGCCGACCAGGTCATCGCGGACGAGCCGATCGCCGGAGCTCGCCGCGTAGCCCTCGTTGAAGACGAGGTACACGACGGCCAGCACCGAGCGCAGCCGCTCAGGCAGGTCGGCGTCGTCGGGCACCCGGTACGGGATGCCGGCGTCGCGGATCTTGGCCTTTGCCCGCACCAGCCGCTGGGCCATCGTGGACTCGCTCACGAGGAACGCACGCGCGATCTCCGGCGTGGTCAGGCCACCGAGCAGTCGCAGGGTGAGCGCCACCCGCGCCGCCGGCGCGAGCGCCGGATGACAGCAGGTGAAGATCAGCCGCAGCCGGTCGTCCTGCACCGGGCCCTCGTCGACCGGCTCGTCCCGCGCGTGCAGCAGCGCGGCCTGGGCATGGCGGTCCGCGCGCGAGGCCTCTTTGCGCAGGCGGTCGATCGCTCGATTGCGGGCGGTCGTGATGATCCAGCCCGCCGGGCTGTGTGGAACGCCGTCGCGGGGCCAGCGCCGCAGCGCGGCAGCGAACGCGTCCTGGACGGCGTCCTCGGCGACCCCGATGTCGCCGAAGACGCGGGCCAGAACCGCGACCGCGCGGCCGTGCTCGTTGCGGAAGACGCGATCGACATCGACGGTTGGCACGTCCACCGTCAGTGGTCCGCGAACGCCCGAACCTCGATCGGCAGGCCCGTCGCCCCCGCGATCCGGCCAGCCCACCGCAGCGCGGCGTCGAGGTCGGGCGCGGACAGGATGGTCAGGCCACCGAGGTGCTCCTTGCCCTCGACGAACGGGCCGTCGGTGATCAGAAGATCGTCGGTGCAAGCCCGCACGACCGTCGCCGAGTCGGCCGCCGTCAGGCCGCCCGCGAACACCCAGGCGCCCTCGGCGCGCATCTCCTCGTTGATGGCGGCAAGTTCGCGCCCGATCCGCTCCAGGTCCACCGACGGGGGCGGCGCGCCGTCGGGCTGGTAGACGCTGAGGAGGTAGCGCTTCATGCCGGCCGGTAGGTCGTGATGAGCACGCCGGTCGTCGTCGGCTTGGCATCCACGAGCTGCAGCTTTGCGGGTGGCGCGTCGTCGGGGAAGAGCCGTTGGCCCGATCCGAGCACGAGCGGATGGATCGGCAGCACGAGCTCGTCGATGAGGCTGGCGTCCATCAGCGACCCGATCAGCTTGCCGCTGCCCAGCACGACGAGGTCCGGCCCGTCCTGCTCCTTGAGCGCCGCGACGGCGTCGCGCGCATCGCCGTCGAGCAGCTCCGAGTTCTGCCACTGAAGCGGCCCGGACAGCGTCCGTGAGGCCACGTACTTCTTGTAGTTGTTCATCACCGCGGTGAACGGGTTGTCCTTCGGCGCATTGGGCCAAGCGGCAGCCATCGACTCGTACGTGCGGCGGCCGAGCAACAGCGCGCCGTCGCCCCCCATCCCTTGGGTGGCGTTGGAGAGCATCACCTCGTCCTGATAGGGGACGGCCCAACCGGCATGCTCGAACTCCTCGTTGGGATGCGGCGCCTGGATGACGCCGTCGAGGGTCATGAGGTCGTAGACGCGGACGCTGCGCATCGTTTGTGCTCCTGTCGTCGTTGACGTTCTCACCCCCTAGACGAATGGCGACCCCGGAGATCGACAGTCCGCGCGGCCCGCGCCGGCACCGGCAAGGCGAACCCGGCCCGCCGCGCGCGCTCGGCGCCGCGCCGCAGCTCGCGGCGCAGTTCGAGCAGGTAGTCGTCGAAGTCGACCTGCATCGTGTGGCGCTTGGACTTCACGTAGCGCCTGAACATCCGCTCACGCTCGCGCGCCATGTCGGCGCGGAGCTCCGGATCCGGAGGCAGGTGGTACTCGCCCCGCAGGTAGCGCGCCACCCACTGCGCCTGGGCCTCGGCCAGCGGCATCGTCGCCCCCAACGGCTGCAGCAGCGCAAGGAAGAACACGTTGTCGATGTCGGGATGGAATACGCGCCGGTACAGCGGCAGGTCGTTGTCGGGGGCCGCGATCAGCCCGGGATCGAAGAAGGGGAACGTGACCTTGTAGCCGGTGCAGTAGACGACGATGTCGATGTCCTCCACCGACCCGTCGGCGAAGCGCACACGCGATCCCTCCAGCGCCCGGATGTTGGGCTTCGGGATCACCTCGCCGTGCGCCACGCGCGCGAGGATGTAGTTCGAGAGCGTCGGGTGCGCTTCGCCGAGCAGGTGGTCGGGCTCGGGCAGGCCGAAGTCGGCGGGATTGCCGACGACGCGCTTGACCAGCTCGTGCAACCACCGCTGGCGCAGCTTGAACGGGATGCGCGGGTCGACCGTCAGCTGGTCCGACGGCTTCCCGAAGAGGTAGTTGGGCACGATCCACGCGCCCCGCCGCGCGGCCAGGAAGGTCCGCTTCGCGACCAGCGAGACCTCGACCGCGATGTCCATGGCCGAGTTGCCCATGCCGAGCACGACGACGTTGCGTCGCTCGAAGCCCTCGGTGTCGACGTACTCGTGCGCGTGCATCTGCCGCCCTTTGAAGCGGTCCGCGCCGGAAAACGGCGGCTCGGGCCAGCGCGGGTCCCAATGGTGGCCGTTCGCGACCACGACCGCGTCGTACAGACGCGTCTCGCCGGTCGACAGAGACACCTCCCACACCCCGTCCTCGCACCGCGCCGCATGCTCGACCGATGTCTCGAACGTGATCCGGTCACGGATGCCGAAGTGGTCGACGTAGTCGTTGAAGTACTGCTTGATCAGCGAGTGGTGGCAGAAGTCGGGCCACGCCTTGGGCATCGGGAAGTCCGAGTACTCCATGCGCTCGCGCGAAGTGTTGATGTGCAGCGAGCGGTAGGCGGCCGACATCCCGTTGCGGTTGCCGAACGCCCAGTTGCCTCCGACCTCGTCGGACTTCTCGAAGCAGTCGAATGCAATGCCCCGCTCGGCGAGGACCTTGGCGCCCGCGATGCCCGAGGAGCCGGCGCCGATGATGCACGCGTTCGGAACGGAGGTCATGAAGATGATGCGGGCGTCAGCTGATCCCCGGTCGGGCCGGTGCGCTCGAGCGCCTGCCAGCCGACGTCGCGCTCGCGCAGCGCCTCCTCGGTCGCGCCGCCCCCGCGGATCCCGAACAGCCGCTTGGCGTAGAGCAGGTAGGCGACGATGGCGAGGTTGACCCCCAGCGCGATGAACTTCAGCGGCGAGAGGCTCTTGATGAGCTCGTAGACCTCGAGCGGCAGGAAGGCCGCCGTGGCGATCAGCGTCAGGTACTCCGCCCACCGCTTGGCGAACCACAGGCCGACCGCCTCGACCAGCTCGAGCACCGCATAGGCGCCGACCGCAGCGCCGAGCAGGTGCAGGTCCGCGCCGCGCAGCGAGAACACCTTGTCCAGCTCGTGGATGAAGCCGGTCTTCTCGTTGCGGACGGGCCCGCCCCCCAGTCCCTCCTGGACGTCGGCGACGACGTGGTAGAAGGTGTCCCGCAGCGCCCGCTGGTTGGCGGCGAACAGGAAGATCGCCGCACACAGCAGGCCCAGCACGACGAAGTGGAAGCCGCGGTCGATCGCGATCGCGCGCAGCACGATCTTGTCGCGCAGCGGACGGCCGCGCAGCGGCAGCTCGATCTCGCCGCGCTCGGGCGGGTGCTCGAATTCGGGCTCGGCGGGCGGCTCGAGCGGCAGCCACGAGTCGCAGCGCAGGCAGCGGTACCAGCGCACGCCGTCCATCTCGCGGGCGATCAATTCGTCCTCGGGCCGCAGGCGCGCCGAGCGCGTGCCGACGAGCTCGTGGCCGCCCACCCCGCAGGCCAGCAGCTCCCAGTGGAAGCGCGGCAGGTAGCGGCGCGGCTCGTCGGTGCCGGGTGGGCGCACGCCGGCGATGGTACGGTCCCGCCCGCATGGAGGCGGGTCGACTGTCGCGATGGATCGCTGCCGTGGCCGCGGTGAGCCTGGTTGCCATCCCGTCTTCTGCCGGCGCCCAGGCGCCCGACTCCGCCACCACGGCACTGAACGTCCTGCCGTCGGGGCAGTACCAGACGCCCACCCCCGGGGCCGAGCGCGAGGCGCAGATGTACAACGCGCTCACGCCCCTGCGCGACAACGTCAGCGACGCGATGCTGCCGCGCTACTTCAAGTCCGAGGCCATGGAGCCGGGGCCGATCGTCCGCACCGAGACCGTGCCCGGGCGGCCCGGACTCGAGATCCGCCGCGACGAGTTCAACGTCCCGCACATCTACGGCCAGACCGATGATGACGTGACCTTCGGCGCCGGCTACGCCATCGCCGAGGACCGCAGCCTCCTGCTCAGCCAGGCGCGTTTCAACAGCCTCACCGCGGCGATCGACGTCCCCAACACGTCGGCGATCGATCTCACCGCCGGTCTCTTCCAGTTCGAGCCCAGCCGGCAGACGAACCGGATGGTGGCGCGGCAGACGGCCCAGGTGCTCAAGGCCGGCGCCAAGGGGCGGCAGCTCCTGCACGACATCGATACCTACGTCGCCGGCATCAACGCGTGGTTCGGCGCCAACCAGCCCAGCACGCCGCCGTTCACGCGGATCGACATCTACGGCCTCAACGCACTCAAGGGGCAGTTCCTCGGCGAGGGCGGCGGGGCCGAGCCCGAGAACGGCGAGTTCCTGACCGGACTGCAGAAGAAGTTCGGCTCATCCGGGGGCATGGACGTCTTCGAGGACCTGCGCGGCCGCCTTGATCCGGACGCGACCACGACGCTGCGCAATGCGGCGCCGTACAACCCCGAGCCGTCGTCGCGCAAGGGCGTCGTCGGCGTCAAGAACGGCAGCTATGACCGCGCGGGGCCGAAGCTGCCGGGGAGCGCCGCGTCGGCGGCCGGCGTCACGCCGAACCAGGCGAGCAACATCCTCATCGCCTCCGGCGCCCGCTCGGCGTCCGGACACCCGCTGTTCGTCGGCGGGCCGCAGATCTCGTACTTCTTCCCGGGCCTCGTCGAGGAGATGGCCTTCCATGGCCCGGACATCAACGTGCGCGGCGCCACCTCCGCTCCGTTTCCCGGCTACATGCTCATCGGGCGCGCGGCGAGCTTCGCCTGGACGTTGACGTCGGCCAGCGTCGACATCATCGACAGCTACGCCGAGACGCTCTGCGGCGGCAGCCGGCGCCGCTACGAGTACAAGGGCCACTGCAGGCGGATGGAGAAGGTCAGCGCCGGCACGATCACGAAGGGCGACCAACGCACCCCGGTCGTCTTCTACAAGACCGTCCACGGCAGCGTCTGGGGCTACGCCAAGACGACGAAGGGCAAGACCGTGGCCATCGCGCGCCGGCGAGCGAGCTACGGCAAGGACGTCCTCGACCAGCTCTTCTTCCAGGATCTGACCTACGGTCGCGTGAATTCGTTCCCGGCTTTCGCCAAGGCCGCTTCGCAGACGCCGCAAACGTTCAACTCCTTCTACGCGGACGCGACCACCGCGGGGCTCTACACGTCCGGCCTGCTGCCGATCCGCCCCAACGGCGCCGACAGCGACCTACCCACCGATGGGCGCGGCCGCTACGAGTGGAAGGGCTACCTCGGCGCCTCCAAGCATCCGCAGGGGACCGTCCCCAACGGGCTCCTCGTCAACTGGAACAACAAGCCGGCGCCGAAGTTCCCCGCCTCGGACACCCGCTTCGGCAACGAGACGATGATCGCGCGCGACGACATGCTCGTCGACAACCTCAACCACACGGCCCAGCACACGCTGGGCACCGTCGTGGGCGCCATGAACGCAGCCGCGAGCGAGGACGTCCGCGGGCGGGTCTTCTGGCCCGTGATGAAGGCCATGCTCGACCGCGGCCGCGCCCCGAGCGACCTCGCGGCGGACGCCGTGCAGCAGGTCCAGGCATGGGCCGATGCCGGTGCGCCGCGGCTCGATTTCGACGGCGACGGCAACCTCGACATGGCCGGCGTGGCGATCTTGGACGCGGGCTGGCCCCGCATGGCCAACGCCGCGCTGTGCCCCGTGCTGACCCAGAAGCTGTGCGACCAGCTCGCCACGCGCCAGTCGCGCTTCGACTCGCCCAACCGCAACCACGGCGGACAGTACTCGGGCTGGTACCACTACATGGCCAAGGACTTCTCGACCGAGCTCGGCCGCAAGGTGCGCCAGCCGTACTCGCGCAAGTACTGCGGCAACGGCAGCGTGAGCCGCTGCTCAGCAGCGCTGTGGAAGGCGATCGACCAGGCCGCACAGCAACTCGCAGCGCAGCAGGGCCCCGACCCGGCGGCGTGGCGCGAGAGCGCCGCCGCGCAGACGATTCACTTCGGGCCGCTCGAGCTGATTCCGATGGCCTACACCAACCGGCCGAGCGGGATCCAGCAGGTCATCAGCTTTGGGTAGAGCGGTCGGGCGACCGCGTTTAGCGGCCCTCGCCGTAGACGACGTCGGTGGGCATCTCGAGCACGCCGGTCTCGGGCTCGGCCGCCTCCTCGGGCTCGAGCGGGGGCTCGACCTCGCGCAGGCCGATGAGGTAGCGGTCGACCACCCGCGCGCACTTGCGCCCCTCGGCGATCGCCCACACCACGAGGGACTGACCCATGCGGGCGTCGCCCGCGGCGAAGACTCCGTCCACCGAGGTCGCATAAGCGTGGTCCTGGACGTTGCCGCGCCGGTCGAGCCTCACGCCGAGCTGCTCGAGCAGCGGCCGCTCGGGCCCGGTGAACCCGATCGCGATGAGCACGAGGTCGGCCTCCTCGGAGAACTCGCTGCCGGGGACCGGGCGCAGGTCGAGCGACGACGTTCCGGTGACCGAGCGGCCGTGGACCCGTACCACCCGGCCATCGGCCCCCTCTAGCGCCGTGACCTCCTTGGACCACCGGCGCTCGCCGCCCTCGTCGAGCGCGTACGTGGTCGGCGTGCGCTTGGGCGCCTCCGGCCACGGCGTGCGGTCGTCGCGGCCGCCCGGCGGCAGCTCCGGATAGACGTCGAGGATGATCGCGTCGCGCGCGCCCTCGCGCAGCGCGTTGGAGACGCAGTCCATGCCGGTGTCGCCGCCGCCGATCACGACCACCCGCTTGCCACCGGCGACGATCGGCGTCTCGGCGGGCTGGTAGGGCCGGCCCTCCTGCTTGGCCACCCAACGGTTGCGCTGGTAGAGGTAGTCCATCGCGAAGTGCACGCCGTCGAGCTCGCGCCCGGGGACCTCGAGATCGCGATGGATGCGCGAGCCGGTCGCGATCACGACCGCATCGTGACGGGCGCGCAGCTGCTCGGTGGTGATGTCGCGGCCCACATCCACCCCGCACTCGAAGCGCACGCCCTCGGCCTCCAGCAGGCGCACGCGCCGGTCGATGATCCACTTCTCGAGCTTGGCGTCGGGCACGCCGAAGCGCATGAGGCCGCCGGCGCCCTCGTCGCGCTCGTAGACGGTCACGGCGTGGCCGCGCTTGTTGAGCTCGGCCGCCGCCGCCAGGCCCGCCGGGCCGGAGCCGACCACGGCCACGAAGCGACCGGTCCGCACCTCCGGCGGGTCGGGCACGACCCAGCCCTCGGCGAAGGCGCGGTTGATGATGCCGAGCTCGATCTGCTCGATCGTCACCGGGTCGTCGTTGATGTCCAGCACGCACGCCGCCTCGCACGGCGCCGGACAGATCAGGCCCGTGAACTCGGGGAAGTTGTTGGTGGCATGGAGCTGGTCGATCGCCTCCCGCCAGCGCCCGTGGTAGACGAGGTCGTTCCAGTCGGGGATGAGGTTGCCGAGCGGGCAGCCGTCGTGGCAGAACGGGATGCCGCAGTCCATGCAGCGCGCGCCCTGCTCGCGCAGGACCTCCTCGGGCTGCACGCGGAAGTACTGCTTGTAGTCGTGCACGCGCGCATGCGGGTCGCGCTTGTCGAAGCCGACACGGTGGATCTTCAGAAAGCCGCCGAGCTCGCCCATGGCCTCGCTCCTACCGGGCGGCTGCGGGCGCGATGGGCAGGACCACGTCGATACCCTGGTCGCCCTTCCCGTCGGCCTTGGACAGCTCGGCGAGGGCGCGTTTGTAGTCGCGCGGGAAGACCTTGACGAACGTCGGGAGCAGCTCGTCGAACCCCTCGAGCACCCTCGCCGCCAGGGCCGAGCCGGTGCGCTCCGCATGCTCGGCGAGGAGCTCGCGCAGCTCGATCGCCTCGGCGCCGTCGACTGACTCGAGGTCGACCAGCTCGGTGTTGCAGCGCTCGGGGAAGGCGCCGTCGGGATCCAGCACGTACGCGATCCCGCCGCTCATGCCGGCGGCGAAGTTGATGCCGGTGGGCCCGAGCACGACAACCCGACCGCCGGTCATGTACTCGCAGCCGTGGTCGCCGACACCCTCGACCACCGCGCTCACGCCCGAGTTGCGCACCGCGAAACGCTCCCCGGCCAGGCCGCGGAAGAACGCCTTGCCGCTGATGGCGCCGTACAGGACGGTGTTGCCGACCACCACGTTCTCGGCGGCGACGAAGCCGGCATCGGGGGCCGGGCGCACCACGAGCGTGCCGCCGCTCATGCCCTTGCCCGTGTAGTCGTTGGCGTCGCCCCACAGCGTGAACGACACCCCGGAGGCCAGCCAGGCCGCGAACGACTGGCCCGCGGAGCCGTGGAAGTCGACCCTGATCGTGTCGGGCGGCAGGCCCTCCGCCCCGCGCTCGCGCACGACGGCGCTCGAGAGCAGCCCGCCCACGGCGCGGTGGACGTTGCGGATCGAGCGGCGCAGCTCGACCGGCTCGGCGCGGGCGATCGCGGGAGCGCACGCCTCGATGAGCTCGTGGTCGAGGTGGTCGCCGAGCACGGGGTCGGGGCCGCGCGTGCGCCGCCGCGCGACGCCGGGCGGCACGTCGGGCACGATGAGCAGCTCAGAGAGATCGAGGCCCTTCGCCTTCCAGTGCGAGACCGTGTCGTCGGCGACGAGTAGGTCCGCTCGCCCGATCGCGTCCTCCAGCCGGCGCAGGCCGAGCGCGGCGAGCAGGTGGCGCACCTCCTCGGCCACCATGAACAGGTAGTTGACGACATGCTCCGGCTTGCCGCGGAAGCGCGCGCGCAGCTGTGGGTCCTGGCTCGCCACGCCGACCGGGCAGGTATTGAGGTGGCAGACCCGCATCATGATGCAGCCCTGGGCGATCAGCGGGGCGGTCGAGAACCCGTATTCGTCGGCGCCGAGCAGCGCCGCGACGATGACGTCGCGGCCGGTACGCATCTGGCCGTCGGTCTGGACGACGATGCGCGAGCGCAGGTCGTTGCGCATCAGCGTCTGCTGTGTTTCTGCCAAACCGATCTCCCACGGCACCCCCGCGTGCTGGATCGACGACTTTGGCGACGCGCCGGTGCCGCCGTCGTGGCCGGCGATCACGACGTGGTCGGCATTGGCCTTGGCCACGCCGGCGGCGACGGTGCCCACACCGATCTCGGAGACCAGCTTGACCGAGATCCGCGCGCGGGGATTGGCGCAGCGCAGGTCGTAGATCAGCTGCTTGAGGTCCTCGATCGAGTAGATGTCGTGGTGTGGCGGCGGTGAGATCAGGCCGACGCCCGGCGTCGAGTGGCGCAGGCTGGCGATGTAGCGGTCGACCTTGTGCCCCGGCAGCTGGCCGCCCTCGCCCGGCTTCGCCCCCTGCGCGACCTTGATCTGCAGCTCGTCGGCGTTGACGAGGTAGTCGATCGTGACGCCGAACCGGCCCGACGCCACCTGCTTGATCTTCGAGCGCCGGTCGTCCCGGTAGCGCCGTGGGTCCTCCCCGCCCTCGCCGGTGTTCGACATGCCCCCGAGGCGGTTCATCGCCTGGGCAAGCCCCTCGTGCGACTCCGGCGACAACGCGCCCAGCGACATCCCGCCGGTCGAGAAGCGCTTGACGATCTCCTTGGCCGGCTCGACGTCGTCCACGGAGATCGGCGCGAAGTCGGTGCGCAGCTTGAGCAGCCCGCGCAAAAGGCCCTTGGTCGCGTTCTCCTCGTTGACCAGCTTGGCGAACTGCTCGTAGCGCCGCCATGCCTCGTCGCGGTCGTCGGTGGCACGGGCGGCCTGCTGCAGGCGGGCGACGGTCTCCGGGTCCCACATGTGGCGCTCGCCGCCGCGCCGCCACGCGTACACGCCTCCGACCGGCAGGATCGGCCCCTCGGCGGCCTCCTCCTCGGGCGGCGGCGCCGCCTTTGCCCGTGGATAGCCGCGCGCGTGGCGGTCGAGCGCCTCGCGTGCGAGCTCGTGCATGCCAACCCCGCCGATGCGCGACGGCGTGCCCGTGAAGTGCTCGTCGACGAGGTCGGGATGCAGCCCGACCGCCTCGAAGATCTGGGCGCCGCAGTAGGACTGGATGGTCGAGATGCCCATCTTCGAGAGGACCTTCAGCAGCCCCTTGCCGATCGCCTTGACCACCTGGCGCTCGGCCTCGGCCGCGGTCATGCCCGCGGGCAGCTTGCGCCGCCCGCGCAGCTCCCACAGCGACTCGAACATGAGGTACGGGTTGATCGCGCTCGCGCCGTAGCCGATCAGGCACGCCATGTGATGGACCTCGCGCGGCTCGCCGGACTCGATGACGAGCCCTGCGCGCAGGCGCGTGCCCGAGCGCACGAGATCGTTGTGCACGGCCGAGACGGCCAGCAGCGACGGGATCGGCACGCGTTCCGCGCTGACGTTGCGGTCCGACAGGATGACGATGTTCGCGCCGCGGTCGATGGCGTAGGAGGCCTCGGCGCAGATGCGGTCGACGGCTTGTGCCATCCCGCGCGGGCCGTCTTGAATCGGCCACGTGATGTCGATGGTCTCGGCGCGGAAGATGTCGTGTGAGACCTGGCGCAGCTTCTCGAGCTCGGCGTTGCGCAGGATCGGCTGGTGCATCACCAGCTGGTGCGCGTGCTCGGGGCTCTCCTCGAGCAGGTTGAGCTCCGAGCCGATCCCGCTCGACAGCGACATGACGACGTTCTCGCGGATCGGGTCGATCGCGGGGTTCGTCACCTGCGCGAAGAGCTGCTTGAAGTAGCTGAACAGCGACGGCGCCCGGTCCGACAGCACCGCGAGCGCAAGGTCGTTGCCCATCGAGCCCGTCGGCTCGGCGCCCTCGGCCGCCATCGGAGCGAGCAGGACGCGCAGGTCCTCCTGGCTGTAGCCGAACGCGAGCTGGCGCGTGCGCAACGGCTCGGTGCGGGGAACGCGCGGCGCCTTCTCGGGCAGGTCCTCGAAGCGGACCGAGCAGGTGCGGAACCACTCGGCATACGGCTTCTGCGTCGCCACCTCATGCTTGATCTCCTCGTCCTCGACGATGCGATGACGATCGAGGTCGACAAGAAAGAGCTTGCCCGGCTGCAGGCGGCCCTTGCGCACGATGTCGGACTCCGGGGTCGGCATCGCGCCGGTCTCGGACGCGAGCACGACGTGACCGTCACGCGTCTCCATCCAGCGCCCCGGCCGTAGGCCGTTGCGGTCGAGCGTGGCCCCGATCACGTGGCCGTCGGTGGCGGCGATGACGGCGGGGCCGTCCCAGGGCTCCATCAGGCAGGACTGGAACTGGTAGAAGCCGCGGAGCTCCTCGGACATGAACGCCTCGCGGCCGTCCCATGCCTCCGGGATCATCATCATCAGCGCGTGCGGGACCGAGCGGCCGGCCAGGTGGAGCAGCTCGAGGACGTTGTCGAACGTGGCCGAGTCCGAGTTCCCCGCCTGCACGATCGGCGCGAGCTTCTCGAGATCGTCGCCGAACAGGTCTGAGCGCAGCGAGGACTCGCGCGCGCGCATCCAGTTCTTGTTGCCCATGAGCGCGTTGATCTCGCCGTTGTGGGCGATGAACCGGTACGGGTGCGCGAGCGGCCAGCTCGGGAACGTGTTGGTCGAGAAGCGCGAGTGCACGAGTCCGAGCGCCGACGCTGTCCGCGCGTCGCACAGGTCGGCGTAGAACGGCGCCAGCTGGTGCGCGATCAGCATGCCCTTGTACACGAGGGTGCGCGAGGACATCGACGCGATGTGGAGGTCCTCGACCGCCGTCTTCTCGATCAGGCGGCGGATGACGTAGAGCTTGCGCTCGGCCGCCAGCTCGTCCCGCAGCGCGTCGTCGAGGCCGATGAACAGCTGCTCGATGACCGGCGCGACGGCGCGGGCGCTCGTCCCTGCGGCGGTCTCGTCGACCGGGACGCGGCGCCACCCGAGCGGCGTCTGGCCCTCGCCGGACACGACCGCCTCGACGAACGCCTTGAGGTCGGTGCGCTGCACGCGGTGGCGGGGCAGGAAGCACATGCCGACGCCGTAGCGACCGCGGTCGGGCAGCTCGAAGTCGACCGTCTCGCGCAGGAGCGCGTCGGGCATCTGCAGCAGCAGACCCGCCCCGTCGCCGGTGGTTGGGTCGGCGCCCGTCGCGCCGCGGTGCTCGAGGTTCTCGACCACGGTGATCGCGCGGCGCACGACGTCGTGGGTGGCACGGCCGTCGAGACGGGCGACGAACGCAACACCGCACGCGTCGTGCTCGTAGCCGGGGTCGTGGAGGCCGGCGGCCCCGATGGGCGTCGTCTGCATGGATCTTGGGGGAGGAGGCGGGCTGCGCAGCCGCAACCCGCGGTGGGCGGAGACGAAATTCTACGTTATGACGCTGCGGCCGCGCGGATCGCGACCAGCGCGATGTCGTCGCGCGGCTCGCCCGCCTGCACGCCGACCACGGCACGCTCGATCGCCTCGACGATCTCGGCCGGGCTCTTGCCCGCGCCGTTGGAGAGCAGCGAAGCCAGACCCTCCTCGCCCAGCTCCCACGATCGCACGCGCGCCTCGGTTACGCCGTCGGTGTAGAGCAGCAGCGTGTCGCCCGTGTTGAGGACATGCTCGCGGTCCTCGAGATGCGGTTCTGCGACCACGCCGAGCAGCGTGCCCTTCTGGCTCAGCGCGTCGACGCGGCCCGAGGCGCGCAGCACCAGCGGCGACGGATGGCCGCCGAGGCTGAGCGTGGTGCGGAACCGGCCGCCGCCCAGCGGCTGCACCCGACCGAGGGCGACGGTGCAGAACTCGTCGCCGCCGAGCTGGCGCAGCATCGCGTCGTTGAGCGTCAGCAGGGCGGCGCGCGGCGTGTGCTCGTGCAGCGTGACCGCGCGCAGCGTGTAGCGCGCCAACGCCGTGACCGCGGCCGCGTCCGGGCCCTTGCCGCACACGTCGCCGATCACCACCGCCCACGCCTCGTCCCACGCGAAGACGTCGTAGAAGTCGCCGCCAACCTCATTGCCCTCGCCGGCGGCGCGGTAGCGCGCGGCCAGCTCCAGGCCCTCGATCGTCGGCAGCCCCGGCGGGAGCAGGCTCGACTGCAGCGTGCGGGCGGTCTCGGAGCGCTCCTGGTACAGGCGCGCGTTGTCGAGCGCGAGCGCGCAGCGGACGCCGAGCTCCTCGGCCAGCGCAAGGTCGGAGGCGGTGAAGTGGCGACCCGACTCGGCGGCGCCCAGCAGCATCGCTCCGAGGATGCGCCCGCGGGCACGCAGCGGGACGATCATCGTCGAGGTCAGGCCGAGGCTGCGCAGCACCTTGGCGTACTCGGGGCGCCCGCCCGAGACCTGCTCGATCTTGTGGTCGGGGACCTGCGTCAGGAGCTCCGAGCAGCCGGTGCGGATCGCGCGCCCGAAGCCCGCCTCGTCATCGAGGTCGGCCGGGAAGCGGCGCGCGAGCTCCCAGCCGAGCGCGGTCTTGGCCGGGTCGGAGTGGGCGACCGCGGCGCGGCGGATCTGGTTGTCATGGCCGATGAGGTCGACGGCGAACCAGTCCGCCAGCTCGGGCACCACGGTCGCACCCAGGTTGCGCAGGGTGACCTCGGTGTCGAGGGACTGGTCGAGCAGCGCGCTGGCCTCGGCCAGGAATGATGCGCGGCGCTCGATGCGCTTGCGCTCGGTGATGTCCTGTACGACGGCGCCGACACCGGTGACCTCCCCGTCGACGCCCATGCGCACCGGGTAGTAGCTCGCCAGCCACACCCGCCGCCGCCCTGGATAGACCGTCTCGCCGTGGACCTCGAGGTCGAGCAGCGGATCACCCGTCTCGACCACCCGCAGGCAGTCGTGCGCGACCTGGACGCCGAGCTCGCCGGCCAGCACCTCGTCGACGCGGTGCCCGAGGTGCTCGTCGATGGCGCGGCCGCTGATCTCGGCGAGCTTGGGGTTGAGGCGGACGTAGCGCAGCTGCGTATCGAGGAAGCCGAGTCCGACCGGCGCGTTGGCGAAGAGCGCGTCGAGCAGGGCGAGGCCCGCGTCCTTGCGGCGCTCCGCCTCGCGCGCCTCGGCGAACCGGCGCGCGTTGTCGACGGCGAGCGCACAGCCGGAGGCGAGCTCCTCGGCCGCGGCGAGGTCGTCGTCGCCGTAGCGACGGGCGGGGTCGGTCGAGAGCAGCACCATCGTCCCGAGCACGCGGCCGCGCGCACGCAGGGGGACGACCATGTAGGACTGGGCGCCGACCGCACGCAGTAGCTCCAGGTGCTCGGGGTCGCGCGCGCTCGCCGCGAGCATCTCGTCGGTCACGATGGGGCGCACCTCGGACTCGACGGTCTCGCGCACGCGCGCCATCGTCCCGACGCGCTGGTCCCCGTAGCGGCGCTGGAGCTCGTCGAGCAGGTGCCGGCGCTCGGGGTCGGCGTGCTCGCCGGTGATCGGCCGCGTCGAGCCGTCCGGCTCGATCAGGTCGATCGCGCACCAGTCGGCAATGGTCGGCACCGCCAGACGCACGACATTCTGCAGCGTTGTCTCGAGGTCGAGCGAGCCGGCGAGCAGCGAGACGGCCTGCGCCAGGAAGCCGAATTGGCCCGTCGTGGGCGCGTGCACCAGCTCTCCCCGCTCCATGCGGGCAGCCTACTGCCAGGCGTCAGCGGTCAGGCATCAGGCGTCAGAACCTGGCCCTGACGCCTGATCAGCTGACGCCTGACGCCTTCTTTTGCTTTGCGGGCGCCTTCCGCCGACTCGTCTTCCGCTCCTTGCCCTTGGCCTCCTGCAGGCTCGCCTCCAGCGCGGCCATCAGGTCGGGCACTGCGGCGGGCTCGGGAGCCTCGGGGGCGACCGCGATCTCCTCGCCGGCGGCCTTGCGCTCGATCAGCTCGAGCACGCGCTCGCGGTAGGTGTCGTGGTACTTGCTCGGTTCGAACTCGGCGGTCAGCGAGTCGATGAGCTGCTGCGCCATGTCGAGCTCGCGCTTGGTCGCCGTGGCTTTCTCGCCGTCCTGCGCCCCGATCTCCTCGATGGCCTCGGGCGAGACCACCTCGTCGGCGAAGTTCATCGTGCTCATCGTCAGCACCTCGCCCGAAGGGCGGATGGCGACGAGCTGCTCCTTGTTGCGGATCACCACCCGCGCGATGGCGACGCGCCCCGCCTCCTTCATCGCCTCCAGCAGCAGCCGGTAGGCCTTCTCGGCACCCGTGCCGGGTGCCAGGTAGTAGGGGTGGTCGTAGTAGATCGGGTCGATCTCGGCCTCTTCGACGAAGTCCTCGATCTCGATCGTCCGCGTCTTCTCCGGGTCGAGCGACTCGAGCTCGTCCGGGGTTATGACGACGTAGCGCTCCTTGCCGATCTCGTAGCCCTTGACGATGTCCTCGTACGGGACCTCCTCGCCGGTGGACGGATCGACGCGGCGCTGCTGGATCCGCGTCCCGCTGGGGCCGTGGAGCTGGTGGAAGCGGACGGTCTTCTTGGAGACCGCGGAGTAGAGCTTGATCGGCACGTTGACGAGCCCGAAGGAGATCGCGCCGGACCAGATAGAGCGAGGCATACCTCAAGTGTTACCAGTGGAAGCGATCAAGGGCCGCATGACGTCGTCCAAATCGGCCCTCAGGCCGCTCACCGACTCGTAGACCTTCTCCGCGCCGGCCTCCTGGAGCTCGTCGACCGCGAAGCCGCCGGTGCGGACGGCGTAGGTGGGCACCCCGGCCCGCGCGGCGGCCTGGCAGTCCCACGTCGTGTCGCCGACCATGAAGGCCTCGTCGGGGTTGGCACCGGCCTTCTCGAGCGCGGTGGACACCAGGTCCGGCGCCGGCTTGGTGGTCTGCACGTCGGCCGACGTCGTCCACGAATCGGCGATTTCGCGCGCGTCGAGCAGGTCCAAGTAGTGGTCGACCTCGGCCGCCTTGGCCGATGACGCCAGCACGACCCGGGCCCCGCGCGAGCGGAGGTCGACGATCAGCTCGCGCGCGTCGCGGAACGGCCGGACCTCGTCGATCAGCGCGAAGTAGAGCGCCTTCTCGGCGGCACGGATGTCGTCGCCCTCGCGCTCCTCGGTGCCGTCACCGGCGAGGGCGGCGACGAGCTGGTCGCCGCCCATGCCGATGTGCCGGTGGATGCGCCACAGCGGCAGCACGATCCCGTGCTGGCGGAAGGCGCGGTACCACGCGATTGCGTGGTGGTAGTTGGTGTCGACGAGCGTGCCGTCGACGTCGAGGATCGCTACGGGGACGCTCACGCCGTCTGCTTGGCGTGCTCGCCCTCGAGGATCTCCTCGACCATCTTGGCCTTGAAGGCGGGCAGGTCGTCGGGCTTGCGGCTCGTGACCAGCCCCTGGTCGACCACGACCTCCTCGTCGACCCAGTTGCCGCCGGCGTTGCGCACGTCGGTCTGCACGCTGGGCCAGGAGGTCAGCGTGCGGCCGTCGACCACGTCAGCCTCGACCAGCGTCCATGCCGCGTGGCAGATCGCCGCCACCGGCTTGTGCTGCTCGAAGAACGCGCGGACGAACGCCACCGCATCCTCGTGGGTGCGCAGCTGATCGGGGTTGGCGACGCCGCCCGGCAGGACGAGCGCGTCGTAATCGGACGCGTCGACCTCGGACACCGCCTTCTCCACGGGGAACGTGTCGGCCTTGTCGAGGTGATTGAACGCCTGCACCTCGCCCTTCTCGGGCGCGATCAGGTCGGTCTGGGCGCCCTGGTTGCGGGCCTCCTCCCACGGCTCGGTGAGCTCGACCTGCTCGACGCCCTCGTTGGCGACGAGGAAAGCGACCTTCTTGCCCTTGAGCTTGTCTGCCATGTCGGACCTCCTTTATCCGGTCTCCCTCCTCGCGTACCCACCGGAGCCCGCGCTCTAGCGATGAGCGCCTACGCGCCAGGAAAACGTCGGTGTTTGAGTCCACCGGGCACGGGTAATCTGGCCCTGCGTCGTCGAGAATGCCGGTCTTCCCGTTCACCGGCACGACGCGTGTGACCTCCCCAGTCGTCGGGCCGCTCTCGGGCGGCCCGTCGGCCTTTAAGCAGTTGGTTCGAGGGTGTCGCGCATTTCGTCGAGCGATCGTCGGATCAGGCGCGAGACATGCATCTGCGAGATCCCGACCCGGTCGGCGATCTCCCGCTGGGTCAGGCCGCCGAAGAAGCGCAGGCGCAGGATCTCGCGCTCGCGGGCCGGCAGCGCGTCCAGGCCCTCGCGCAGAAGGGCGCGCCGTTCGGCCTGGGCGAACGCCTCGTCCACGCTTCCCAGCGTGTCCGCGGTGGCCTGGCGGCCCTCGCCCTGGGGCTCGTCGAGCGAGACCGCCGAGTAAGCCTGGGCGCCCTGCAACGCGTCGAGCACCCGCTCCACGCTCGCGTGCGTCGAGGCCGCCAGCTCCTCGACCGTCGGCGAGCGGCCCAGGCGGTTGGTCATCCGCTCGACCTCCTTGGCCAGGCGGGCGTTGAGCTCCTGCAGGTCGCGCGGCACCCGCAGCGACCACACGCGGTCACGGAAGTGGCGCTTGATCTCGCCGAGAATGGTGGGAACGGCGAAAGTGGAAAGCTTGAGCTGTCTGGTCAGGTCGAAGCGGTCGATGGCCTTGATCAGGCCGAGCGACCCCACCTGCTCGAGATCGTCGAGCGTCTCCCCCCGATTGGCGTAGCGGCGCGCCAAGCGGCGGACCAGCGGCAACATCCGCTCGACCAGGAGATCGCGGGCCGCGAGGTCTCCGTCCTCGTGGTAGCGGCGCAACAGCTCATGCTCCTCGAGCCCCGCTGGGTCAGTGACCAGTTTCCCCACTGCACTGCAAGGGTAAAGCCATGCCCCGCGTGACCTCGCACGTGTCCCTCTCAGACGAGGCCGTGGACGCTGATACGCAGCTCCTCCGCGCCCGCGGCGAGCTCGATCTCTACGCCGCTCCGGAGCTCAAGCGGCGGCTGGCAAGCGCGATCGACGCCGGCAAGACGCGCATCGTGGTCGACCTCACCGACGCCTCGTTCATGGACTCGACCGCCCTCGGCGTGCTGCTCGGGGCGCTCAAGCGACTGCGAGTACGCGACGGCGCGCTGGCCGTCGCCTCCGAGCAGCCGACCATCCTCCGTATCCTCGAGGTGACCGGCATGAACCAGGTGCTCGACCTCCACAAGACCGCCGACGACGCCCTCGCCACCGTGGAGCGGCACACCGACTCGACGCCATAGGCCATGCCCCGAACCGGCCTGAACGCCGCCGACGCCCAAGACGACTTCCTTCGGGTACGGCGCCGGCGCGCCATGTCGCGGATCGCGCACCGCCTGCGGGGGGAGCCGGGCGACGTCAACGTCATCCTTCCGTTCGAGGAGGTCGTGGCGGCGCTCGGGCGGACGAGCGAGCGCCAGCTCGGACTGCTGGTGGTCCCGCTCGATGCGATCGTCGGAACCGTCGACCGCACGCGCGACTTCGACCGCCAGTTCCGCCCCACCACCGGGCGCGTCCGCGCGCGCTGGGAGCGCATTGCCGCCGCCACGCGGCGCGGCGAGTCGATGCCCCCGATCGACGTCTACCGGATCGGCGACCTGCACTTCGTGCGCGACGGCCATCACCGCGTCTCGGTGGCCCGCGCGCTCGGCCGGCACGACATCGACGCCTACGTGACCGAGGTGACCACCCGCGTGCCGGTCGACGGCGAGCTGCGCGTGTCCGACCTGCTGCTCAAGGACCACGAGCGGCTGTTCGGCGAGCGCGTGCCGCTGCCCGCCGGCGCGCGCGAGCGCCTCCGCGTCTCGGACCCGTGGGACTACTCGGTGCTGGCCGAGGGCGTGGAGGCGTGGGGCTTTCGCGTCATGCAGGACCGGGGCGCGTTCATGGACCGCGAGCAGGTCGCGACCGAGTGGTACGCGCGCGAGTACGTCCCGGTGGTAACGATGCTGCGTGACTGCGGGTTGATCGGGCCGGGCACCGAGACCGACTCGTACCTGCGGCTGAGCGCCGAGCGCTACCGCCTGATGCGCACGCACCAGTGGACCGACGAGGTGATCGCGCGCCTGCGGCGGCAGCCGAAGCGCTGATCGGCTGCCCCGATGCTTGGCCGACCGCTCGCCGTCCCGGCTCGCCTAGAAGGGGGCCGCGCAGGTCATCCGGCTGCGCCCAGCCGCTTGCCGGAGCTGGCGTCGAAGAGGTGGACCTTGGTGGTGTCGAGCCACAGCTCGGTCTCCTGGCCCTCGGCCGTCGTGCTGGCCGGGTCCAGCCGCGCCACCACCTGCCCGGCTTCGCCCGCGCTCGGAACCTCGGCCGTCCCCGCGTCCTCGGCGAGCTCCTGCAGCTCGCGCGAGCTCAGCTGCTCCTTGGCCTCGACCGAGAAGTAGGCGTAGTACTCGGCCCCCATCGACTCCAGCACCTCGATCTGCGTGCGGAAGGTCAGGCCGCGGTCGCGCTGCTCGCCCACGAGCGCCGCGTCCTCGAAGTCCTCGGGCCGGATGCCGGCGATGAGGTCCCCGCGTCCGTTGCCCTGAAGCGCGCGCCGCTGCTCGCCGGCCAGAGGAACGTTGCCCAGCGGGGTGACGATGCTGTCGCCTTCGATGCGCACCGGCATGAAGTTCATCGCCGGCGACCCGATGAACCCGGCCACGAAGATGTTCTTCGGCCGCTCGTAGAGGTCCTGCGGCGTGCCGACCTGCTGCAGCTCGCCGGCCCGCATGACCGCCACGCGGTCGCCGAGCGTCATGGCCTCGGTCTGGTCGTGGGTCACGTAGACCGTGGTCGTGCCCAGGCGCTTCTGGATGCGCGAGACCTCGGTGCGCATCTGCACGCGCAGCTTGGCGTCGAGGTTGGACAGCGGCTCGTCCATCAGGAAGGCGTTCGGCGTCCGCACGATCACGCGCCCCATCGCCACCCGCTGGCGCTGGCCGCCGGAGAGCTGCGCCGGCTTGCGGTCGAGGTGCGGCGTCAGGTCGAGGATGTCGGCCGCCTCGTTGACGCGCTTCTTGTTCTCGGGCCTCGCGAATTTGCGCATCTTGAGGCCGAACGCCATGTTGTCGTACACGCTCATGTGCGGGTAGAGCGCGTAGTTCTGGAACACCATGGCGATGTCGCGATCCATCGGCGCCAGGTTGTTCACCACCGTGCCGTCGATGGAGATGTCGCCCGAGCTGATCGCCTCGAGCCCGGCGATCATCCTGAGCGTCGTCGTCTTGCCGCAGCCGGAAGGTCCGACGAATACCACGAATTCCTTGTCGCGGATCTGCAGATTGACATCTTTG
>JBJMKX010000049.1:0-6500 GCA_045805605.1 Solirubrobacteraceae bacterium
CGGCCGACGACGAGATCGCCCGGCTGGTCGCGGCCGATGATGCGCCAGGCGACCTCCTCGTCGTCACCAGCGACGCCGACCTCGCTGCGCGCGTACGCACCGCCGGCGCGTCCGTTAAGGGCGCGGGGACCTTCCGGCGCCGCCTGGACGACCTGGACGCTGACGGCTAAGGCGCTGCCGTCCAGGATCGGCCGAGGCGTGGGCCTTAGGTGTGAATATGCCGCCTAAGGCCCCACGCCTCCCGGAAGATCGCCGAGCAGAGCGGCCCGCAGGGCCCGGTCCTCCTCGGCGAACAGCGGCGCCCACACCGCTTCGCGCTCGACGAGGATCCGCCGCTTGGTCGCCTCGGTGACGAACGCGGGAAGCGCCGCGATCTCGCGCGCGAGGGCCCGCGCCCGCTCCACTACATCGGCCGCCACTTCCGAGACCACACCGCGCCGTCGGGCCTGGCCGGCGTCGAGCACCGCACCGGTCAGGCACAGCTCGCGCGCCAACCCGGCGGGCAGGGCCGCCCGCGCCGCCGCGGATGCGGGCGGGATGCCGAGTCGCGCCGCCTCCGGGAAGCCGACCGTCGCCTCCGGCCCCGCGATCCGAAGGTCGCAAAGCAGCGCCAGCGCGAAGCCGCCCGCCAGCGCCGGTCCGTTCAGCGCCGCGATCAGCGGCTTCGCGAACGTGCCGACCGCGGCGAAGGCCCCGAGGCTCGCCGCGACCAGGCGCTCGCGGTGCGCCCGATCGCCTCCGAACTCGTTCCGGTCCATGCCTGAGCAGAACGCCGTCCCGGCGCCGGTGAGGACGGCGCAGCGGACCTCCCCGTCGGCCGCGAGCGCCCCGAGCTCCAGCATCAGCAGCTCGCGCAGCTCGATCGACAGGGCGTTGCGTTTCTCGGGCCGGTTGAGGCGCAGCAGCGCGACCCCGCCGTCGCGCTCGACCAGGAGCGGCGCCACTCAGGCGGGCGCCGAGCGGGCCCTGCGCGCCGTGACGCCGATCATGACCGGGGTCGCCGACATGAAGGCGACCCTATCCGCTCGGAGGGGGCGAATCCACGGGGCTCGTGCCCTAGGAGGACCGATGGATGACGCCCTGGAGCGGTTGGCGGTGTCGCTGCGCGAACGGCTCGTAGCCGAGGCCGGCGATGGCGAACGCGACGTGCCGGCGCGGATCCGCGAGGTGGTGGAGCGCGAGGCCGGACTGCTCGACGCGGCCCAGCGCGAGGCACTGGTGGCCCGGGTGGCCGAGCGGTCGTTCGGGCTGGGGCCGCTCGAGCCGCTGCTGCGCGACCCCGCCGTCGACGAGATCATGGTCAACGGGCCGCGCGCGGTGTTCGTCGAGCGCGCCGGTCACGTCGAGCCAGCCGACGTGACCTTCGGCTCGGCGGAGGAGCTCAGTCATGTCATCGAGCGGATCCTGGCTCCGCTCGGACGGCGGGTGGACGAGGCATCTCCGCTGGCCGACGCGCGCCTGCCCGACGGCTCGCGCGTCAACGTCATCATCCCGCCGCTGTCGCTGGACGGGCCGATTCTCACCGTGCGCCGCTTCCGCCGCCGCGGCTTCACCGCGGCGGAGCTGGTCGAGCAGGGCACGCTCACCGAGGCGCTGCGGGCGTTCCTGGCCGGCGCAGTGCGGGGTCGGGTCAACCTGCTCATCAGCGGCGGCACGGGCTCGGGCAAGACGACCACGCTCAACGCCCTGTCGGCATTCATTCCCGCCGACGAGCGAATCGTGACGATCGAGGACGCCGCCGAGTTGCGCCTGCAGCAGCCGCACGTCGTGCGTCTCGAGGCGAGGCCGCCCAACCTCGAAGGCCGCGGCGAGGTGACGATACGTGCGCTGGTGCGCAACGCCCTGCGGATGCGACCGGACCGCATCGTCGTCGGCGAAGTTCGGGGCGCCGAGGCCCTGGACATGCTCAGCGCGATGACGACCGGGCACGACGGGTCGCTGTCGACCATCCACGCCGGGTCGCCCGAGGAGGCGCTGCGCCGGCTGGAGACGTTGGCGCTCATGGCCGACGTGGCCCTGCCGCTGGCCGCGGTCCGCGAGCAGGTGGCCGGGGCGGTCGACCTGGTCGTGCACCAAGCGCGCGGACGGGACGGCGAGCGGCGCGTCGTCGAAGTCGCCGAGGTGGTCCGCGTGGCGAGCGGCCCGGCGACGCGGGAGCTGTACGCGTGGCGCGACGGCCGGCCGTGCTGGCGGGCGGCGCTGAGCGACGAGCTGGCGGCGAGGTTGGGTGAAGCGGCGTGACGACGGCGATCGACTGGCGCCGCATGGGCGAGCAGCGCCGGATGGGGGAGCGACGCGGCGCGGGCGGCCCGCGCCGGAGGGCGGTGTGAGCCGCGGCGCCCTCCTCGCCGGCCTGGCGGGCGCCTGCGCGGTCCTTGGCGGGTGGGAGGCGCTCGTCGCCCTGGAGCGCGCGCGCGCGGCTTCGGCGATCGCCCGGGTCCTTGCTCCGCTGCGGCGTGCGCGCCGAGAGGGGCGCGAGCCGACGGCGCCGGAGCGGCGTCGCCTTGCCCTGCTCGCCGCCGTCACGCTCCTCGCGTGCGGCTGGATCCTGTTCGGCCCCCTTGTCGGCGCGGCGCTTGCCGCGGCCGGGCCGCCGGCGCTGCTCGCGCTGGCCCGCGCCCGACGCCGCCGCTACCTGGCGGAGCTCCAGCGCGGCGCGCCAGTCGCCGCCCGCGCGCTCTCCGACGCCCTCGCGGGCGGGCACGCGATTCGCGCCGCCATCGCCCAGGCGGCCCACGGGCTGCCGGGCGCGGCCGGCGCGGAGCTGCGGGCGACCGCCGGCGCGCTGGCGGTCGGCGAGCCGACCGAGCGGGCGCTGGAACGCCTCCGCCGCCGCGCCGCCAGCCCGGCGTGGGACACGATCGTGGCCGCCATCCTGCTGACCCGCGAGGCCGGAGGGGACCTGGCGGGGCTCCTGCGCAGCTGCGCCCAAGCGCTGGAGGAGGCCACGCGGCTGGAGGCCGAGGCGCGGTCGGCCACCGCCCAGGCTCGCTTCACCGGCCTGCTCGTCATGGCGCTGCCAGCCGGCGCGGCGGGGCTGGCCGAGCTGGCGAGCCCGGGCTACATCGGCTCGCTCGCCCGGGCGCCGTTGACGGCGTGGCTCGTCGGCTGCGCAGTGGGGCTCCAACTCATGGCGATGGTGGCAATCAAGCGGATGGCAAAGGTGGTGCGGTGACCCCGGCCCTCGGCCTCGGCGTCCTCGCCTCGTTCGCCGCGGCGGCGGGCGTGCTCGACCTCGCTACGGGGCTGGCGGAGACCCGCGCCGGCGACGGGCAGCGCCGGCGCTGGGTCGTCGGGGCCGTCGACGCGCTTCGCCGCCTCGGCGCCCGCGTCGGCGCCCCCGCCGCGCCGGCGAGCCTGGCCGACCGGCTCGACGCCGCCGGCCGCCCGCTCGACCTCTCGGTCGCCGACGTGATGGCGATCAAGGGCGGCGGGGCGCTGGTCGCGCTCGTCGGCGGGGCGCCCGTCGCCGCCGCGCTGCCCGGCCGCCTGCCGCTGCTGACCGCGGTCGTGCTCCCCGCTGCCGGCTTCCTGGGCCCGGATGCGGTCCTTGCCAGGCACGCCCGCCGCCGCGGGCGGGCGATGGCCGACGAGCTACCCGACCTCCTGGATCTCCTGCGTGTCGCCGTGCAGGCCGGGCTGCCCCTCGGGCGCGCGTTCGCCGACGTCGGCGCCCGCCACGCCGGCATGCTGGCCGCCGAGTGGCGCCGCGCGGCCGCCGAGCTGGCCCTCGGTGTGCCGCGCGACCAGGTCCTCGCCGCACTCGTGCGCCGCTGCCCCGCCGCCGGCATGGCAGGGCTCGTCGCCGCCATCGCACGCGCCCAGCGTCACGGCGCCCCCCTCGCCGACACGCTCGACGCCCAGGCGCGCCAGGCCCGCGCCGAGCGCGCCCGCCGCATCCGCGACCGCGCCGCCCGCGCCGCGCCCAAGATCCAGCTCGTCATCGCCCTGCTGCTGGTGCCGAGCATCCTGCTGCTGGTGGCGGCCGCCCTGGTCGCAAGCCTTGCGAATTGAAGGCTGGCGCGCGTGGTACCTGACAAGAACCATGGAGGAGACCGAGCGTCGCGAGCCGGACTCGCCCGAAGACCTGCGCAAGCGCTCCTGGGGCGGCGTTCTCAAGCGCACTGTCAGCGAGTTTCGCGAGGACAACCTCACCGACTGGGCCGCGGCCCTGACCTACTACGGCATCCTCGCCGTCTTTCCGGCGCTGCTCGCGCTGGTCTCGGTCCTCGGCCTCATCGGCCCCTCGGCGACCCAGCCGCTCATCGACAACCTGAACGCGGTCGCTCCCGGCCCGGCGAAGCAGATCGTCACCAGCGCCGTGCAGAACCTGCAGCGCAACAGCGGCGCCGCGGGCCTGCTGTTCGTCGTCGGTCTCGCCCTCGCCGTCTGGTCGGCGTCCGGGTACGTGGCGGCGTTCATGCGGGCGTCCAACGCGATCTATGAGGTGGGGGAGGGACGCCCGATCTGGAAGACCGTGCCGACCCGCGTGCTGATCACCATCGCCCTGCTGTTGATGCTCGCGATCGTGGCCATCGGCGTGACCGTCACCGGCGGCCTGGCGGACCAGGTCGGCAAGCTGCTGGGGATCGGCGGTACGGCGGTGACGGTGTGGGACATCGTCAAGTGGCCGGTGATCCTGCTCGTCGTGATGACGATGCTGGCGGTGCTCTATTGGGCGGCGCCCAACGTCAAGCACCCGCGCTTCCGCTGGGTCAGCCCGGGCGGAATCGCCGGCGTGCTGCTGTGGCTGCTGGCCTCCGTCGGGTTCGCGTTCTACGTCGCGAACTTCTCCTCGTACAACAAGACGTACGGCGCCCTCGGCGGCGTGATCGTCTTCCTGGTGTGGCTGTGGATCTCGAACATCGCTGTGCTGCTCGGCGCCGAGCTCAACGCCGAGGCCGAGCGCGGCCGCCAGATCGAGGGCGGCATGCCCGAGGACCGCGAGCCGTTCCTCGAGCCGCGCGACCGGCGCAAGCTCAAGCAGGATCGGCCCGCCCCGACGCAGGGCCGGCGGGCCGCCACCTGAAAGTACGCGCGCCGGCCGAGCCGGCCGCCGGCCGCCACCTAACGCGCCGCGATCAGGATCCGCCGCTTGGCCCGCTTGATGCCGAGCTGCAGGTATGCGACGCGCTGCAGATAGGGGACGGCGGCGCGAAACAGCGGCGAGCGGATCGCGCCGAGCGCCGCGGCGAACGTCGCCGCCCGCCCCGGCGTCAGCCAGCCCACCGGCAGCAGGGTGCCGCCGAGCTGCGAGGCCGCCGCCCGAAAGGCCGGAAGCGTCCCCAGCTTGACCGGCGCATCGAGCGCGCCCGCCGGATCCCCCCGGCCGTAGACCACCGCGATCCGGTTTCCGCGCACGACCACCGACACCGGCGCCGGAAGCCCCGGCGCCGAGATGGCGTACCCCTCGGCGGTCGAGTGCACCCGCACCCCCGGCTGACGTGCGAGCCAGCGCCGCAGGACGACCGCTGTGTGCCGCGAGCCGGCCGGGTCGAGCGACTCCAGGAGCACTCCCGCGTGGAGCGTCTGGGGCGTGGCGCCATACGCGAATAGCGCGCCGCTCCCGATCCAGCTCACGATGTCCTCGAGCGGGCGCAACCCGGTCGCGCGCGCGAAGCGGCGCTGGAAGGCGCGCAGCTTGTCGCTGGGCAGCCCCGGGTTGACCTGGGGGCTGAGCGCCTCGAACAGGCGCTGGCCGAGCTCCGGCACGTCGAGGGCCAGCCACGACTGCGCCGGCAGGGTGTAGATCAGCCGCGTCGGCAGCAGCGAGGTGCCTCGCTCCCCGCCGCCGACCGGCGTCTGCTGATCCGGCTCGGGCGGCGCCGGCGGATTGCCGAAGTCGACGGCGATGCGGTCGTCGGCGCCGGTGACGCTGACCACCGTGGGCTTGTCCTCGATCCGGGCGAAGCGCAGGCGCAGGTCGCGCCGCCGGTCGGCGCCGATCAGCGACGGCGGCAGCGCGTCGACGAGACGGGCGGCATCGACGTAGGCGAGCGCGACGGGCGACTGCCGCTGCGCGGTCGCCTGCGTGTAGCGGTCGGAGCTCTGAAGCGAGATCCCGCTGCCGGCCGCGCGCCGCGCCGCCTGGACCGCGCCGGCGGTGCCGACCACGCCGATGCCGTCGACCACCGCCCACGGCTTTCCCGTGCCGCCGAGCGCCCGGCGGGCGACGTCTTGGTCCTTCGCCGCCGCGACGATCGCTCCCTCGAACCGCGGCCCGAAGCGGGTCACGAACACGCCGAGTCGCGAGCCGACCCACGGCGCGATGTCGCGGTCGTAGCTCAACCCGACCCGGCCGAGGGCTGCGTCGGCGAGGCTGCGCAGCATCGGACCGGGATCGTCGCCGTCGCCGAGCACATGGCCGACTACATGGCGCATCGACGCGCCGGCCTCGCCGCCGGGGTGCAGCTCGGCGTAGGCGTAGACGGCGGCAGAGGGCGGGACCGCCTTGGCCGGATCACGGCCCGATCCCGCGCTCGAAAACGCGCCCGAGGCGA
>JBJMKX010000050.1:0-10587 GCA_045805605.1 Solirubrobacteraceae bacterium
CCAGCGCTCGGCGAAGCGGACCGCCTCGTTGAGCATGTCCTCGTCGAACGGCTCGAAGAACAGCAGCTCGCCGAGCCCGAACCGCGAGTAGTCGTAGTCGCCGTGGAGCTCGGGCGGAACGTTGCGCTCCCACAGGTGTACGTGCTGCTCGGGCGAGGCGCGCACGTCCTCGTCGGCTCGTCTCAATGCCCGGAAGTAGCGGCCGAGCGTTTCGGGGTCGATCGACGCCGACACCCAGAACAACGTGCGGAACTCGCCCTCCGCCAGCCGGCGCAGGCCCCTCGCTTCCGCGATCGGGATCTCCGGGTCGAGGAGCGTCGCCGCGTCCACTTCGCCGTCCATCAGCGCGACGAGTCGTCGTCCGGGGCCGCCGGTGTGCTGAACCTTGATGTGCTCCTTCGGCAGCACCTGCTCGAGCGTCTGGAGCGTCGTGAAGTGGCTCCCTGCCCGCAGCCCCACGCCGACCGGCACGTCGCGCAAATCGGTCAGGCGCTGATGCGGGCTGTCGGCGCGGGTGAAGATCGCGAAGCGCCCGACCCCGTAGAGGTCGGAGACGAACCTCCCCATCCCGGCGCCGGCATTGCACACGGAACCCCAGGCACAGGCTGAGTTCGCCAGGTCCTCCATCTCCTCGACGAAGGGAAGGTCCTGCGGGCGCCTCCCGTAGCCGTCTCCGCGGTGGCCGGAGACCGAGTGCATCACGTCGGCCATCAGCACCGGCTCCAGCCCCTCGTCCTGGTAGTAGCCGCCCTCGAGGGCGATCCACTCGTGCAGCCGCATGAAGTGCGGCACGACCTTGATCGGCGTCAGCTCGGTCGCCATGACACATCTCCTCGTGCGCGCCGGCCGTGCGCCGGCATCAGTGCAGGTTCCCGTGCGTGTCCGAGCTAAACGAGGTCCGGACTGACGTCAGCGGCGCAGCCGCTCTTGGACGCTCATCGCGAGCCGCTGGGCGGAGGCGCCCGCCTTCTCCACTGGCGAGCCAGCCTTCGGGAGGGTCCCGAGCTGGCGGCCCACGTCCACCATGTCGAACACGATCCGCAGCCGGCAGACGCGGCCATCCCGGTACTCGTGGAAGTCGGCTCCTTCGAAGTCGATGCGTTTGCCGGTCGCCGCGAACCCGGGCGGTTCGAGGGGTCCGGTGTGGGTGGCGCTGCCCTTCCAGTAGAAGGCCGCCCTGGGCTGGCCGGGCTCGATGTAGGGCCCGTCGACCCACTCGAACTCCAGGTCGGGGAACGCGCGCCAGACGGAGTTCAGGAACGTGCGTACGTCGTCGTGGCCGCGCATCGTCGTCGGCCACGCCGAATCGTCGTAGACGATGTCCTCGGTCATGAGCTCGAGCAACCGCGCGGGTTCGTGCGAATTCCACGCGGCGCCCCAACGCTGGGCGAACTCGGCGACCCAGGTTTGGTCGAGGTCCTGTGCCTGCGCTGCGCTGTCGGTCATGGATCCTCCTCTCAACCCGTTTGCCGACGACCGTAGCGCGTCGCCGTTGAGCGGGTCAATCGGCTCCAATCCCGCTGGGGCATCTGAGGCGGTCCGCGTCGCGAGACGCCCGACGCACGGGTATCCCGCATTAGCACCGGCGCGGCGGCGAGATAGCTCAGCCGGTAGAGCACACGACTGGCCGTGTCAGCGGGGCGCCGGGGCCGGGAGCGTCGCGAGCGAAGCGTCGAGGATGTCGGCCGCCAGGTCGATCTCGTCGTCGCTGACCGTCAGCGGCGGTGCCATTCGCAAGCAATTGGCCGCCCCGCCCGTGCCGCCCCGCACGAGATTCATCGACAGGCCGCGCCGCTCGCACTCCTCGCTGAGCGCCAGGCCAAGCCACTCGGCCGGGCGGCGGCTGTCGCGGTCGTCCACCAGCTCGAGGCCACACATCAGCCCCATGCCGCGTACGTCGCCCACGGCCTCGTGCCGGCGCTGCAGCTCCCGCAAGTGACCGAGCAGTCGCTCGCCCGCCCGCCGGGCGCGACCCGGCAGATCCTCGTCGCGCACAACCTCGAGCACCGCCCGCGCCGCGGAGGCGGGCAGCGGGTCCGACACGTGGGACGTGACGTGGACGAAGCCCTGCTCGTGGCAGCTCGCCTCGATCGCCGCGCTCGTCAGCACAGCCCCGATCGGGATCCCGCCCCCGAGCGTCTTTGAGAGCACGAGGAAGTCCGGGACCACGCCGTAGATCTCGAACCCGTACATCGCTCCCAGCCGACCAAGGCCGGTCTGGCACTCGTCGAGGACCAACAGCATGCCGCGGGCCTCGCAGAGCTCGGCCAGGCGTGCGAAATACCCGGGCGGCGGGACGATCACCCCTCCCGCCGAGAGCACGGGCTCCGCGACCACCGCCGCGGGCGAACCCACGGACGCTTGGTCGAAGAGATCGAAGCCAGCTTCGAGGCACGTGCAGTCGCAGTCGCCATCACAGTGCCGGACCGGACAGCGATACGCGTATGGCGCCGGCAGAACGAAAGTGCCCGGCAGCACGGGGCCATAGCCGCGGCGGCCGGCCGCCAGCGTCAACGCGGCGGCGCCACCGGTAAGGCCGTGCCAGCTGCGCGTCAGCGAGCCCACTTCGAACCGACCCGTGCTCAACTTCGCCATGCGCACCGCGACCTCCACGGACTCGCCGCCAGTCGAGAGGAACATCGCGCGCTCGAGCGGCGGCGGCACCGTAGCGAGCAGCACGTCGGTGAGCCCCAGGACCGGCGGCGAGAGCATCCACGAGTTCAAATGGACGACCTCGTCGAGTGCCTGCCGAATCGCTGCACCCACGCGAGGATGGTTGTGCCCCAGCGTGGCGCATATCTGGCCGGCGGTGAAGTCGAGGATCCGCCTTCCCCCTGCCGTCTCCACGAACGAGCCACTCGCCCGCACGATGAGCTCGTCGAAGAACGCTCCCCCGTAGCGGATCAGTTGTCGCGCCCGAGCATCGTCCACGTCCTGCAGTGTGTCAGCGTCTCGGTCGATGCGGCGGGGTGGACCTCCCGTATCCCGCCCGGCTTCTAGATGGGGCCCGGCTTGCGCGCGTGGATCAGGCGCACTTGCGCACCGCCACGGGCAGGTGGTGAGGTCGTCACGCGCCCCCACACAACCGCGGACCGCTGCTCGTTGAACGGGAAGCCCTCCAGCTGCAAGAACCCGAGAAGAATCGACGTCCCGGCGTCACCGCGTCTCCCCGGAGACGTCTGTTACACGTCACGAGCGGGAGCGGCGGTATGACTCTGACGTCTGGCGGCGGCCGGTTCGACGAGCCGGTTCTTCGCGTATCGCCGGTTCGCAAGCCGGCTGGCCACGGGTTCACGATCGGTGCTCGCAGGCGACGCGCCATCTTGTTGTTCGCCGCGGCCGCGCGTCGACTGTGACGACCGTAGGCAAACCGTTTGCGGGTCGACCGCATCATGGGATGCGCGCGTAGCAAGCTCGACGGACGGAGTCTCCGCCTCGCCTTTTTCCACCCCGAGCGCCGGGCGGGCGGATGTAGGGCCGAAGCGCCGCCGCGGGTATCAGTGCTCAATCACAGCCGTGGCCGAGGCTCCGGCGTCGAGATTGGAGCATCCGATGAGCGCACAAGTGGAGACCTTTGGCGGTAGCCAGGCGGAGATAGCCATGTCGCTCTGGCAAAACCCGGAGGCGCGACACATCGTCATCCTGGCGCACGGCTACGGCGAGCACCTCGGACGTTACGTGCATGTCGCTCAGTTCCTGGTCCAACGTGGAGCGGTCGTCGCCGGCCCCGACCATGTCGGCCATGGCCGCTCGGGCGGCGAGCGCGTCGAGGTCACCGATTACGACTTGGTCGTCGACGACCTTCACAGCGTCGTTGAGCGCCTCAAGGAGCGACATCCCGACCTGCCGGTCGTAGTCGTCGGACATTCAATGGGCGGGATGATCGCGGTTCGTTACGCGCAATTGCACCGGGACGAACTGGTCGGTCTTGTGCTCTCCGGGCCCGTGCTCGGGACGTGGTCTTCCGTGACCGACCTGCTGGCGCCCGAGGAGATACCCGATGACCCGCTGGATGTCTCCACGCTCTCGCGGGACCCCCGCGTAGGCGAGATCTACACGGCGGACGAGCTCGTATGGCACGGTCCCTTCAAGCGCCAGACGATTCAGGCGCTGGATGCCGCTCTGCGGACCATCAACGCAGGACCGAAGCTCGGCGACCTCCCCACCCTATGGCTCCATGGCGAGGACGACCAGCTCGTGCCGCTGAACGAAACGCGCGCCGGAATCGACACGCTCGCGTTGACCAACCTCGAGGAGGTCATCTACCCGCAGGCGCGCCACGAGGTCTTCAACGAGACGAACAAGGACGAAGTCCTGAGGAAGACCGCCGAGTTCATCGACAGGGCCACCAGAAGCCCGGCGACATGAACGGCGAGGGTGTGAACGCCCCCGGCGCCACGTGGTAGGCGGGCTAGCGCGAGTCATGCTGGTGTTGCTGCCGCAGTGACGGCCGACAAGGCTGGTGAAGTCTGGTCGCTTGCGGCCGCGCAGGCCGTTGGCCGTGAGGACGGCGTGGCCTGCGACGAAGGCGTGCGGATTGCGGCGGGCAGCAACGTACTGGTGCATCTGAAGCCTGCGCCGGTTGTGGCGCGGTGATGACCGGGATGGCGGGCTTGCACTGCGTTAAGTCCTCGTTCCGGCTCCGCCCCGGCGGCGGCGAGGAGACGCGCCGCGTGGGCGTGGCGCCATCGCCGTGTAGCCGGTCGCGAGCGCCCGCGCGCGCCCGCGTCTCGGGGCTGATGCCCGGCGCCCGCGCCTGTGCCAACAGTGCATGGGCGCGCCGCTCGTCAACGCGGACACGGACCAGGGTAATGCGGCTGTCGTTGAGGTTTGAGTCGATCTCCTCGATGGCGCCCTGGCGCTCGCGGGCCTGGATGTCGGCAGCGTTGAGCGCATCGCTCCGCGCGCGGCCGGCGGCGTCCTACCGCCAGGTCGCCACATCGGCGACCACGCTCGTCGCGGCGATGAGGATCGCGATGACGAGCCTCGCCCTGGGCCCCGGCCCGCGCGCGGACCGGGAGCGCGCCGGAGCCGGGGTCCATGGCCTCGGTTGCCATCGGCGACACCCGTGTCCGATTTCAGAGCTTCAGGATCGTGCCGAGCGCGCCGGCGAGGTCGTCGCCCGGCACGTCTCCCGCTCGCTGCGCCCGCCAGCCGACGAAGCCGTCGGGGCGGACCAGCACCGCGCCGTCCGGTTCGACCCCGTAGAGCGCCTCGAAGCGGCCGGGCGGTGCGTGCAGGTCACCCGCCTCGCCGACGCTGAGGACTTCAATTGGCACCTGCCGTGGTGCGGCGGCCCGTTCGGCGGCCGCACGCCAGGCGGCGGCGTCGGCCCCGGCGAGCAGCACGAAGCCGCCGCCGAAGACGTCGAGCGTCGATACGCGCTCGCCGTCGCGCTCGACCCACATGTGCGGGGCGCGGCCCCCGGGGCACGCGTTCTGGACGTAGTCGGCCACGGGGTCTTCGACGGGCGGTGGCTCGGTTCCATCGGAGGCCAGGGCGCCCCCCTCGTAGCGGAACCCGAGGTCCATACCTTGGCGCCCACCAGGGGGCCGGGCCGCGATGCCGGCACGGACCGTGTCGAGATCACCGACGCGTACCGCCTCGACCATCTTGATCATGCCGGCGCCACGGTGGGCGCTGTAGGCCACGTTGGTCTCGGCCACCGCCCGCCGCTCGGTCTCGTACGTGTCCAGCAGATCGGGGCCGGCCCAGCCGGAGACCACGGCTCCCACCTTCCACGCGACGTTGTGCGCCGAGTGGAGGCCGGTGTTCATCCCGACGCCGCCGTCGGGCGTGGTGCGATGTGCCGCATCCCCGGTGAGCAGCACCCGCCGGTCGCGGAAGGCGGTCGAGAGCTCGGCGCCCATGATCCACGACTTGATGCTGATGATCTCCACATCGAGGTCCTCGATCCCGGCCGCGGCGCGAATAGTCTCCACGCAGCGCTCCTCGGTGAAGTCTTCGACGGTTTCGCCAGGGGCGAGGTTGACGTGGAACAGCCAGATGTCGTCGCCGTTGATGGCCACCGCCGCCCCGGCGAGGTGCGGCGTGATCACCGAGTAGGACCACCCCGGCCGGTCGTGCACCAGCGGGCCCAGTGGGGCGCGGTGGAAGATGTTGACGAAGTGCCCCATGTCGGCATCGCCGGTCCGGCCGATCCCGCACGCGTTGCGCACCGTGCTGTCGTTGCCGTCGGCACCGATCAGGTACTGGGCGCGAACGGTGCTCGTCTGGCCCCCGTCGCGCGCGACGATCGTCGCGGTTACCCCCTCCTCGTCCTGAGCGAAGCCGGTCATCTCGAAGCCGTAGTGCAGATCGGCTACGTCGTGGGCCGCAGCGCGGTCGCGCAGGACCGACTCCGTGATGTTTTGCGGGCAGCGAAGCCCGGTCGTCGGGCTCTGGGGCTCGGGCGCCGTGTCGTCGGGCTCGACCGTCTCGGTGCGGCCGAGCTCCTCGCCCGAGAGGGTGGTGGTCCACACCATGCGCTTGCAGAACTCCCTGGGAACGCCCCGCCGGCGCACCTCGTCCTCCGCCCCCCAGAGGCGCAGGAGCTCGACGGTGCGTTGCATGAGCGCGACCGCCTTGGGGTGCTCCAGCGTGCCCGGGTACTTGTTGACGAGCATCGAGGGAACGCCGAGATGCGAGAGCGTCAAGGATGCGGCGAGCCCGGTGGGTCCGCCACCGACGATCAATACCGGCGTCTCGCTGCGCATCCCTCTCCCCGCTCGCCTGGCGTGCGAGCGCGACACTATCCCCGGCTCCGTGAGGCCGGGGTCGATGCTCGGCCGGACGGGCTCGATTCCTTCCATCGGCATACCGGGGGCAGTTCCGCCGCCGCGACCGTCCATGGCATGCCGGCTCAGCCGCTGCGCATCACCGGCCGCACCTGGATCTCCTTTGAGCGCCTTGCCGCCCGGGCCGGGCGGCGACGACGCGTGGGCGAAGCGTGCGTCGCTAGGCCTGCACGAGGCGGGCTTGCGCGCGTGAGAAGCGCGCTGCGGCGCCGGCGCGAGCGGCCTTGCCGGACATGCGCAGCTTGGCGTAGGTGTTTGAGAGGTGGCGTTCGATGGTGCGGTTGCTCAGGTAGAGGATGGTGGCGATCTCGTCGTTCGTGCGTCCATCGGCGACCAGCTTCAGTACCTCGAGCTCGCGCCGGCTCAAGTCCGAGAGGTCCTCGCCGTCGCGCGGCGGTGGGTTTGCCGGTGCGGGGGAGGGGTGGTCCGCGTCAGCCACGACGGCGAACAGCGGCCACTCGCCCGGCACACCTTTGAGCACGTGCGGTCCGCGGTCGGCGAACGCGAGCCCTGAGCCGGCCACGAGGTCGTTGACCGTTCGCGACACGAGCACTTCGCCCGGCCGGGCCGCCGCTTGGACGCGCGCCGCGATGTGCACGGCGATGCCGGACACGTCGCCGTCGCGCAGCTCGCACTCTCCGGTGTGGGCGCCCGCGCGCAGTTGCAGGCCCAGCGCGCGGGCGTCCTCGATCAAGGCCAGCGCGCACCGCACGGCCTTGGCCGGAGCATCGAAGGTGGCAAGCACCCCGTCGCCGGTCGAGCACACCCGCCGCCCACCGTGACGGGCGAGCTCGCGCTCGACGAGTTGGTGGTGTCGCGCCAGCAAATCCGCCCACGCGCGATCGCCCAGCTCGATGGCCCGTCGCGTTGAGCGCACGATGTCGGTGAACAACAGCGTGGTGATGATTCGCTCGCGGGCGGGGCGGACAGGCCAGCCGCCGGAGCCGTAGTGGACGGGGTCGGGCACGGTGGCCGATGAGAACGGCGACATCGTCCGTGCTTTGGATGCAAGGACGGCCTTCGCCTGCATCGGGTCGGTGGCCGACGCTGATGTCGAGGTCGTGCTCATGCCGTCCGGTTCATCCGCGCCCACAGCCGGGCGGCGGTCGCCACCGTCAAGGCCGCAATCGCGAGCGGTAACGCGATGCCGGCGGCCAAGGCTTCGATGTCGAGTGGCTCGATCATGAACCGCGGCCGAGGTAGGTGAAGATCGTTCCGGGCTGGACCGCAAACGACACGCCGCGCAGGACCTCCGTTCCGTCGCGGTAGCGCTTGCGCAGGTCGAGCGGCTCGATGGCCGGTGTCTGGAGCTTGGTCATGCCCCACAAGACGACCGACCGTCGGAACGGATGCAACCGCGTCGATCCGTGCATCCATTTCCGGTTGCGCTCGTCTACGTTCATGATGAGCGACGAGAACACCGATATGAGAACCGGATCCGACGCGTCAAAGACAGCACCGCCGGCGCCTCGCCCCACGGGGGAAGCGGCCACGTGCTGCAGCCCCGGCGTGCAACAGACATGTTGCGAGCCGGCTGGGCGCTCGACCTGCTGCGCCGACCCCAGCTCGGGGAGGTGCGGATGCCAGTGACCGCAGAGCCTGCGGCGTCGCAGGAGCTCTGGACGGACGTCCACCGCAGACTGCGTGCCTTCGTCGGGCGGAGGGTGAGCGACCCGCATACCGCCGACGACCTCGCCCAGGAGGTCCTGCTCCGCCTGCATCGCAACATGGACCACCTGCGCGACGACGAACGCCTCGACGCGTTCGCCTACGCGATCGCGCGCAACGCCATCACCGATCACTACCGATCCCACGCCCGCGCGCGGGAGATCCCGTCGGCACCAACAGAGCTGACGGCCAGCATCGACGGGCACCCCGAAAGCGCAGGACCGGGGGAGGAGTCCGATGCCCGCGAGCAACTCAGCCGCTGCCTCGAGCCGCTCGTCAGGCGACTGTCGCCGCCCTACCGGCAGGCCCTGATGCTCACCGACCTCGGTGAGTTATCGCAGGTGCAGGCCGCTCAGCAAGCCGGACTCACCGTGCCGGGCATGAAGGCCCGCGTCCAGCGCGCTCGCCGCCAGGTCAGCGACCTGCTCGGCGAGTGCTGCGAGGTCGGGCTCGACCGGAGCCGGCGCGTCGCCGACGTCCGGCGCACGGGCCCATGCGCCTGCACCCCGGCGAGCTCCGAGGACGCGGGCGACGGGCCGCTCAGCGTTTGAGGAGGTCGACCCGTTCAGGCGCCGCGCCTGGGATTCGTTACCAGCACGGACCGTAGTCTTCCGACATGCCCAAGTACCAAATCCGCGAGAAGATGCTGGCGATCGGCGACGACTTCTGGATCGAGAACGACGACGGCGATCGCGTCATCAAGGTCGACGGCAAGGCGCTGCGCATGCGCGAGACCTTCGTCTTCGAGGATCGCGTCGGCAACGAGCTGCTCCGCATTCAGGAGCGCAAGTTGCGGCTGCACGGCACGATGGTCATCGAGCGCGACGGCGACACCGTGGCGACCGTGCGCAAGGCGCTCGTCCACCCGATCCGCGACCGCTTCGAGGTCGAGCTCGACGCGGGCGGCGAGTACAAGGTGCACGGGCACATCCTCGACCACGAGTACAGCTTCAAACGCGACGGCTCCGATGTCGCGACGGTCTCGAAGAAGTGGCTTCGAGTCCGCGACACCTACGGCGTCGAGATCGCCGAGGGCGAGGACGACGTGCTGATCCTCGCGGCGGCGATTGCGATCGAGCGGCTCACGGATCGCCCCGGCGACGACGACTGAGGCGCAGGTGCGGGCGCGGGCGTGCCGGTCGGCACGGTCGCCCGCGGGCCGGCTTCACCCCTTGATCCGGGCCCCGTGGCCTGCCCACTCGCGCTCGCGGAGGGCGTTCTTCTGGATCTTGCCGGTCGACGTCTTCGGCAGCTCGTCGACGAGCTCCACGGCCCCGGGGGCCTTGAAGTGGGCGATCTGGCCGCGGACGTATTCGATGAGCTCATCCTCGTCCAGGTGGTGGCCGGGCCGGAGCACCACGAAGGCCTTCGGACGTTCGCCCCAATGGTCGTCTGGCATGCCCACAACGGCGCACTCGGTCACCGCGGCGTGGGAGAGGACCGCCTGCTCGACCTCGACAGTCGAGATGTTCTCGCCACCGGAGATGACGATGTCCTTGGCCCGGTCACGGAGCTCGACGTAGCCGTCGGGATGCATGACCCCAAGGTCGCCGGAGTGAAACCAGCCGCCGCGAAAGGCCTCGGCGGTGCCCTCGTCGTCGTGGAGATAGCCCTTCATGACGTTGTTTCCGCGCATGATGATCTCGCCCATCGTCTCCCCGTCGGCCGGGACGTCGTGCATGTCGCCGTCGACGACCCGTAGCCGATCGGCCTGGATCATTCCGACGCCCTGGCGGGCCAGTAGCTTGGCCCGCGCCGGCACGTCGAGCTCGTGCCACCCCGGCTGCCACTCGCACAGCGAGTACGGGCCGTAGGTCTCGGTCAGGCCGTAGACGTGGATGATCCGGGCGCCGAGCCCCTCGAGCCGCGCGATGATGGTGGGGCTCGGCGGCGCGGCGGCGGTGGTGACGACGAGCGGTCGCTCGAGCGGCCTGGCCTCGTTCGCGTTGGCGATCGTGCTCAGGACGGTGGGCGCGCCGTTGAGATGCGTCACCTGCTCGCGCTCGAGGAGCTCCCAGATCCGATCGCCCCTGACCGCTTCGAGGCAGACGTGGCGGCCTCCCACCGCGGTGACACCCCACGTCGTACACCAACCGTTGCAATGGAACATCGGCAGCGTCCA
>JBJMKX010000051.1:0-5371 GCA_045805605.1 Solirubrobacteraceae bacterium
GGACGCGCAGCCCGACCGCCTCGTGCTCGCGATCGAGCACGCGCCCGTCGGCGAGCGCGACGAGGGCGACCTTGGGGCCGCCGGTCCCGAGGTCGATCGCGAGGACGCGCACGTGGCTAGAGCGCGGGCGCCGTCTGCCGCTCGACGGTCGCCCCGAGCTCGGCCGTCCACGCCGCGGCGCCGTCCGACGACACCGACAGGCTCGTGACCCGCGGCCGCACGTGCGGCTGCGGAGGAGCCGTCAGCGCCGGCTGGCGGTCGGTGCGGCGGCCGCGCAGGTCGACCCGCACGATCGTCGCCACGTGGTAGCCGTCGTGCAGGGTGCAGTAGTAGTCGACGAAGGCGAGCCACCGGCCGGCGGCGTGCGGCGCGCCGAACGAGATCTCCTCATCGGCGCTGTGGCGGCCGGACCAGAGGAAGCGGGTGCGCCCGCCCTGGCAGGCGTAGTAGTTGTGGTGCTTGGCGAAAATGCGCGTGGCGCGCAGCGTTGCGACCGTCTTGCCGCTCTTGCCACAGTGCTTTGCGTCGGCCGACGCCGGCCCGGCGAGCGCCGCGAGACTAAGAAGCGGAAGCAGCCAGCGGACCACGCGGGACGTGCTCGTCGGCGTGGTAGCTCGAGCGCACGAGCGGGCCCGCGGCGACGTGCTCGAAGCCGAGGTCGTAGGCGGCGCGCTCGAGGGCGGCGAACTCGTCCGGGTGCCAGTACCGCACCACCGGCAGGTGCCGCTCGGTCGGGCGCAGGTACTGCCCCACCGTCAGCACCTGGACGCCGTGCTCGCGCAGCGTTGCGAACGCGTCGACGAGCTCATCGTGGGTCTCGCCCAGGCCGACCATCAGGCCCGACTTCGTGACCAGCTCGTCGCCGCCCATGTCCTTGGCGTTGGCCAGGACGCGGCACGACCGCTCGAACTTCGACCCGCGCCGCGCGACCGGGTACAGGCGCGGGACCACCTCGACGTTGTGGTTGAACACGTCCGGCCGCTCGACGACCACCTTGGCCAGCGGCATCTCCTGGCCGCGGAAGTCCGGCGTCAGCACCTCGACCTTGCACCCGGGCGCCTGACGACGGATCTGGCGGATGACGCCCACGAAGGCGCTGGCGCCGTAGTCGGGGAGATCGTCGCGATCGACGCTCGTGATGACGGCGTGGCGCAGGCCCATGGCCGCGACCTGGCGGGCGACGCGCGCAGGCTCGAGCGGGTCGAAGAAGGTCGGCTTGCCGGTCTTGACGTTGCAGAAGCCGCAGCGCCGGGTGCAGGTGTCGCCGAGGATCATGAACGTGGCGGTGCCGCGCTCCCAGCACTCGCCGATGTTCGGGCAGGCCGCCTCCTGGCAGACCGTGTGCAGGCCGTCGCCCTCGATCCGCTTGCGCAGCTCGCGGTAGCGCGCGCCGCCCGGCGCCGGGACCTTCAGCCACGGCGGCTTGCGCGCCCGCAGCGGCTGGACCTCGGGGCCCAGCACCTGCAGGACATCCATCCCGCCCGGGTTGGCGCGCGACCGGGTGCTCACGCCGTCGAGGGTACTCGCCGCGGCTCGAGCCGATGCGGCGAGACCAGCCGCTGGCGGCGGCCGTGCGCCTGCGCGAAGCGATAGGCGGCACGGCGGCGAAAGCAGTCGAGGGTGCGCCGCTCGCCCGCCTCCGCGGTCACCGAGGTCATGCGCACCTGAGGCAGCCCGCACGGCACGACCCATTCGAACGGCTGCAGGTCGTTCTCGACGTTGACCGCGAAGCCGTGCGTCGTCACGCCGCGAGCGACGTGCACGCCGATCGAAGCGATCTTCCGCTCGCCCACCCACGCGCCCGTGAAATCGGGCCCCTCGTCGGTGCGAGCACGGGCCTCGAGCCCCTCGTCGGCGAGTGCGGCGATCACCGCGCGCTCCATCGTCCGCACGAAGGCCAGCACGTCGTCGGTGCGCATGATCGCGTAGCCGACGAGCTGGCCGGGGCCGTGGTAGGTGAGCTTGCCGCCGCGGTTGGTGCGAACGACGTCGATGCCCTGGGAGAGGTACCAGTCCTCGCCCATCGGCAGGTCGGCCTCGCCGGACCGGCGGCCGAGCGTGTACACCGCCGGATGCTCGAGCAGGAGCAGCACGTCGGGAATGTCGTCCTCGAGTCGCGCGGTCCGCAGGCGCTCCTGCAGCGCGCTGGCGTCGCGGTACTCCACGCGCCCAAGGTGGCAGGTCCAGAGGTCGTCAGCCACCGTCGTAGGACTCCAAGTGGCGCTTGAGGGACGCCAGGAACTGGGCCGCGATAGCGCCGTCGAGCGCCCGGTGGTCCCAGCTGAGGCCGAAGATCGTCATCGGCCGGATCGCGATCGCGTCGTCGATCACCACCGGGCGCTTGACGATCGCCTCGAGGTCGAGGATGGCCACCTGGGGCTGGTTGATCACCGGCGTGGCCATGATCGACCCGTACTGGCCGGGGTTGGTGATCGTGAACGTGCCGCCGCGCACCTCGTCGGGGGTCAGCTCGCCGCCGCGGGCGCGGCCGGCGAGGTCCTTGATCCGCCGCCCGAGGCCCTCGGCGGAGAGCTCGTGAGCGTCCTGGATGACCGGGACGATCAGGCCCTCGTCGCCGAGCGACACGGCGATCCCGAGATGGACCCCGTCATGGCGCGTGTAGTTGTCGCCGTCGAGCCACGCGTTGAGCTGCGGATGCTCGCGCAGCGCCGCGATCGTGCAGCGCGCGACGAGCGGCAGCGCGGTCAGGCCGAGCTTCGCCCGCGCCGCTTCTATCCGCGACATGTCGGCCTCGATCCACGTCGTGCACGTCGCCGCCGTCTCGAGCGAGCGCTTCATGTGCTCGCCGATGGTGCGGCGCATGCGGCTCAGGCCGTCGACCGGGCGTTGGGCGATGGGCGTTGGGCGTTGGGGCTCGGGCTCGGGCTTGTAGGGCGACTCGATGTGCATCGGCGGTTCCTCGGCGGGTTGCTGCTCGAGGAACGCGAGCACGTCCTTCTTGGTCACCCGCCCGCCTCGGCCGGTGCCCTCGATCGCGTCGAGATCGACGCCGTGCTCCGCCGCCATCCGCATGACGACCGGCGAATACCGCTTGGAGCGGTCGCCGTTGCCTGACGCCTGACGCCTGCCGCCTGACGCCTCCGGCTCCACCGACGCCTCCGGCTCCATCGAAACCTTCGCCGCGGCGGCCGCCTCCGACCCGGCCTCGGGCGGGCCCACGTCCTCGGCGGCATGCGGCTCGCCCGGCTTGCCGGCGCTGTCGATCCGCGCGAGCACGGTCCCGACGGGCACGGTCTCGCCCTCGTCGATCTCGATCTCGGTCAGCCGGCCGGTCGCCGGGGCGGGAACGTCGGAGTCGATCTTGTCGGTCGAGATGACGCAGATCGTCTCGTCGGCCTCGACCCAGTCGCCGGGCTGCTTGCGCCATTCGGCCACGGTGCCCTCGGCCACCGAGACGCCCATCTGCGGCATGACGACGTCGACGAGCGTCCCGCTAGTCGGGGGCGGGCCTTGCCCGCCCACCCTGTCAGTACTCGAGGAGCTCAATGCACGCCTCCTTGACGCGGTCGACCGACGGCAGCACCGCCTGCTCGAGCGGCGGCGAGAACGGGATCGGCACGTTTGGGGTCGCCACGCGCACCACCGGCCCGTCGAGGTCCTCGAAGCCGCGCTCGGCGACGATCGCCGCCACCTGGGCGCCGGCCGCGCACATCTCGTTGGCCTCGTCCACGATCACGACCTTCGAGCAGTCGCGGACCGACCCGAGGATCGCCTCCTCGTCGAGCGGCACGAGCGAACGCAGGTCGAGCACGCGCACGCCCTCGAGCTCCTCGGTCGCCTCGAGCGCGGTATGGACCATCGCGCCGTACGTGATCACGACGAGGTCGGAGCCGTCGCGTGCGATACGCGCGCGCATCGGCGTCGCCTTCGCCTCCTCGGGCACATCGCCCTTGATGCGCCGGTAGAGGAACTTGTGCTCGCAGAACAACACCGGGTTGGGGTCGCGGATGGCCGCGAGCAGCAGCCCCCTGGCGTCCTCGGCCGTGGACGGGGCGACGACCTTGATCCCGGGCGAGTGCATGAACCACGCTTCGGGGTTCTGGGAGTGGAACGGCCCGCCCGAGAACCCGCCGCCGGTCGGCAGGCGGACGGTGATCGGGACCGCGAGCCCCTGGCGGTAGTGCATCTTGCCCGCGACGTTGACCAGCTGGTCAAAGCCACAAGACACGAAGTCCGAGAACTGCATCTCGCACACCGGCCGCATGCCGACGACCGCCGCGCCGACCGCGGTTCCGATGATGCCCGATTCGGCCAGCGGCGTGTCCATCACCCGGTCGGCGCCGAACTCCTCGAAGAAGCCGTCGGTGACCTTGAAGGCGCCGCCGAAGACCCCGATGTCCTCGCCCATGCAGAACACGCGCTCGTCGGCGCGCATCTCGGTGCGAAGGGCGTCGCTGATGGCTTGTAGATAGGTCATGGTTGGCATCAGGCCTTCACCTCCGACCACGGCGCCTCGCCGTCGCCGAGCACCTTGGCCTCGCCCTCGCAGAAGACGCCGTCGGTGGCGGTGGCGGGGTCGGGCATCGGCATGGCCAGCGCCTCCTCGACGCCCGCCTCGATCTCGGCCGACACCTCCGCCCGCACCGCATCGGCGTCGACGCCGAGGTCCTTCAGCCGCCGCTCTTGGCGCTCGATCGGGTCTTTGCGCCGCCACTCGTCGAGACGCGCCTTGTCGACGTACTTCATGTCGTCGTGGGCGGCGTGGCCGTGCATGCGCATCGTCACGGCCTCGAGCAGCGTCGGGCCGCCGCCGTCGAGCGCGCGCTCGCGCGCCTGGCGCGTGGCCTCGAACATCGCCTCGGGGTCGTTGCCGTCGACCTTGACGCCCGGGAAGCCGTAGGCGGCCGCGCGCTCGACGGGGTCGACCGCGAACTGCTGGTCGAGCGGCGTCGAGTACGCGTACTGGTTGTTCTCGAGCACGAAGATCACGGGCAGCTTCTGGACGCCGGCCCAGTTCATCGCCTCGTGGAAGTCGCCGCGCGAGGTCGACCCGTCGCCGAACCAGGTGATGGCGCAGCGCGTCTCGTCCCGGAGCTTGAAGGCCATCGCCATCCCCGTGGCCACGAGCATCATGTCGGGGAGCATCGAGACCATCCCGACGCAGCCGAGCCGATGGTCGCCGAAGTGGACGTTGCCGTCGCGGCCGCCGGTGATCCCGGCGTCGCGGCCCATGTACTGGGCGAAGATCCGCGCCGGGGTGACGCCGCGGACGAGGTGCGCGCCGAGGTCGCGGTGCAGGACGCAGAGGCGATCCTCCGGCGCCATCGCGAAGGCGGAGCCGACGGACACCGCCTCCTGGCCGAAGCCGTCGTAGAAGGAGCCCGGCACCCGCCCCTGGCGATAGAGGTTC
>JBJMKX010000052.1:0-17284 GCA_045805605.1 Solirubrobacteraceae bacterium
GCCGCCGGCCCGGTGCGGGACTACTACGCCGACCGCGGCCTGATCGTCCACATCGACGCCGCCGCTCCGCAGGAGCAGGTGGCGGAGGAGATCGACGACGTCCTCGACCGCGCGGACGGGGAGGCGGCGTGATCGTCCGCAAGACCCCAGCCGAGATCGAGACGATGGCCCGGGCCGGGGCCGTGGTCGCATCGACCCTCGACCTGATGCGGTCCCAGGCGCGGGTCGGGGTCACCCTGGCCGAGCTCGACCGGCTGGCGGAGGAGCACATCCGAAGCCATGGCGGGGTACCGACGTTCAAGGGCTACCGCGGTTTTCCGGGGTCGATCTGCGCGTCGCCCAACGACATGGTGGTGCACGGGATCCCCGGCTCCTATGCCCTCGAGGACGGCGACCTGCTGTCGGTGGACGTCGGCGTCACCCTCGACGGCTACGTGGCCGACTCGGCCACGACGGTTGCCGTCGGCCAGGCGCCGGAGCAGGCCCTCGAACTGATCGGCGTCTGCGAGCAGTCGCTGCTGGCGGCCATCGCGCAGTGCCGGGCGGGCAACCGCCTGGGCGACATCTCCCACGCCGTGCAGGAGGTGGTCGAGGCCGAGGGCTTCGGCGTCGTCCGCGCGCTGGTCGGCCACGGGGTCGGCCGCGACATGCACGAGGATCCGCAGATCCCCAACTACGGCCCGGCGGGACGGGGGCCGAAGCTGGCGCCCGGGATGGTGTTCGCCATCGAGCCGATGATCACCGCCGGCGACTGGCAGGTGCGAAGCGGCGACGACGGCTGGGCGATCTACACCACCGACGGCAGCCTGGCCGCGCACTGCGAGCACACAGTGGCTGTGACCGAGAACGGGCCGCGGATCCTCACCCAACCCGCGCCTGCTGCCATGGCGGGGACGGGATGATAGAGTTCCTGGTCGCCCGGTCGGAGGCATGCGTCTGCGTGCTGCCCCCTGCGGCCCCGACCGCCCCCCTCTCGTAGGAGTCTTTCGTGAAGGTTCGTCCCAGCGTCAAGCCGATGTGTGAGAAATGCCGGATCATCCGCCGGCACGGCAACGTGCTGGTCATCTGCACCAATCCGCGCCACAAGCAGCGGCAGGGATAGGGGAGTAACGGAACATGGCTCGCATCGCAGGCGTCAACATCCCGCGCGAGAAGCGCGTCGAGATCGGCCTCACCTACATCTTCGGGATCGGGCGGTCGACCTCGCAGCAGGTGCTCAGCGCGCTCGACCTGAGCAAGGACACGAAGGTGCGCGACCTGACCGACGAAGAGGTCACGCGGCTTCGCAACTACATCGACCAGAACCTGACGGTCGAGGGCGACCTTCGCCGGGAGCGGTCGCAGAACATCAAGCGACTGATGGAGATCGGCTGCTATCGCGGCATCCGTCACCGTCGCGGGCTGCCGGTTCACGGCCAGCGGACGCGCACCAACGCCCGCACACGCAAGGGTCCCAAGAAGACCGTCGGAAAGCAGCGCAAGAAATAAGTTGTCGAGGCGCCGAGCGCCTCAAGGAAAGGACTGAATGCCTCCTGCACCACGTAGAGGCGGCACACGTGGCCGCGTCCGCCGAAAGGCCCGCAAGAACATCGCCGTGGGCCAGGCCCACATCAAGACCTCGTTCAACAATACGCTGGTCGCACTGACCGACAAGGACGGAAACGTCATCGTCTGGAAGAGCGCCGGCGCCGTGGGCTTCAAGGGCTCGCGCAAGTCGACGCCGTTCGCCGCCCAGGTGACGGCGGACGCTGCCGCGCGCGAGGGCATGGAGCACGGGCTGCAGAAGGTCGAGGTGTTCGTCAAGGGGCCGGGCTCGGGCCGCGAGACCGCCATCCGGTCGCTGCAGGCCGCCGGCCTCGAGGTGATGGGAGTCAAGGACGTCTCTCCGCAGGCGCATAACGGCGTGCGGCAGCGAAAGCGCAGGCGCGTCTGATGGCCCGCATGATCGCCCCCAAGTGCAAGCAGTGCCGCCGCGAGAACATGAAGCTGTTCCTGAAGGGCGAGCGCTGCCTGACCGAGAAGTGCGCCATCGAGCGGCGGGCCTACCCGCCCGGCGAGCATGGCCGCGGCCGGATCAAGCAGTCGGAGTATCTGCTGCAGCTTCGCGAGACGCAGAAGGCGCGCCGCTACTACGGCATCCTCGAGGGACAGTTCCGCACCTACTACGAGAAGGCCAGCCGCAGGACCGGGATCACCGGCGAGAACCTGCTGCGGATGCTCGAGCTGCGGCTCGACAACGTGGTCTACCGGCTGGGCTTCGCGGCCTCCCGCTCGCAGGCCCGCCAGCTCGTGCGCCACGGCCACTTCGAGGTCAACGGCCGGCGCGTGAACATCCCGTCATACCAGGTGTCGCCCGACGACGCCGTCTCGATCCGCGACGGGTCGGCCGCCAAGGCGGTCGTCACCGACGCCACCGATCTGACCGCGTCAGTCGCGCCCTGGCTGCAAGCCGACCACGACAATCTGACGGGCAAGGTGCTCCGGGTCCCCGACCGCGTCGATATCGACACGCCGGTCCAGGAGCAGCTGATCGTCGAGCTCTACTCCAAGTAGCGCTCGCCAACACACAACGACAAGCCAGAGGAAGCGATGACAACCCTGCCCGAATTTCAGATCCCGAAGATCTCCTCAGAGAAGGAGGCCGATAACCGCGGCACGTTCACGATCGAGCCCCTCGACAAGGGCTTCGGCTACACGTTCGGCAACAGCCTGCGGCGCGTGCTGCTCTCCTCGCTTGGCGGCGCCGCGATCAAGAGCGTGCGGATCGAGGGCGTCGCGCACGAGTTCTCGGACGTCCCCGGCGTGAAGGAGGATGTCACCGACATCGTCCTCAACCTCAAGGACATCGTCATCCGGATGCACACCGATGCGGACGAGGTCGAGGCTCCGCTGGTCGGCACCGGCCCCGGCGAGGTGAAGGCGAAGGACATCGACCTGCCCGCCGGGGTGGAGATCCTGAACCCGGACGTCTCGATCGCCACGCTCGAGAAGCGGACCAAGCTGGAGATGTACCTGACGATCGGCCGCGGCCGCGGCTACTCGCCGGCCGAGGAGAATAAGACCGAGGACCAGCCGCTGGGCGTGATCCCGATCGACTCGATCTTCTCACCGATCCGCCGCGCGTCCTATGCGGTCGACACCGCTCGCGTCGGGCAGCGGACCGACTTCGACAAGCTCGAGCTGGAAATCGAGACCGATGGCTCCCTCGAGCCGTCGGGCGCGCTTCGCGAGGCGGCCGAGATCCTGATCAAGAGCCTGGCGATCTTCACCGATGCCGACCGCGTCGAGGAGCTCACCAGCCGCGACGGTGCGGGCGCCGCAGAGGCCGCGTTCGCGCCGCACGCCGCCGCCGAAGGCGACGACCGGCTGATCGAGGAGCTGGAGATCGGCGTGCGGGCGTACAACTGCCTGAAGCGCGCCGGCATCCAGACCGTCGGCGACCTGGTCCAGCGCTCGGAGTCGGAGCTCAACGCCATCCCCAACTTCGGCAAGCGCTCGACCGACGAGGTGAAGGACGCGCTGAACGCTCTCGGTCTGTCGCTGCGAGACGAGTGATCCGATGCGCCACGGCAAGCAGAGAGGGAAGCTCAGCCGTGACTCCGCCCATCGGAAGGCGCTTCTGCGCAATCTCTCGCGAGAGCTGATCGAGCACGAGCGCATCAAGACCAGCCAGGCGAAGGCCAAGGCGGTCAAGCCCGAGGTCGAGAAGCTGATCACGCTGGCCAAGCGGGGCGACCTGCACGCGCGCCGGCAGGCGCTGTCGGCGCTGGGGCAGGACAAGTTCGTCGTCTACAAGCTGTTCGAGGAGGTCGCGCCGCGCTACTCGGAGCGCCCGGGCGGCTACACCCGAATCCTCAAGCTGGGCCCCCGCCGATCGGATGCCACCGAGATGGTGTTGCTGGAGTTGGTGTAATGGCTGCATGCGACGCGACCTTCTCGCCTCCGACGACGACCGCGAGCGCTGCGCCTCGCTGCTCGCGCGCCATTACGTCGCCGGCCGGCTGACCCTGGACGAGCTGGAGGCGCGGCTCGACCGCGCGCGGGTTGGGCGGAGCCGGGGCGAGCTCCAGGCGGTCGTCGCCGACCTTCCGCGGCCCTCGCGACGAGCCGCCGCGGTTCGCTTCGTGGATCGCGCCGACCGGCTCCTGCTGCAGGCGCACGCGATGACCTTCGTCGCGATCAACCTCCTGCTCATCGCGGTGTGGGCGCTGGCCGGCAGCCACGACTTCTGGCCGGCATGGGCGCTGGTGCCCACGGCGGTGCTGCTCGCGTGGCACGCGGGCGGCTCATGGGCGGTGCGGCGGCTGGTCAGGGACTCACGGTCCCGACGCCGAGCTCCGAGCCCCTGACCATCGGGCTGGCGCCTGTCCCGGCTTGGCGCTGGCCGGGCTCTTTTGACCCTCAGAACTCCTGAGTCCCCATCCATCGCCACCGGACTCGTTTGCCACATGCCGAATGCGCCTGGACTCATATGCAACCGGTGGCCTCAGAGCGGTCATTCGCTGGGTGAGCATCTTCGGCGCGAAGCTTACGTCCGCCGCACCGGCGGTGGCACGGTCCCACCGGCGAGGCGACCCAACATGTCGACGGTGTCGGCCGTCGGCAGGTCCGAGAAGAACTCGGCGTCGACACGCTCGACGACGGCGACCGCCCGCGGGGCAAGCCGCTTCCCCCGACGCGTGACGTGCAATCGTCGGGCGCGGGTGTCGGCCGGATCGACCCGGCGCTCGACCAGGCCCTTGTCCTCAAGCGTCTTGAGCACGGCAGAGGTCATTTTGATGTCGGTGCCGGCTTGCGCTGCCAAGCGGACCTGGGTGGGTTGCTCGCCCTGCTCGTTGAGCCACCACGTGCACGCGAGCAGCACGAACTGCACGTGGGTCAGGTCGAGCGGCGCGAGAGCCGCGGCCACGTCACGCTGCCAGCGCAGCGTGGCGTGCCAGAGCAAGAAGCCCGGGCTCTGGCTCGGATGAAGCGGCATCAGCGCTCGGCTTGTCGGGCGAGCGCGGCGAGGGTCGCGGGAAAGTCGGCGCTGATCTGAGGACCGAGCTCCGGGCCCACGTCATCGGCGGCCGGGCCGTTGATCTCCATCCGGTAGACGATCCGGTTGCGGTCGCCGTCGAGGCGCTCGACACGGTGGACCGTCCGCACGACAACGTTCGCGACCTCCGCCTCGTCGACGAAGAGATCGGGCTTGACCGCCTCCGCGATGCGTAGCTCGACCGGGTCCTGCCCGACCGGAGTCATCGAGATCGTGCTCCCCGCCGCAAACGGTCCCGAGATCTCGATGTGCTCGATGTCGGCGTTCCACTCGGGCCACCCGGCGACGTCGGACCAAAGCCGCCAGATCGCCTCGGGGGAGGCGGTCGTCTCGATGCTCTGTTCGCTCGTCCACATTGCGCCCACTCCTTTCGCCGGAACAGTCTGTACAGAGATCATCTCTGCACAGACTAGCGCGGGATGCAAGGCCTTGTCCAGCTCTGGCGGCGACAAGGGAGCCCACCCCACCGCCTTGCGCACCGAGCCTGGCATCCTGCCCCAATGACCGCGCGGCTCACCATCGAGTACGACGGCGGCCGGTTCGCCGGCTGGGCCCGCCAGCCGGGACGCTCCACGGTCCAGGGCGAGCTCGAAACCGCGCTTCAGACGATCCTGCGCGAGCCGGTCTCGCTGACCGTGGCCGGACGCACCGACGCGGGCGTCCACGCGCTCGCACAGGTCGCGTCCTACGAGGGCCCGTTGGCGGACACCAAGCCGGTCAACGCCGTCCTGCCACCGGAGATCGCGGTGCTTGCGTGCGAGGCCGCCGCGGACGGCTTCGACGCCCGCCGCGACGCGACCTCCCGCGCCTACGTCTACCGGGTGCTGGCGCGGGGGGAGCGCTCGGCGTTCGAGCGGGGGCGAGCGCTGTGGTGGCCGCATCGCTGCGACCCCGAGGCGCTCGAGGCGTGCGCGGCGCTGCTGCCCGGGACCCACGACTTCACGGCGTTCACCCCGACCGAGACCGAGCACGTCCGCTTCGAGCGCGACGTCCTTGCGGCGTGGTGGGACGTCTCCGGCCCGGCGTATGCGTTCTGGATCGAGGCCGACGCGTTCCTGCGGAACATGATCCGCGTGCTGGTGGGGACGATGCTCGAGGTGGCCGGCGGGCGGCGCTCGCCTCAGTCATTCGAGGCCCTGCTGGAGGGGCGGCCGCGCTCGCAGGCCGGCGCGACCGCCCCTCCGCATGGGCTCTATTTCGCCGGCGCGGGCTACGGCACGCCGGTCCTGGGCGAGGAGGCCTTCGCGCCGGTCTTCGCGCGCGTGCGCGGGGACCGGTGAGACCGAGCGAGGCCTGCCCGTCCAGTGAGTGCGCGCGTCGGCTGGCGGCGCGCGTGACTCGCGGGACCGCTATCGCGTCCCGCGGCTCCAGTTCGCGATCCCCTCCCGACCGCCGCCACCGCTCGCGCGTGAGCTGGAGGCCGCGTCGTAGGGATTGCCGTAGGGATGCTCCTCGATGCCGCTGCCGCGGCGGGTGTAGAGGCCGTGGATGACTGCGGCCGTGAACACCACGAGGAAGAGACCGAAGATGATTGCGCCGCCCGCGAGTTCCATACGACGACCGTACGCGTCGCGCTGGGCGCCGTTTGTGAGGGTTGGCACAGGGGATCAGTCATGAGGGAACGAGTGGTGCTCGTGGGCCACGACCCAGCGGCCGTTCTCCCTGCGCAGGCCGATGGTCAGGCGCAGGCGGCTGGACGGGTTCTTGCTCAGCTCCTCGGCGGTGCCGCACCGCAGGAGCGCGTAGGCGTAGGCGACGGAATCGCCGGCGCCCACGACCAGCTCCTCGAGGTCGAAGGATGCGCCCTGGGCCTGCCAGCGGAAGAAGGGCGGCCACGTGTCGCGGTAGGCGTCGATCCCGCGCACGCCCTCGTAGGGCGGCGGGACGTCGAACATCACGATGTCGTCGGCATGGTCGGCGAGCACGCCGTCGATGTCACCCCGGTGCACGGCCTCCGCCCATCGCTGGATCAGGGAGCGGATCTGGGCTTCGTCGTCCATGTCAGACAAGACCGGCGGGCGGGCGGAAATTCATCGGCGCGACGCCCTGATGCTGATGCCTGATGCCTGATGCCCGATGCCTGATGCCCGATGCCTTGACTCGTTATTGATTGATTGATAAGTTACGGCCCATGGCGACGACGACACAGCAGAGGAGCGGCGGCCGGCGCCTCTCGGCCGAGGAGCGGCGCGAGCAGGTGGTCGAGGCCGCCGTGGCCGAGTTCGGCGAGCGCGGTTACCACGCCGCGTCCACCGCGGGCATCGCCAAGCGCGCCGGCATCTCGCAGCCGTACATCTACGCGCTCTTTGCCGACAAGCACGAGCTCTTTCTCGCCGTCCACGACCGCGTCGTCGACCGGATCCGCGCCGCCTTCCTGGAGGCGGCCCGGGGAACCTCCACGCCCGAGGAGGCGCTCCATGCCATGGGGATGGCCTATCGCCCGCTGATGCAGGACCCGCGCTACCTCAGCGCGCATCTGCAGTGCTTTGCGGCCGCGGCCGGCGACCCCGAGCTTCGCAAGCATGTGGGAGCGCGCTTCCGGCGCATGGTCGATGACGTCGCGCGCATCAGCGGCGCGGACGAAGAAGCGGTGGCGGCGTTCATCTCCTGCGGCATGTACATCAACATCGCCCTCGCGATCGGCGAGCCCGATCTTGTCGAGCCGCTGCTGTACGAGAACAAGACCGACGAGCCCGACCCCTCGACGGCCGCGCCCGGCGCGCCCGACCTGTCGACGGCCGGACCCCGGCAGGAATGATCTTTTTTTCGCAGCCAATTTATAGGTCGATCAATCACACGAGAGGAGCAGACCACATGGAAGACAAGAGGGAAGCGGCCGCCGTGCCGGCCGCGAACGGCCGCGCCGCGCGCGTAGCCACCGGCTGGACGCTCGCGTTGGTGTCGGCTGCGCTGTTCATGGTCACGCTCGACAACCTGGTGGTCACCACGGCGCTGCCGAGCATCCGCGTCGACCTCGGCGCATCGATCGGTGACCTCGAGTGGACGGTCAACGCCTACACGCTCGCCTTCGCGGTGTTCCTGCTCACCGGATCGGCGCTCGGCGACCGGTTCGGGCGGCGGGCGCTCTTCGTGCTCGGGCTGGGCGTGTTCACCGCCGCCTCGGCGGCTGCGGCGCTGGCCCCAAGCACGGAGGCGCTCATCGCCGCCCGCGCGATCCAGGGCCTGGGCGCCGCAATCGTGACGCCGCTGACCCTCACCTTGCTCTCCGAGGCGTTCCCCGAGGGCAAGCGCGGTGTCGCGCTCGGCATCTGGTCGGGCGTGAGCGGCCTGGGCGTCGCGCTCGGGCCGGTGGTCGGCGGCGCCGTCGTCGACGGCATCTCGTGGCACTGGATCTTCTGGATCAACGTGCCGGTCGGCCTGGTGGTCATCCCGCTGGCGCTCGCCAAGCTGCGCGAGAGCCGGGGCGCGGCGCGACGGCTCGACCCGCCCGGCGTCGTCCTGGCCTCGGGCGGCCTGCTCGCCGTCATCTACGCGCTCGTGCAGGCGCCCGAGCACGGATGGACGAGCGCGCTGGTGCTGGGCACGCTGGGCGCCGGCATCGCGATGCTCGCGGGCTTCGTCGCCTGGGAGCGACGCAGCCCGCAGCCGATGCTGCCGATGCGGTTCTTCCGGAACCGGGCGTTCTCGGCCACCAACGCCGTGTCGCTGGCGATGTACTTCGGGATGTTCGGCTCGATCTTCCTGCTGGCCCAGTTCTTCCAGACGGCGCAGCACTACTCGCCGCTGGAGGCCGGGCTGCGGACCCTGCCGTGGACGGCAATGCCGATCTTCGTCGCGCCGATCGCCGGGCTGCTGTCCGACAAGATCGGCAGCCGGCCGCTGATGGTGGCCGGGCTGAGCCTGCAGGCCTCGGCGCTGGTCTGGTTCGCCACCATCCTCGACCCGGCGATGCCCTACAGCCAGATCGTGGTGCCGTTCGTGATGGCGGGCACCGGCATGGCGCTGGTATTCGCGCCGGCGGCAAACGCGGTGCTCTCGTCGGTGCCGACGGCGGCGGCCGGGCAGGCGAGTGGCGCGACCAACGCGATCCGTGAGGTCGGCGGCGTGCTCGGGATCGCCGTGCTGGCGACGGTGTTCTCGAGCGCCGGCTCGTACGCCTCTCCGGAGACGTTCAGCGCCGGGCTCCAGCCCGCCATCCTCGTCGGCGCCGGCGTGCTGGCGCTGGGCGCGGTCGCGGCGGCCCTCGTCCCGGGGCGGCGCATCGGCGCCCCGGCGGTGCCGGCGCCGGCAGCCGCCTGAGCCACACCCCGACTCGTTGCTGAGAGCGCCCGCTTCGGCGGGCGCTCCGGCGTGCGACGCGGCGCCGCCCGCGCGTCTGCCGACGAAATCCGCGCGCCCCCGGCGCGTCTGCCCACGCAATCCGCGCGCCCGCTGCCGCAGGGTCGGCCACTACCCTCCACTGCGGACGATGCGGGTCCTGCTCACCAACGACGACGGCATCAACGCGGACGGGCTTCAGGCCCTGCGGCGCGCCCTGCTCGAGGTGCCCGGCGTCGAGCTGGCGGTCGTCGCGCCCGACTCCAACCGCTCGGCCACCGCCCGCTCGATCACCACCCGCCGCCCGATCTGGGTCGAGGAGCTGGACTTCGGCGACGGCACCGTCGGCTACGCCACCGACGGGACGCCGGTCGACTGCGTGCGCTTCGCCACCCTCGGTCTCGTCGACGGTTTCAAGGCCGACCTGGTGGTGTCGGGCATCAACCACGGCTCGAACCTCGGCGACGACATCACGTATTCCGGCACGGTCGCCGCGGCGCTGGAGGCGATCGTCCTCGGCGTCCCCGGCATCGCGATCTCCCAGCAGTCGCGTGCCCGCGAGATGACGTTCATCCCCGGTCACGAGTTCGACTTCACGACCGCCGCCGCGTTCTGCGCCCGCCTCGTGGAGGAGCTCGAGGACCTTCCGATGCCGCCGGCGACCCTGCTCAACGTCAACGTGCCCGGCCGCGAGCCACAGGGCGTCGACATCACCAAGCTCGGCAAGCGCATCTACCGCGACACCCTTGCCCTCGAGGACGAGGCCGAGGACGGCCGCCGCCTGTACCGCATCTACGGCGACGCCCCCGGCTACCACCACGAGGAGGGCACCGACCTCGCCGCCATCGCGGAGTGCCACATCGCGGTGACTCCCGTTCACTTCGATTTGACCGACCGCGCCGGCATGGACGCCCTGGCGGTGCGCGATCTCACGCGCCTCCTGCGCCCGGCCGCTCGAGAGGTGGAGTGAGCGCTCCAACGGCTGCACAGGACCGCGTCGCGGAGCTGCGCCGCGAGCTCGAGCACCACAACTACCGCTACTACGTCCTCGACGATCCGACCGTCGACGACGACGTCTATGACGCGCTGCTCGACGAGCTCCGCAGGCTGGAGGCCGAGCATCCCGAGCTCGTGTCGCCCGACTCGCCGACCCAGCGCGTCGGTGCCCAGCCCGTCGAGTACCTGCAGAAGGTCACCCACCGCCAGCCGATGCTCTCGCTCGGCAACGCGCGCTCGGAGGAGGAGCTGCGCGCCTGGATCCAGCGCATGCGCTCCCACTTGGCGCGCGAGGGCATCGAAGACCCGAAGTTCGAGTTCGTCTGCGAGCCGAAGATCGACGGCCTGGCGATCTCGCTCAGCTACGAGAACGGCGTGCTCTCCCACGGCGCCACGCGGGGCAACGGCGAGATCGGCGAGGACGTCACCCACAACCTGCGCACGATCCGTGCCATCCCCCTCCACCTCGACGACGCACCGCCGTTCATCGAGGTGCGAGGCGAGGTCTACATGGCGCTCGAGGACTTTGCCGCCCTCAACGAGCGCCGCGCCGAGGCGGGCCTGTCCACGTTCATGAACCCGCGCAACTCGGCCGCCGGCACAATCCGCCAGCTCGACCCGAAGCTCACCGCCGACCGCCCGCTGTCGACGCTGTTCTACGCCATCGGCGCCACCGAGGGCATCGGCTTCCCCACCCAGTGGGACGCCCTGACCTGGCTGCGAGAGCACCGCTTCCCGGTCAACGACGACGTCAAGCTGCTCGACGACGAGGAGGACGTCATCGCGCAGTGCAAGGCGTGGGAGGACCGGCGCTCGGGCCTGAGCTTCGAGATCGACGGCGTCGTGATCAAGGTCAACGACGTCGAGTTGCAGCGCCGGCTGGGCAGCGTCGGGCGCGAGCCGCGCTGGGCGATCGCCTGGAAGTTCGCGCCCACGACGAAGACCACCGTGCTCAAGGGCATCGAGTGGAACGTCGGCAAGTTCGGCGACCTGCATCCCTTCGCGGTGCTCGAGCCCGTCGGAGTCGGCGGCGTGACGGTCAAGCTCGCCACTCTCCACAACGAGGAGGACATCGCCCGCAAGGACATCCGTCCCGGCGACGAGGTGATCGTGCTGCGCGCCGGCGACGTGATCCCGCAGGTGCTCTCACCGGCGCCCCATGCGGTTGAGCGCAAGGACCGAGCGGCCGTGCCCAAGCCGCCCATGACGTGCCCGTCGTGCGGCACGCCGACGGTCAAGCCCGAGGACGGCGTGTTCACCAAGTGCCCGAACCGTTCGGGCTGCCCGGGGCAGCAGTTCCAGCTCCTCAAGCACTTCGCCTCACGCGGCGCGATGGACATCGAGGGCCTGGGCGAGGAGCGCGTCCTGCAACTGCTCAACGCCGGGCTGATCCGCCAGGCCGGCGACCTCTACCGCCTGACCGCCGACCAGCTCATGGAGCTGGAGGGCTTCGGCGAGATCAGCGCCCACCGGCTGGTCGAGGCGATCGAGGCCTCCAAGGAGCGCCCGTTCGGCCTCGTGCTCTTCGGCATCGGGCTCGAGGAGGTCGGCTACGTCACCGGGCGCAACCTCGCCCAGCACTTCCGGTCGATCGACGCGCTGATGGACGCGACCGCCGAGCAGATCGCCGAGGTCCCCGGCGTCGGCCCCAAGATGGCGCAGAGCATCCACGATCAGCTCGCCGAGCCGTCGATGCGCGCATTGATCGAGGACCTGCGCGCCCGGGGGCTGCGCTTCGAGCAGGAGGGCCCGCCGCCCGGCGAGGGCCCGCTGGCGGGCAAGACGTTCGTGCTCACCGGCACGCTGCCGTCGCTGACGCGGGAGCAGGCGACCGAGCGGATCCTCGCCGCCGGCGGGCGCGTGACCTCCTCGGTGTCGAAGAAGACCGACTATCTGGTCGCGGGCGAGGCGGCCGGATCGAAGCTCGAGAAGGCCCAGCGGCTCGAGGTCGACGTGATCGGCGAGGACGGGCTGTTGGAGCTGCTGGGCTAGCTAGCCGAGCTGGACGAGCACCGACGCGAACTTGTCCTGCTCGGACCGGGCGGCGCTCAGGGACACGCCGTTCATGATCACCGCGAAGACCAGGTCATGCCCTGAGACGGCGCGACAGTAGCCCGCCAGCGCCGAGACGTCGGACAGCGTGCCCGTCTTGGCCTGGCAGCGGCCGGCCGCCGCCGTGCCCCGCATGCGGTCGCGCAGGGTGCCCGTGCGGCCCGCCACGGGCAGCGAGGCGCGGAACACGGCGCCGCCGGCGTCGTTACGGACGCCGTCGAGCACCCGCACGACGTCGTGGGCGCTGGTCTGGTCGGCGCGGGAGAGCCCGGAGCCGTCGACGACGGTCGGACCGGCGCCGTCGGCGGAGACCGTCTCCTCGACCACGCTCGCGCCCGCCGCGGTCGAGCCGGCCGACCCGAACCGGGCGCCGAGGCCCTTGAGCAGGCTCTCGGCCAGGTAGTTGTCGGACGGACGGTTGGTCAGGCGGACGATCTCGGCCATCGACGGCGAGCTCACCTCGGCGAGCTGGTGTGCGTCGCCGCCGGCGGCGCCCGCGCGCGCGCCGCCGGTCACGGCGATGCCCTCCGCCCTCAGCGTCGCCCGCAGCTTGCCGGCGGCGTAGGCCGCCGGGCGCAGGACGTAGGCGCCGCCCCCCGGGGTCAGGTCGCGGTCGAAGCTGAGCGCGGACAGCGGGCCGACGTACGGATCTACGCGCCGCAGCCCGTCGTCGGGCACCCCGCGGAACGCGTCCCAGGCCGACTCATCCCCGAGCACGTTGCCCTGCACCTGGCGCAGGCCGGCCGCCTGGAGCTTCTCGGCCAGGCTCTCGACCGAGGCGTCGCCGCCGTAGGTGCGCTGCGCGAACGCCCGCGAGCCGAACGTCGGGTCGCCCCCGCCCCGCAGCACCAGGTCGCCGGCCAGCGTCCCGTCCGGTCCGATGGTCGCCGACGACACCGCGCTCGTCTTCAGCGTTCCGTCGGTCCCGTAGCGGCGCAGCGCCGTGGTGGTCGTGTAGACCTTCTCGGCCGAGGCCGGCGCCTTGCGATCCTCGCCGTGGGACGCGTACAGCTGGGTGCCGCTCGTGGCGTCGAGTACATAGGCGCCGGCGCGCGCTCCGGCCGGGCGCAGGATCGAGGTCAGGCGGTCGGGGAGCCCCTGCCCGGATGCCGGGGCGGCCCCGACGGCGAGCAGCGCCAGGACCAGAGCGACGGTGCGACGCATGTTGGTACCCAACAGACGCGGGCGGTCGGAGTCGCGCTCCCTTTCTTGGTGTACGGCCCCGTACAATCGTCGCGCATGGGCAAGGTCGTCAAGCTGGACGCCGCCGCGAAGGAACGCGGCAAGGCGGCTCCGGCAGCCAAGCAGCGCAAGACCGGCCGGCGTCGGCGGTCGAAGACCGCGCTCGTGCTCGGGGGAGGCGGATTCACCGGCGGTGTGTACGAGATCGGCGCCCTGCGGGCGCTCGACCTGCTCTCGGTCAACCGCACCGTCAACCAGTTCGACGTCTACATCGGCACGAGCGCCGGCTCCTTCGTGGCCGCCATGACCGCCAACGGCATCACGCCCGAGGAGATGATGCGGGTGGTCAACCAGCAGGTGCCCACGCCGTTCCGGGATGTCGACGTCGGCACCCTGCTCCGCCCCAACCTGCTCGAGTTCGCCTGGAAGGGCCTGCGCCTCCCGTTCCAGACCGTCAACCTCGTGCGCACGTTCGCCGGCCAGCTCGGGCAGATCTCGGCCATGGACATCGTGCTGGGGCTGGCCGAGGCGCTGCCCTCGGGCATCTACTCGGGCACGGGGATCGAGCGCTACGTGCGCCAGGTGCTCTCCGACCCCGACCGCACCGACGACTTCCGCCTGCTCGAGTCCGAGCTCTACCTGGTCGCAACCGACCTCGACACCTGCGAGCGCATCGTCTTCGGGGCCCAGGAGTGGGACGACGTGCCGATCTCCTCCGCGGTCGCCGCCTCGACCGCCCTGCCGATGGTCTACAAGCCGGTCGAGATCCGCGATCGGGAGCTCGTCGACGGAGGGATCGTCTCGACCACGAACATCGACATCGCGGTCGAGGCCGGCGCCAAGTTCATCGTGGTCGTCAATCCGCTGGTGCCGTTCGTCAACGAGTTCGACAAGAAGATCCCGACCCTGTTCGGGTCCAAGGTGCGGCGGGTCAGCGACATGGGCTTCCCGCAGATCGGCTACCAGACGTTCAAGCTGCTCGCCTACCAGCGCCTGCACGAGATCGCGCGCCAGTGGGAGCACAAGTATCCGGGCGTCGACATCGTGCTGATCGAGCCCGAGCCCAACGACGAGCTGATGTTCCAGACCTCGGTGATGAACTTCTCGTCCCGGGTGGACATCGCGCGCCACGGCTTCCAGTCGGTCACCCTCAAGCTCGCCGAGGACTACGACCACTTCCGCGAGATCTGCGAGCGCCACGGGATCGAGATCTCCGCCACGCGGGTTCGCAAAGTGGTCAAGCACTTCGCGGCCGAGAAGGAGCGCACGCGCGCTTGGCGGAAGATTTTGGAGCAGACGACTGGCGCGTTGCTGCGGCAGTCGGCGTCGGATTAGGCGTCAGGCATCAGGCGTCAGGCATCAGGGCTAGCTCCATCGCGCGCAGCAACCGCTCGGAGGCCGCTCTGTCGCACACCTGGACGCGCACGTGGTCGGTTGCTCCGAACGTTGCTCCCGCCTTCACCCGCACCGCGTAATGGTCCAGCCTTGCTGTCAGCTCCTCGCCCTCGATGCCCGGGGCGCTCAGCCACAGGATGTTGGCCTGGCTCGGCTGGGCGTCGACGCCCAGATCGGCGAGCTGGTCGGCCAGGCGCGCGCGCTCTGCGATCACGCGGGCGCGCCGGTGGGCGACCTCATCGCCGCACTTGCGCAGCGCCTCGAGCGCGCCCGCCTGCGCGAGTGAGTCGATGCCCAGCGGCGGCTCCAGCCGTTCGAGCAGGCTCTCGGACCCGGGTCCGCCCAGCGCATAGCCGACCCGCAACCCCGCCAGGCCGTACGCCTTCGAGAACGTCCGCACGAGCAGCAGCCGCGGGTGGTCGTCGAGCAGGTCGAGCGACGCCGTCGCGCGCTCGGCGTCGCAGAAGTCGCGCAGCGCCTCGTCGACGACCACCACGACGCGCTCGGGCAGGCGCCGGAGGAGCGCATCGATTCGATCCGCCGTCAGGTAATGCCCGGTGGGGTCGTTGGGGTTGCAGAGCACGACCAGGCGGGTCCGGCCGGAGACCGCGCCGAGGATCGCGTCGACGTCGTGGCCGGGCACCGGCACCGCCTGCGCGCCTGCGCGCCGGGCCATCACCGGGTACAGCGGGTAGGAGGGCCACGGCGTGACGAGCTCGTCGCCGGCCTCGAGCAGCGCGTGGGCCGTGGCGGCGAGCACTTCGGAGGCGCCGTTGCCGATGACGGCGCGCTCCGGCTCGACCCCGTGGCGGACCGCCAGCTCGCGTCGCAGCGCCCCGGCGTGCGGATCCGCGTAGCGGTTGATCCCACGCCGCGCCGCATAGGTCACGGCCGCGACGACGTCGGGGTGGGGGAACTCGTGCCACGTCGTCGTCGAGAGGTCGAGCGGCTCGACCCGCTCGAGCGCCTTGCGCTTGCGCTCCTGCGCCTTGACGCGCAGCTCCGCGGAGACCTCCTGGTCGGACATCCCCTCGAACTGCTTGTAGTAGTCGAGCAGCCCCACGGCGCCGTGCTACCCGCCGCCGGACTGGAGCACCGATCCCGGTCCGTGGATGATGAAGAACCAGATGCAGAAGGCGCTCGTGCCGAGGACGGAGGTGACCGCGAAGACGACGCCGACCTTGCCCTGGCGCTGGTCGTGGCCGGCGGCACGTCGCACGAGGATCCACGCCTGGTCGAGCATGCGCATGCCGACGAGTCCCAGGAGGAGGCAGGCCATGAGGCCGGCGAAGGCGGCGACGATGGCGGCGCCGACGTTGTCGGTTGCGCCCTTGACCTGGCCTCCCACCCATAGCCACACCAGGGGGAGCGGCCCCCAGAAGAGCAGGCAGACGACCACCTCGCCGACCAGCAGGAGCGCCGCGAGCGTCTCGTCGACGGCGCGTCGCCTGGCGCCGCCGCGCTGGGGCAGCCCGCGGTAACGGACCGGACGGGTGCCTGGGCGGCGCCCGACGAACAGGCCGCCGTTGTCGGTGGGGTCCGTCTTCATCCCTGAGACCGCGTTGCACTGTAGGCGGTCAGGCGTAGAGCGAGTCCAAGAGCTCCGCGTACTTCTCGTTGACGACGTTGCGCTTGACCTTGAGCGTCGGCGTGAGCTCCCCGGTCTCCTGCGAGAGGTCGTGGTCAAGGAGCACGAACTTCTTGACCTGCTCGACCTGGGCGTACTTCGCGTTGGCCTTGTCGAGCTCGGCCTGGATCAATGCCTGAACCTCGGGATGGCGGCTGAGCTCGGCGACGTCGGTCGGCAGGCCGCGCTCCTGCGCGAACTGGGCGATCTCCTCCTCGTCGAGCGTGATCAGCATCACCGGGTACGGACGACGGTCGCCATGCATGATCGCCTGCGAGACCCAGCGGCTCTGCTTCATGTCGTTCTCCAGGTTGGCCGGCGTCAGGTTCTTGCCGCCGGCCGTGATGATGATGTCCTTCTTGCGGCCGGTGATCTTCAGGTAGCCGTCGTCGTCGAGCGAGCCGAGATCGCCCGTGTGCAGCCAGCCGTCCACGATGGCGCCGAACGACGCGTCGTTGTTGCGGTAGTAGCCGCGGAAGATGTTCGGCCCCTTGATGAGGACCTCGCCGTCCGGCGCGATGCGGATCTCGTTGCCGGGGAGCGCGCGGCCCACGGTCCCGAACCGGTGATGCTCAACCGTGGAGTACGTGGCCACGGTGGCCGTCTCGGTCATGCCGTAGCCCTCGAGCACGGGGACGCCGGCGGCGAAGAAGAACTCCAGGATCTCGGGCGCGATCGGGGCCGCGCCGGTCACCGCCTGGCGCAGGTTGCCGCCG
>JBJMKX010000053.1:0-34628 GCA_045805605.1 Solirubrobacteraceae bacterium
ACCTCACGCTCGTGTCGGGCGACCTGCGCGCCGCGGCTGACGCCATCCGCCTGAGCCGCGCGACGCTGCGCACGATCAAGCAGAACCTCGGCTGGGCCTTCGGCTACAACCTCGCGGCCCTGCCGCTGGCCGCGATCGGACTCCTCAACCCGCTCTTCGCGGCCGCCGCAATGGCGCTCTCGAGCGTGTCGGTCGTCACCAACGCGCTGCGCCTGCGGCGTTTCCGCGCAACGCGACCCGCCGGGTAGCTCGCGTGACGCGTCTCGTCGCTGACTGCCACGACAGCGAGGCGGCACACGCCCGCCGCCGTTGCTCCCCCCTCAACCTGCGCCGGGCGTGGGAGCCCCCGGCTCAGAATCGACCGTCGCCGCCCAGCTGCCGAGGAGATTGAGCGCCTCGTCCGATTTCGAGCCGACCTCCGCCGTGTAGGTCAGGAGGTGCAGGCCGGGGTCAGCAGCGAGTTCCATCATTTCGAAACTCAGGGTGAGATCGCCGACGACCGGGTGGTGAAAGCGCTTGGTTCCGGTCTGGTGGAGGCGCACGTTGTGGGCGCCCCAGCGGGCGCGGAACTCCTCGCTGCGCGTGGAGAGCTCGCCGATGAGGTCGGTCAGGTCGCGGTCATATGGGTCGCGGCCAGCCTCAGCTCGTAGCAGCGCAACGCCGTCGTTGGCGGCGCGTTCCCAGTCCGGATACACGCCGGGCGCCATGGGGTTCAGGAACGTGAAGCGGGCATGGTTGGCCGGGCGCGTCGGGTCGCGGAACATCTCTGAGTACAGGGCGCGTCCAAGCTGGTTGGCGGCAAGGACGTCCAGGCGGCCATTCTGGACGAGCGCCGGAGCGCCGGTGATCGCATCGAGCAAGCGCTGGACGGTTGGCCGGATCTGCTTCGGCGCCGACCGGCGGCGCCGCCTGGCCATCGGCCCCGCCGCGCGAGCGAGATCGAACAGGTGTGCCCGTTCAGCGTCGTCGAGCTGCAGCGCGCCGGCGAGCGCTTCGAGCACGCTTTCAGAGACGCCGCTCATGTCGCCGCGCTCGAGGCGGGTGTAGTAGGGAGCGCTGACTCCGGCCAGGACCGCCACCTCCTCGCGGCGCAGTCCGGGAACGCGCCGAGGACCGTAGGCGGGCAGCCCCACTTGGTCTGGCGTGATCTTGGCTCGCCTGGAGGTCAGGAACTCGCGGATCTCGGTCCTGGTCTCCACGCACGCAGCGTAAACCGAGCCACGCGCGCCTGGGAGACCCTGTCGGTACCCCTATCAACGGGAACTCTCGCTCGGCTCTGGACCGTGCTTCTCTGGAGCCCATGACTACTGACACGAAGACCTGGTTCATCACCGGCGCCGGACGTGGCATGGGCGTCGACTTCGCCAAGGCGACGCTGGCCGCAGGCCACAATGTCGTTGCCACCGGGCGCAACCCGGAAGCCGTCGCCAAGGCGGTCGGCGACTCCGATCACCTGCTGGTCGTCGTGCTTGACGTCACCAGCGGGGAGGACGCCGAGGCGGCGGCCAAGGCGGCCGTCGAGCGCTTCGGCGGCATCGATGTGCTGGTCAACAACGCCGCCAGCTTCTATGCGGGCTACTTCGAGGAGTTGACGCCCGAGCAGATGGAGCGCCAACTCGCCGTGAGCCTCCTGGGCCCGATGAACGTCGCCCGCGCCGTGCTGCCGGTTATGCGCAGGCAGCGTTCGGGACACGTCGTGACGATCTCCTCGTCCGCGGCGTTCGCCGGTTCCGAGTACGCCAGCGCCTACGCCGCATCGAAGTTTGCCGTGGATGGCTGGATGGAGTCGCTGGCCCCCGAGGTCGAGCCGTTCGGCATTCACACGACGATCGTCAACCCCGGGTTCTTCCGCACCGAGCTGCTCACCAAGGAGTCGACGGACTACGCCGAGCCGTCGATCGAGGACTACGCCGAGCGCAACGCCGCTCAGCGCGAGTTCTGGGAGGGCATGAACGGCCGGCAGGGCGGCGACCCGGCCAAGCTCGCCCAGGCGCTGCTGGCCATCGCCGACCAGGAGGAGCCGCCGCGCCGCTTCATCGCCGGCGCCGACGCAATCGGGCTGGCCGAGCAGACGCTCGCCGAACGGCAGCAGCAGATCGACGCGTTCCGCGAGCTCTCGTCGTCGCTCGCGCTCGACGAGGTCGAGACCGCCGCGGCCGCGAGCTGAACACCCCTCTCTGTCCGGTTCGGCGCCGAGGCACGACCGCGAACCGCTCCGAAGCGACGACCACGAGGCGCGATCTCCGAGCGCTACATGCAGCGCACGAGCGCCGATGTCCAGTCCGTCAACCGCTGACCCGGTGCGGGCGGGCGCGGGCCCGTGGACTGACGAACTCGCTTCCGCTCGGATCGGCGCGCACCGCCTTGTTCAGCGCACTGCCGCGCCAGTACCTGCGCCAGGGCAGGAACCACATGGTCCAGCCGTTGTCCCACTGGCCGGCGCGAGGACTGCCCTTGATCTTCACCGGGTCGCCGGGAACGGCCATCTTGTAGAAGGTCTTGGCGTTGGCGGGCGACATGTTCACGCAGCCATGGCTGACGTTGCTGAAGCCCTGGTCGCCCACCGACCAGTACGCGTCGTGCAAGTACTCGCCGCTCCAGGTGATCCGCACCGACCAGGGCACCGAGATGCTGTAGCCAGGGCCGGTCATTTGGACCGGGTTTCCCTTCTCGATCGTCAGATAGGTCCCGTTCGGCGTGTCATCGCCTGGCCGTCCACTGCTGACCGGCCAGTGGGCGAACCGCTTGCCGCCGCGATAGACGTTCATGTAGTGGCGCGCCGTGTTGACGAGCGCCGTCACCGAGCGGCCGATCCGGAAGCTCTGCTTGAGGGTGTGATCCCCGTACACGCCATGGGCGCCCCGGACGCCGTTCAGGTTCGCCGTGAAGCTCACCCGCGTGTGCGGCCGCCAGTAGCGGCGCGGCCGGAAATACAGGCACTCCGGGGCCAGTCTGCACTGGCCGTCCCAGTACCACGCGCCCACCACCGGCTTGGAGGACCTCACCTCGAGCGCCCTCTCCACCGCTCTCCGGTTGCTGATCGGCCGATCGAAGTAGAGGATGATCGGCATCCCGACACCGTAGGTCTGCCGGGACCCCTCCACGATCCGGGCCGAGAACGTCTTGTCCGGGGTGAACGTCCGAAACGAGCTGGTCCGCCTGACCCGCTGGCCCGACCTCCCGACCCCCGTCGCGATCACCGTGTAACGCCGTGAGACGTTCAGCGCCCAGGTGCTGTGCCAGACGGTCCGCGCGGCGTTGAGCCTCCCCTTGACGCGATCGCCGCGCGTGCGCACGACCACGCGGCCGATCGTGCCCCCCGCCGCCCTGACCGTGATCCCCCGACCCGGCTGCCGGTCCCGGCTACCGCCCTCGGGCGTGATCGACAGGCGCACGCTGTTCGCGGCCGCCTCGGCGCGGGACTGGCCGCCGTGGCTACCCGGCGGGGTTGAGCTGCCGCCGCAACCGGCGACGAACAAGCCGATCGTCGCGCCGATCGCCAGGCCCGTGAGCCCCGGTCGAAGCGGCCTGGACGTGAAAGGAGTGGTGGCGTCTCGCATCGGCTCTCGGCACAAGCTGGACCTCCCAGCTCTCCGGTCGGGCAGCTTAGCCGCGGCCAGTCGCCCACCAAGGGCGACCGCTGCCCTTCGGCGCGTCCCCGCTACGGCGAAGACGATGACCGTGCCCGATCGAGGTTGATCACCCGCCGCGACGGCGGACGGCGGGTAAAGAAATGGGCCGCCACGCGCGTCCGGTCACATGACGGCAGCAGACTGGTCAGGGGGTCGGGCCCCTTGTACAGGGACGTACTCCAGGGCCGCACGGGCCCAAGCACCGAGCTCGGCCGCTGCTTCATAGCTGGTCTGCAAGAACCCCAGCACGGTCGCGTCGGGGGCGACAGCGGTGCGGACCGCCTCATAGGGCAGCAGGAACTGCTGGTGGTCGGTCGAGTAATACGCCTCGTCGGGGGTCACCGGCGCGGAGCCGTAGCCGGCGGGCTCGGGATACGCGTAGGCATAGAACGCCCCCTCCTCGCCGCCGCCCGGCCAGAAGCCACAGCTGGCCAACTCGTGCGAGTAGCCCTCGACCATCACCCAGTCGCCGCAGTTGGGCGCGCCGCCGGGATGGCGCGGCGCCGACCGCCCCGAGAATCGCGTGACGGCCATGTCCATCGCGCCCCAGAAGAAGTGCACAGGGCTGACCTTGCCGGCGAAGCGCGCACGGAACTCCTTCAGCACCCGGTCGACCTGGACGAGCTGGCGCCAGAACAGCTGCGCGGCGTGAGCATCGTAGGAGGCGTGCTCGGTGTCCTCCGCGAACGGGATCGCACGCTCGATCTCGACCGGCACCGGCCAGATGGTGACGTCGCCCAGGCCCAACGACGCCAGCGCGTCCATGACTTCCGCGTAGAACGTGGCGACGGTCTTGGGCTCCAGCGCGATCTCGCGCTTGTCGCCGCCCTCCACCGTGATCCGAAGCCGGTGGGCGCATAAGTCGAACTCGATCTCGAACGCGCGGCTGCCCGCTGGGATCGTCGACGTCGTCAGCCCGCGCGGCGTCACGTACAAGGTGACCTGCCACCAGTGGTTGACCATCGGCGCCTGCGCGAGCCGGATCTTGCCGACGATCTGCGTCCAGCGATGCAGGGTCTCGCGCGTGTCGGCCCAATCCTCAACGCGCAACGCCGGCCAGCTCGTTCGGCTCATCATCCGGAGCCTACGCCGACCACGAAATCCCGCTCGGCGAAAGCCAGGCTCCCCATCTCGTGCTGACCCTTACGCTCGTCGGCGCGCTGCTGTGGCCTGGTGCACGAGCGGGGGCGGCCGAGCACCGCCCGCTGCTCGGCGGTCGGATGGCTCGAGACCCTTACTTGACCGCCGTGGCCTCGAGCTCGATGAGCAGCTCGGGTAGCGCCAGGCGCGCGACACCGAGCAGCGTCGCCGCCTGCCGACAACCGGCCTGACCCAGGCGGGCGCCCACCGCCGCGGCCCCCGCGTGGCGGTAGGCGTCGACGTCGGTGACGTAGGTGTTCAGGCGCACCACGTCGACGAGCTCGAAGCCGGACGCCTCCAGGACCGTCTCGAGGTTGGCGAGGGCCTGCAGCGCCTGGGCCTCCATGTCGCCGGCATGCAGCGGACGGCCCTGGTCGTCTACCGAGGTCTGGCCGGCGCAGTACAGCGTCCGCGTCGCCTGCGTCACCTCCTTGCCCTGCACGAAGCCGAAGCGGTCCTGCCAGCTCCAGGGGTTGACGACCCGCGTCTCCATCAGCCGACCGGCTTCGGCTCGACTACGTGGACCCCGTTGCGCTCGAGCGCCGCCGCCATCGCGGCGAAGTCGGGCGGCGCGGCGTCCGGGGGAAGCTCGCCCGCGTGCGGCGCGGTCACGCCGAAGTCCTCGAAGAACTCCTCGAGCGCAGCAGGCTGGCGGACGAACAGGAGGCGGGCCGCACGATCCGTCGCGTTCCTGAACGTGTGGGGCACGTTCGGCGGGATCGCGACCGACGTGCCGGCGGTGCCGGTGATGGTCTCGAGGTCGTCGCCGCGTTGAAAGGTGAACTCGTAGTCGCCATCGAGCACATAGAAGAGCTCGCGGCAGGCGTGCTCGTGGAGCCGCGGCCCGAATCCGGGCGTGGTGGAGACCTCGAAGCAGAAGTACGACCCGTCGGTTTCCCCGCTCATGACCTTGTAGGTGACGAAGTCGCAACCGCCGACCAGCAGCGCCCGGCCCTCGCCGGGGCCGCGAACGATCACCTGCTCAGGCATCTTCCTGCCTCCCTTGCTTTCCGGATTGCGGCGCAGGTCCTCGACCAGCGCCCTGATCGCCCATCCGATCGCTCTGCCGATCTCCTCCCCGGAGAGTCCGTTCTCTCGCGCAGCGTCGTGTACGCAAGGATGTTGTGGAGGTACGCGATGACGGCCTCGGCGCGTCGGACCTCGTCCATGAGGCATGTCAAGTAGCGACCCCGATTATCCAGGCATCATCGCGAACGCCAAGCGTGGAGAAGCGCCGCCGCCAGACCGAGAGCGCGCGCCTACCACACCTGCGGCCAGGCCAGGATCAGGAGGACCACAGCGGCCACTCCCGCCACGAGCCCGACGATAAGGCTCGTGACGATCGCGAGCCGGACCAGCCCCGAGTCGGAACGGCCCGAGCGCAGGATCATCGCGCCGGCGCCACGCCGGCGAGAGCCTTCTTCACCGGGGGCGCGTCGCGAATTCTGGGGCTCTTCAGGACTGGTCAAGCCAACCGCCCTCGTCAGCGAGCTTGCGATGAATTGGTTGAGGCTCACCTGCTGGCTCTCAGCCGCTCGAGCCAGCTCGCGATGGAGGGACTGCGGCATCCGCAACAGCAACCGACCGCTGTGGCTCAACTCCGGCCGCGGCTCAGGAATCGGGCGCTGCTTGGCCAGCGCATCTGCGATCCACTCCTTCATTGCGCCCCTGACGGATCGGACTGCCTCCTCGGGGCTGTCGCCCTGGCCTTCGCAGCCCGGAAGCTCGTCGACGTGGGCCTTCCAGCGGCGGCCGTCGTCGGCCACAACAACCGAGATGTGGTAGGGAAGATCCAAGAGCCGCTGGGGCGCCCCGGCTAGAGCCGTGCTCGGCGCCCCCGCACGGCGCTGCTGGGAGCGCTTGGGGGAGGCCTCGGGCCGCGAGCCGGGCGGCGTGTGGGTCGAGCCTTCCGATGTTCGGGTCAGAGAGCCCGGTCGCTCGTTTCGCTCGGCAGCGTCGCGCCGCAGTCCGAAGGGCTCGGGCGTCATTGGCGCAGTGCCTCGCCCGGCCCCCTCGAGCTGCTGCCGTAGCTTCGTGAGGGCCACCTGGCTCTGCCGTGAGAGATGACGCTCCGAGATACCAAGCTTCTCGGCGACCTGCTTGCGGCTCAGATCCTGCACGAATCGGAGATAGACGATCTGACGTTCGCGCTCGTCCAACACCTCGAACGCGCTCGCCAGCATCAGCCGTTCCTCGCTGTCGTCGAGCCCGTCAACGGCCGCTTCGCCGGGCTCTTCGCCAGTCGGCCCTGCGTTGAGCGCCTGGACGACGTCGTCCTCTGGCACCTGGAGCTTGCGCGCCAGCTCGGCCGGCGTCGGCGGTCGGCCCAACGTTGCGCCGAGCTCAGCCTCGCAACGCCTTACCCGGCTCCGTAGCTCTTGGAGAGGTCGCGGGACCCGGACGGATCCGGTCGTGTCTCTCAGGTGCCGCTTGATCTCTCCAACGATGTTCGGGACCGCAAACGCGGTGAGCTCTCCACCGCGTGCGAGGTCGAAGCGGTCGATGGCGTTGATCAGCCCTATGGAGCCCGCCTGGAAGAGGTCGTCGTAGTCGCCGCTGCCCTGGTAGCGGCGCGCGAACGTCTCCACCAGCGGGAGGTACAGCTCGACGAGGCGGTCGCGGGCGGTGATATCGCCGTGCTCCCGGTAGGCGCGGAGAAAGCGGCTTGTATCCGTTGGCTTCGCGCCCGAATTCGGCTTCCCGCTTGGGTTTTCCAACGTTCTTGCCGTCCTTGGGCTCGCTGATACCAAGCGGGTCCGGTGCAGTACCAGCGGTTCGGCACGTGTGATCTCTGACCTGTGGTGGTTCCCGCGCCTGGGCCCGCCGGGGTACCTGTCGATTGAGATCGCTCGCATTATGCCCCTGATTTCCACACTGAATACGAGCGCTGCACGTGGGGTTGCACGTTGCCGGCCACGATCCAGCCTTCTGCGGATCGTCGCGGCGACCGTCAGGGCGAGCGTGCTTCATGCCCGCAGGCCCCCGATCTGCACGACGGCTGCGTTGGCGGCGCTGCTCACGCTCTGCCTCGCTGGGACGAGTCTCGGCGCAGGGCAAGCGCAGTCCGGCGGGTCCTCTCCGACGGTGCGCACGTCAAGCGGTCTTGTCGGTCCAGGGGCGGGATATACCGTCGCGGGCGGGTCGAGCCGCGTGCGTCAGCTCCAGCGGGGCCTGCGAAGGGGCGGATACACCACCGGCCCGGTCGACGGCCTCTACGGTCCCTTGACCGAGCGAGCGGTCCGGCGCTTCCAGCGCGCGAAGGGCCTGGCGATCGATGGTGTGGTCGGCCCGCAGACGCGGGCGGCCGTGCGCGCCGCCTCACGGCGTGGTGGCCCGACCCACTCCCGCCTCCGGGAAGGGCGCGATGCTCTCCGCCCGGGCGCCGGGTATGGGAGGCCGGAGGGCTCTCAGCGGGTGCGGGAGCTTCAGCGCATGCTGCGGAGCCTCGGGTACGACGCCGGTCCGGTCGACGGCCTGTTTGGACCACGGACCCAAGCGGCGGTGCAGTGGCTTCAGGTCAAGCGCGGCGACCGTCCGAGTGGAGTGGTCGATCGGGCGTCGCTGAGGCGTCTTCGCGCCCTCACTCGCGGCAGACCGCTGCCCAGCGATGTGGCACCGCTGCCCGGGCTGGCGGCTCCGCCTCTCCCGTCGGCCGGATGGCACGGTCGCCCCATACGCAACCCCCTCGATGACGGCAAGGACCGCGCAGACAGCGCCGGACGAGTCCATCCTCTGCGCCTCGGGGCGGGCTATCGGACCCCGGACGGCGCGCCGCGAGTCCGGCGGATACAACGCATGCTGCGCCGGCTCGGCTACCAGACCGGTGTTGTGGACGGCCGCTTCGGACCGCGGACGAGGGCCTCCGTCCAGTGGTTCCAGATGAAGCATGGCTATGAGCCGACCGGCGTCGTCGAGGCAGCGACGTTGGCCCACCTGCGCGCTCTCGCACGAGGCGAGGCGCCCGGGCAGCGGATGAGAAGTTCCACCTCGCCTTCGCACGCCAAACCGGCGCAGCCCGGACACGGGCGAGCCGGCGGCCCCGCTCCCCGTCCGCCCGCTCACCAGAGCGACGAGGACGGCGGCGCGGCTCCCCTCCTGTTGCTCGCGCTCCTCGGAGCGCTCGGAGCCGCGGGGATCTTGCTGCTCTCAATCACGGCCAGGCGACGCAAGCCGCGCGAGCCCGCGAGCGGTGCGGCCGAGGAACAGCCACCGGGGGGCGCCGGCAAGCCATCGGGTGACGGCGCCCAGCGGACGCCTCCGCCCGATCCAAGACCGGGCGTGGCAATGGCGTCGGCGCCTCGCGGTGGGCAAGCCCGCAACGGCACCACCCAGGCGCCGGCCTCCACGGCCGGGGGTGCACAGGCCGGCAACGGCACCACCCCCGCGCCGGCCTCCACGCCCGCCGGTGCACAGCTCGGCAACGGCACCACCCCGCCGGCAGCCTCCACGGCCGGGGGTCGACAGGCCGGCAACGGCAGCACCCCCGCTCCGACCCCCGCGCCCGCCGGTGCACAGGCCGGCAACGGCACCAGCCCCGCCGCGGTCCCGCGGACGGCCGGCCACCCGCCGTCGCAGCCGGTCATCGGGTACGCGCGAGGACACGACCGAGGGGACCTCGATCGTCAGGCCGCCGCCATCGAGCGGGCATGCCGCGAGCGCGGATGGACGCTGGCGCTCGTCGTTCGGGATCACGCGTCGCACGATTGCAAGGCACTCGAGCGACCCGGGCTCACCCACGCGCTCGAACAGCTTCATGGAGGAAGCGCGGCACGGCTTGTCGTCGACAGGCTCGAGCGCCTGGGCAGGTCGGACGCGGATCTGCAACGGCTGCTCGAATGGTGCGCGAGGAACGACGTCGATCTGGTCGCTCTCGACGGTCGCCCTGACGCCGGCACGCAGGAGGCGCACGTGGCGGCTGGGGCCCCGCCGGCAGTCGGCAACGGGCATGCCGTCCTTGGGTCTGACAGCGGGCAGATGGACACTGCGAAGGCAGGAGCGAGGCGCTCGAACGGGTCGAAACGAACGGGCGGGCGCTCCCGCAGCCGTCCGTGAGCACGGCGGAACGTCGAGGCCACGAGACGGCCGCACGAGCCCGCTGGTTGGTCGGCTGCGTCGCGTGGAGACTCGCATGGAAATGACCATGGTTCGCCCGTTGACGCGGCCGCCCCTGAGTCCTGTCGTCTGCTCGAACGGGCACTCGGGCCCTGCCCGCGCCGTACCGAAGGTGCGGGTGGGTCTGCTCGGCGGCTTTCGCGTCGAGCGAGTCGACGATGCGCCGCCGGTCTCAGCCTGGCAGCGGCGGAGCGCAAAGACGTTGACGAAGGTTCTCGCGACGTGCCCGCGGCACACGCTGCATCGAGAGCAGATCCTCGACATGCTGTGGCCGGACGTCCCGGTTGAGTCCGCGCTCAACAGCTTTGGCAAGGCGCTCTATGCGGCTCGGCGGGCACTCGAGCCCGAGCTTCTGCCCCGCCAGAGCTCTGCGTACCTGAAGATGACCGACTCCATGGTCGTGCTTGACGCCGACCATGTGCTGATCGACGCCGATCACTTCCAGCGCCTGGCGGACAGCGCCCTCCGTCAACGTGATGTGGCCGCCTTCGAGGCCGCGTTGGAGGCGTACGGCGGTGAGCTCCTTCCCGAGAATCGCTATGACGATTGGTGCACGGAGCGTCGTGAGTTCCTGGCCGAGTTGTCCATCCGGTTGCTGTTGGGACTGGCGGAGGCGCTCGAAAATCGCGGAGCGTACGGCGCGGCGGCCAATCGACTCCGGGAGGTGCTTCAGCACGACCCGACAAGGGAGGACGCCCATCGTCGCCTCATGGTCCTGTGCGCGTCGGCAGGAGACCGCGACCAGGCCGTGCGGCAATTCCATCTCTGTCAGGACGTGCTGCGGCGCGAGCTCAATCTGGCACCGGAGAAGGCAACGGTGGCGCTCTACCAAGACGTCCTCGCAAACCGGATCCAGAGGCGGAGTCCCACCCCCGAACCGGATGCAGACACGACCGTGCCCGCTCACTCGCGGGCGACGGAGCAGCGGGCGGCGACGCCGTTCGTCGGCCGTGAGTCGGTGCTTGCCTACCTGGGCGAGCAACTCGTGCGCGCTGATGCGGGAGAGGGGCGCATGGTCCTCGTCGGCGGAGAGTCCGGTGTTGGCAAGACGCGGCTCGTCGCGGAGTTGGCAACCGAGGCACGGCGCCGGGGCGCCGCCGTTCTCTGGAGCGGAAGCGGAGCACATGCGAACCCTGTCGCGTACGGACCGTTCGCAGTGGCGCTGGACGGCTATGTGGCGCGCCTCTCCGATGCCGAGCGCCACGAGCTCGCGCACCGCTATCCGGCGCTGGTGCAGTTGATGCCGTCGCTTGGCACGGGGAAGCCGGTTCGTCCGCTGCCGGACGGCCCTGGCGAGGATCAGCTCTCTCTCATCCCCGCGATCGTCGCGCTGCTGAGCGATCTTGCCCGGGCCCGACCCCTCGTTCTCGTCTTGGGTGACTTGCACGACCTGCATAGGTCCAGCCTCGACTTGCTGGAGTACCTCGCGCAGCTGAGCCTCGAGCGGCGGTGGCTGATCGTCGGGACGTTCCGTGAGGAGGGGGTGGAGGTCGGGAGCGCGCTGTGGCGCATGATCGCGGCCACGTTCCGAGAGGGTCTGTGCCTCCACCTCGAGGTCGAGCGGCTTCCGCGTGTGGATTCCGACCGACTCGTGCGGGCGATTCTTCGCGGCGGTGTGGTTGGCGACGCGGTGCTCGACCGCATCTACGCGCGGTGCCTGGGCAATCCGCTTTTCATTGAGGAGCTCATGCACGAGATGCGGGAGCGCGGCGAGCTCGTCCTCACGAACGGCTCCTGGCAAATCGTGCCCTCGCTTTCAGCGTGCGTGCCCGCCCGCGTCCGCGCCCAGGTGGCGCTGCGGGTGGCTCCCATGGAGCCGAGCGCGCGCCGTGTGCTGGCCCTGGCCGCTGCAGCAGGAGGAACTGAGCTCTCGCTGAGCGAGCTCCGGAGCGCGGGGGCTGCGCTAGAGCCTCCGGTCTCTGACGTGGCCCTCTTCGACGCGCTCGACCGCGCCCTGGAGAGCCGCATCTTGGAGGAGCGCAAGGGTGCCTATGCATTCCGGCATCCGCTCGTGCGCTCAGCCCTGTACGAGGGCCTCTCCAAGCATCGACGCGACCAGCTCCACGCCGCGTTGGGCCACTCGCGCGCGGAAAGCCGGGTGAGCGCAGGCGCGGCGCGGTGAGTCCGCCCGCATCGTCAGGAGGACGGGCGCCCCTCGCCTGGATCTGCAACGCCGCGCGCGATCCGGGTGAGCCATGCACATGAGCCAGCCCTTGGACTCCTTCTCGGTGACGGTTCCCGCGCACCGCGACGAGGCTGTCCTGGAGGCCACGGTCGCGGGCCTGTGCGCGAGCGATCAGCCGCCCGCCGAGGTGCTGGTGGTAGTCGGAAGCCAGGATCGGGCGACGCGCGAGGTGGCGGGCCGGGTGGCCGACCGCCACCCGGCGCTCGTCGACGTGGTCGTCGATCCCTCGCTCTTCGACGTCATGTCCGGCGACGTGGATGGGGGCCCGGCGGGCGGCCGGCCGGCAGCCGTGCGGGACCACGTGGCCGGTCCGTCCGGCGACACCGTCCAACCTTCGGACTCGTTCTCGGTCACCGTTCCCGCGCACCGCGACGAGGCTGTCCTGGAGGCCACGGTCGCGGGCCTGTGCGCGAGCGATCAGCCGCCCGTCGAAGTGCTGGTCGTGGTCGGAGGTCACGATCGGGCGACGCGCGATGCGGCGGAACGGGTGGCCGACCGCCACCCCGAGCTCGTCGACGTCGTCGTCGATCCCGCGCTGTTCGGCGTCATGTCCGACGAGGTGGGCCACGCGCGCGGGTGGCCCGCGGCGCTCTGGGACCGCGTGGCCCGGCAAGCCATTGTCGACCACGTGGCGCGGCTGACCGCCCCCGCTCTGGCACGCGCAGAGCGGGCCGTTCGCGGCGGCGCCCGCTCGGCCCATGCCCTCGGACTACGACATCGGCGGGCCGCTTTCGGCCTGCTTGCCGTCCTCGCCGCCGGCGTCGTTATCGCAGCGGCGATCCACAGCGCCTCGGTCCTCTACCTGCTCTACGTCGGCGTCTCGTTCGCCTTGGGAGCGATCGCCTGGACGACCCTCGTCTGGATGGTCAACGCCTGGCGAACGCCCGCATCCCTGGCCGAGAGCCGCCTGCGAGGCGCCGATCTCGACCCCGCCCATTCCTTCTCGTTGATCGTTCCCGCCCGCCACGAGGAGCGGGTGCTCGAGACGACGCTCTCCCACCTTGCCAACACCGATCATCCCGCGTTCGAGGTGCTGGTCGTGGTGGGAACGGACGATCCCGCGACGCGCGAGGTGGCCGAACGGGTAGCCGATCGTCACCCAGGGGTCGTCAAGGTTGTGCTCGATGACAGCTGGCCGAAGAGCAAGCCGAAGGCGCTGAACGCAGCGCTTCCCTATTGCAACGGCACGGTCACCGGCGTGTTCGACGCCGAGGATGACGTCCACCCGGCGCTCCTTCGGCGAGTCGACCAGTGCTTCCAGACCAGGCACGCGGACGTCGTGCAGGCCGGGGTTCAGCTGATGAACTTCCGTTCGAGCTGGATCACCGTCCGAAACGTCCTCGAGTACTACTTCTGGTTTCGGAGCCGCCTGCACTTCCACGCCCGTAACGGCTTCATTCCGCTTGGCGGCAATACGGTCTTCGTTCGCACCCCGGTCCTCCGCGCCGTTTCGGGCTGGGACCCGGAGTGCCTGGCAGAGGACTGCGAGCTGGGCGTACGCCTGAGCTCCCTCGGCGCCCACACGGTCGTCTTCTACGAGCCCGAGCTCGCGACCAGAGAGGAGTGTCCGCCGACCCTCGGCGCATTCGCGCGGCAGCGGACGCGTTGGAACCAGGGGTATCTCCAGACGTTGTCGAGGGGATATTGGCGACGCTTGCCGTTCCGGCAGCGGGCACTCGGTCTCTTCACGCTCGCGATGCCGTACCTCATGGCGGTCGTTTGGCTCACGATCCCCGTCGCGATCGCAACCGTGCTCGTCGTCAAGGCGCCGGTGCCGATCACCCTCATCTCCTTCCTGCCGGCGCTTCCCATGGTCTCGATGCTCGCGGTCGAGGTGGCGGGGCTCGGTGACTTCTGCCGTGCGTACGGCGAACGCGCATCGGCTCGTGACTACGCACGCCTGGTTCTGGGGCTACCGCTGTACCAGGTGGTCCTGGCCTTCGCAGCCGCGCGAGCGGCCGTCCGCGAACTCCGTGGGGATCGGGGCTGGGAGAAAACGGTCCACCTCGGGCTGCACCTCTCGAAGCAAGCCGGGACGGACGGCGAGCGAGACGAGGCGTCGCCCCGAGTGCCGGCACGGAACCGGAACGGTTATGTCGGGAGGGGCACCAGGCGCCGCAAGCGGTGGGCGGTTGCGCCGGCCCTGTCCCTTGCCGGCACGAGCGGCTCGGTCGGGGCGGGGGCCGATGCGGGCAGCGGCGGCGCGATCGTCGCCCTCCGTGAGGACGCTTCCGTGCGTGAGGACCTCGATGCGTTGGAGGGGGGGTTTCGACAGGGCGGTGGCAACGGTCACGGCGAAGCCCCGCACCGCTTCACCGATGATGCGTTGGGAGATGTACGTGGCGACCCGCTGTGGGTCCGGCTCGACACCGCATCGACGACGACCGGGTCGCCCTCCGTGTCGCTGCCGCATCGCGCAGCCCGTTGGGAGGGAAGCTGGCTCCGGGACCTTCGGGCTGGCGTGCGGACGGCTGTCGCCTCGCGCGGCGGCCTCGTGCTGCTGCTCGGATTGCTCGCGATCGTCGGGATCGTGCAGGCCACGAATCTCCTGCACTGGCCGAACACGCAGTTCGACGAGGGCACCTACATCAGCAACGCGTGGGCGATCGGGCATGGAGACCTCGCGCCCTACACATACAGCTACGGTCATCCGCCCCTGGCCTGGCTGTTCATCGCCCTGTGGACGTGGGCGGGTGGGATCTTCGGAGACGGCAGCTTCTCGATCGACACCGGGCGCGAGTTCATGGTGGTCGTCACGATCATCAGCTGCTCGCTCCTCTTTACCCTTGCCCGCCGGCTGGGCATGGGCCGGGTGTTCGCAGCCGGCGCGGTGCTCCTCTTCTCCCTGTCGCCGCTCGCCCTCTTCTTCCATCGCGCGGTGCTGCTCGACAACGTGGCGATCGCCTGGGTACTCGCTGCGTTCGTCCTCGCCCGGACCCCCCGACACCGACTCTGGGCGTTCGCCGCGAGCGGGGCATGCTTCGCGGCAAGCGTGCTGTGCAAGGAGACGACGCTGATCCTGCTGCCGGCGCTCCTCCTCGCCGCGGGCCAGAACGCGGACAAGCGCACGCGCCGCTACTGCCTGACGCTCTTCGCCTCGTTCTTGGGCCTGATCGCACTCAGCTACCCGCTGTACGCGACCTTGAAGGGCGAGCTGCTGCCGGGATCGGGTCACGTGAGCCTCATCGGGTACACGATCGTCCAGCTCTTCACGCGCGAGGGGACCGGAAGCGTCTTCGACCCCAACAGCCAGGCGCACGGAATCGTGACGGCTTGGCTGAAGCTCGACCCGTGGTTGGTCGGTTCTGCGCTCCTTCTCGGTCCCATCGCCCTCGCCCGTCGCAGCACTCGGGCCATCTCGCTCGCCTACATCATCCAGGTTGCGATGGTTCTCCGGCCCGGCTACCTACCCAACATGTACGTGATCGGGCTCCTGCCCTTCGCTGCGCTGATCGTGGCGGGGACGGGCGAGGCGCTGTGGCGAAAGGCTCGAGACATGGCGTCTGCGGTGCGCGCTTGGCAGATGCGGATCGCGGTCAGTGCCCTGGCAATTGCCGCGGCCCTCGTCGTGGCCCCGCGCTGGGTGCACGGCGACCGAGTCGCGACGACGGACAGGCCCGATGCCCCAGAGCGCGCGGCGCAGCGCTGGCTCCTCAACAACGTCGGTCACCGTGAGCGCCTCATCGTCGGCGACGAGTTCTGGATCTACCTCGTCGAGCACGGCTTCGATCACCGGCCCATGCCCGGCGGCTTCTTCTCAGCCACGGTCGTCGTGTTCTGGCCGCTCGACTACGACCCGGCCGTCAAGCGGCGTTTCCCCGGCCGCTGGCGCGACTTCGATTACCTGGTCTCGACGCAGGCGATCCGCTCTACCACCAGGCTCACCCCAACGACGGCCCAGGCGCTCCGTCACTCACGGGTGGTGGCGCAGTTCGGTCGGGGCGAAGGGCGGATCGAGATCCGCGCGATCACTCGACCGCCCCCACCCGGCTAGCACCGAGCCCTGCCAGGCTCGTAACCCATATCAGTGCACCTCCGTCCTCCTCTCCGGCAGCATCGTCGCGGAGCCCACCTCGGTTGGTGTCTGGCACTGGCGCTCGCCTTGCTCGTGGTGTTCAGCGGTTGCAACGAGAACTCGCGCCTGACCTTGCACGTGGTCGACAACCACCTCGCCGACGGACACGGTCGGCCCCTCCGCCTGCTCGGCGTGAACCGCTCCGGCGCCGAGTACGCCTGCATGGGAGGGCAGGGCCTTTTCGCGGGACCGACGCACGAGCGGGCGATCGCAGCGATGAGGGCCTGGCACATCAACGCCGTACGTGTTCCGCTGAACGAGCACTGCTGGCTCGGTATCAACGGCGCTCCCGTGCGGTACAGCAGCGCTCGCTACCGCGCGGCGATCAGGGCGTACGTCGCGCGCCTGCACCACGCTGGCCTCTACGTCGTTCTCGATCTGCACTGGAACGCCCCGGGCGGCTCGATGGCGAGCGGGCAACAACCGATGGCCGATTTCGACCATGCGCCCACCTTCTGGTCATCGGTGGCTCGAGCGTTCAAGCACGACCCCGCCGTCGCCTTCGATCTCTACAACGAGCCCCATGACGTGAGCTGGCAGTGCTGGCGCGACGGCTGCGTACTCCCCGAAGGGTGGCGCACCGCCGGCATGCAGACGCTCGTCGATGCGGTTCGCTCGAGCGGGGCCCGCCAGCCGATCATCGCGACGGGAATCCACTGGGGGACCGACCTGTCCACTTGGTCCGCGTACCGACCCCACGATCCCGCGAACCAGCTGGTGGCCGGACTCCACATGTTCGACTTCAGCCTTTGCACTTCGATGGCGTGCTGGACCCGCACGCTCGACCCGGTCGCGCACGGCGTGCCCGTGGTGGCGACGGAGCTGGGTCAGAGAGCGTGCTCGGCGCCGTTCGTGGACCGCTTCATGAACTGGGCCGACTCCGCCGGCGTCTCGTACATCGGCTGGAGCTGGAACCCGGCCGGCTGCGCCGCGCCCGCGCTCATCCGCTCATGGGACGGGCGGCCGACCGCGGCCGGTGAACGGCTCCGCGCGCACCTCAAGGACATCCCTCGATGTTGGGCCGTCGCGCACGTCGTTCCGATGACCAGAGCGTGCTGACCACTCGCGGCCCGGGCGAGGAGGCCTGTGCCTCAAGCGCATGTGGAACCGGACTGGAACAACGGGTGGCCAGGATGGCACGGTAAACGGTGACCTGGGAGATCTGCCCGGAGTCCCTGCCGGGACGCAACGCACAGGCGGTGGGACGATGCAGTGCCCGCAGTGTGGCACGGAAACACCAGACGACGAGTGGAACTGCGTTTCCTGCCGGATGAACGTCTACTGGGCAAGCCAGCACTACGAGGACCTGGCCGCCATACGACGGGCCCAGGGCCTCGTGGCCCGCTCGGCAACACCCTCTTTCCTCGTCCAGGTTCACGCGGGTGCCATGAATGAGCGCGCCGACCGAGGGGGGAAGGTCGAGCACAAGGTGCGTCAGATCGCTCGCCGCGTGATGGGACGACCTGCCTGAGGCGGCAGTCTCCGCCACAGCGTCTCTCCGGCAAACGGAATTGGTCGGGAACTCCCCTGGAAGTTCTCACGCGGACCATAAGCGTGACATTGCGACTACTCGCAAGGAGCTAGACGTGTCGCTGGAGGTCACCGATCCCCGGGTGGAGCTCACCGCTCCTCGACCCGAACCGTACCTATCGCCTCAGTGGGCCGCTGAGCACGGTCATGTCGAACGCGGCGCTCAGAACGGACGGCGCCTGGGGTGCAGCGTGGGCATCATGGCGTACAACGAGGAGGCCAACATCGCCGAGGCGATCGGCACCATCCTCGGGCAGAACGTCACCTCGGGCCACATCGCAGAGCTCATCGTCGTTGCCAGTGGCTGCGAGGACCGAACGGCCGCGATCGTCGCCGACATCGCCGGGGAGGATCCACGCGTCCGTCTGCTCGAACAGCCGCGCCGCGAGGGTAAGGCATCCGCCATCAACCTCTTCATCAGCGCGGCACGGTCTCCGGTGCTGGTCATGGTAAGCGCCGATGTGCTCGTCAAGGAGGGCACGATCGACACGCTGCTGCGCCACTTCGAGGATCCGTCGGTGGGAATGGTGGGGGGTCACCCAATCCCGGTCAACCGCGAGGCGACGTTCCTCGGCCACGCCGTACACCTTCAGTGGCGATTGCACGACCGGATCGCCCGCCAGTCGCCGAAGCTTGGCGAGATCGTCGCGTTCCGCAACGTCGTTCCCGGCATCCCGCTCGACACTGCGGTCGACGAGATCTCCATTCAGGCCCTCATCACACAGCTCGGGTACAAGCTGGCCTACGAGAGCCAAGCGATCGTCTACAACCGTGGTCCTACCACGGTGGGCGACTTCCTGCGCCAGCGGCGGCGCATCTACGCGGGACATCTCCGTGTCCGCGAGCAACAGAGCTACTCGGCCTCGACGATGAGCTCGTCGCGCGTCCTCCGAGCGCTCTGGGGAACGGGATCCTTCGCGACGCCACGCGGGTTGGTGTGGACCATCGGCACCGTCGGGCTCGAGATCACCGCTCGCGGCCTCGGCCAATACGACGTGGTGCGCGGCCGCCCGCAGCACGTGTGGGACATATCCGCCACCACCAAACGGCACATCGCAGAAGGAGCGAACGCCCAGACCCAGCAGAACGTACTGGTCTTCCACATCGTCAACTTCCACCGCCAGCAGCTGGAGCTGGGTGCCCGCGCCAGCCGGCAGTTGATGCAGCGGCTCAGCGATCAGATCAAGCGCACGCTGGGCTCCGACGCCACCGTTTCCATCCAGCGGAGCGGAACCATCGTCGCGCTGCTGCACGGGGATCGTGTCGCAGCGGAGCGAACGGCACGTGAGCTCGTGCAGCGGTTCGACGCCTCGCCGCCATCCGTGGACGGCCATGGCGCCGGCGCCACGGTCACACTCGCCTGCGGGATCGTCGCCTTTCCCCAGGCCGGGCCGCCCTCCGCCAGCTCGATCCCTGTGTCACTCCCTGACCCGCGGCCCGTGGCACCTCGGCCCGCCTAGGAGGTGCACTGACAGTGGGCATGATGAAGGTTCTGCCGGAGATTCCGGCGCTGAAGGCATCGTACTCGACCGGCCGTGTCCTCAGGCTGCCGGTCAACATCACGGTGAGCGTCAGCTATCGCTGCAACTCTCGCTGCAAGACATGCAACGTGTGGCTCCTTCCCAACGACGATCTGACCGTGTCGGAGTGGGACCGCGTCTATGCGTCGCTGGGCAAGGCCCCGTACTGGTTCACCTTCAGCGGAGGCGAACCCACCTTGCGCAAGGACCTGCCGGACATGGTCGCGAGCGCGTATCGACATTGTCGACCCGGGATCATCAACATCCCGACGAACGGCATTCAGTACAAGAAGATCCCTGGCCGTATCGAGGGAGTGCTGCAGGCAGCGCCGAAATCTGAGGTGATCATCAACCTCTCGCTCGACGGCGTCGGCTTGAAGCATGACGAGGTTCGGGGGGTCCGGAACAACTGGATGCACGCGATGAGCACCTATGCCGCTCTCAAGGAGCTGAAGACGCGGTACAAGAACCTTACCCTCGGAATCCACACAGTCATATCGACCTTCAACGTCGATTCCTTCCCGGAGCTATGCGAATACGTTCAGCGGGAGCTCAAGCCTGATTCCTATATCACCGAAATTGCCGAGGAGCGCGTGGAGCTCGACACCGTCGGGTTGGGGATCACGCCGACGGTGGAGAAGTACACCGTCGCCATCGACACGCTCTTGGAGAGCATGCGCGATCAGCGGCTCACCGGGGTTGCCGAGGTGACTCAGGCCTTTCGCCGCGAGTACTACGAGATCGTGAAGCGAACGCTGCGCGAGCACCGCCAGGTCATTCCCTGCATGGCGGGGGTGGCCTCGGCGCAAATCGCTCCCAACGGCGACGTCTGGACCTGCTGCGTTCGAGCGCAGTCCATGGGCAACTTGCGCGACCACGACTACGACTTCGGCTCGGTCTGGCGAACGGGGAAGGCCGACCAGCTGCGGCGCAGCATCAAGGCCGGCGAATGCCACTGCCCGCTGGCCAACGCCGCCTATACGAACATGCTCACGCACACGCCGACGGTGACGAAGGTGGCGGCAGGTGTCGCCCGCTCGCGGGTTGCCTCGGTTGCCCGGCGACCGGCGCACGTGGAGCCCTCGGCGCAGGGAGCCGCGCTGGAGACGCACTGCAGGAGCTGACTCCGGGATGACGGCCCTGGTCACAGGTGCGACAGGGTTCTTGGGGACGAGCTTGGTTCGTCGTCTCCTGTCCGGCGGCGCGCGGGTGCGCGTGCTGGCGCGGTCGCCGACGAAGGCCAAGCTGCTGGCGGATCAAGGCGCCGAGGTGGTGGTCGGTGACATCACCGACGGCTCCGCGGTCGCCGCCGCGGTAGATGACGTGAAGGTCGTCTACCACCTCGCAGGGCGATTGCTCGCTCCGGGCGTCCGGTCGACCGAGTACCACAGGACACACGTCGATGGAACGCTGCTTCTTCTCGCCCGTTGTCAGCGCGCGTCGGGCCTCCAGCGATTCGTGCATTGCAGCACCACAGGGGTGGTGGGGGTCACCGGAGAGCGACCGGCCGACGAGACCGCCCCGTTTCGCCCCACCAACGTCTACGAGGCAACGAAGGCCCAGGCCGAGCTGGCCGTTCGCAACGCCTGGCGAGACGGCTTTCCGGCAGTCATCGCCCGACCGGGACTGGTCTACGGGCCGGGGGACCTGCATCTCTTTCCCTTCTTCCGAGCGGTCCTTTGCCGGCAGTTCCGGCCCATCGGCCGCCAGGCGGTCTGGATGCATCCGATCTACATCGACGACCTGACGGAGGCATTGGAGCGGTGCGGGGATAGGGACGAGGCCGTAGGCGAGTGCTTTCACCTCGCCGGACGCGCGCCCGTATCGCTGGCCGACCTGGCGGCAGCCATCGCGCGGGCGGGAGGCACCCACTTGCCACGGGGACACATCCCCCTCCCGGCCGCCCGAGCGGCGGCAGCGTTCGGCGACCGGCTTCCGAGCAAGCTGAAGGGCTCCGCTCCGCTGACGAGTAGCCGCCTCGCCTTCCTGACACACAGCCGGGCCTACGACGTCACGAAGGCGCGGAGCATGCTCGGTTTCGCGGCGAAGACCGATCTGCCGACGGGAGCTGCGCATAGCATCGCGTGGTACCGCCAGATGGGGTACTTCGCGACGGCGCCGCGCCGCGAGCCGGCTCGAAGCGTGTGATGCGGGTTAGAGATCACATCGCGCTCTCCACGGCCGGTGCCGCGCTCCTGCGCCCGTGGTTTCGGCGCGGCGTAGTGGGTCTCTGGGCAGCTAGCGTCCTCATCGACGTGGACCACTACGCGTGGTTCTGCCTGCAGCAGCGTGCCTGGAATCCGTTCGCGGCGGTCCGTTTCTTCAATGGGGCGCTGGCGCCCCAGCACGCCGGGACCCGTGTGCTCCACACGCCCGCGGCCCCGCTTGCCCTCCTCCTTCTGAGCGTGCGCCAGCGAAGGCTTTTGCCAGCTGCTCTCGGAGTGAGCCTGCATGTAGCGCTCGACGCACATCACGACGCGCGCATGGGTGAAGCGCGCCGCGCCGCGCTGGAGCGGGATGACTTCACCTGCCAGGCCTGCGGTACGCGCGCCGCACACGTTGGCACGCACCTGCGGCGGCAGCCGTGGCTCCTTCCGTCGTACGGCCCGCGGCACCTGATCTCCCTCTGCCCTGAGTGTCATGAGGCCGCCCACGCCCGGAAGCTTGATGTGGCATGGAAGTAGCCTCCGCGCCGCGCATTCGCATAGCCCGGGTACGGACCGCCGCGCTCCGCACGGCAATCGGCCTCGCTATCGGGGCGATCCTGACCCTGACGTTCCTGCACATGGTGAATGTGAGCGCGGTGTTCACGCGCATCGAGCATCTCGCCGTTGGCTTCGCCCTCCTGTGCAGCGTGGCCTTCCTCGGGGCCTATGTCGTGCGTGCCCTGCGCTGGCGGCGTCTGCTGAGACCGTACGAACTAAGCGTAACGAGGGCGATCGCCATTTATCAGATTGCAACCTTTCTCAACTGGCTCCTGCCCATTCGCGGTGGCGAGTTGGTCAAGTGCCTGCTGCTGCGACGCTCGGACGACATTCCGGTGAGCCGATCCCTGGCGACGGTGAGCATCGACAAGGCGATGGACCTCCTGCCCGCGATCGCCCTCCTCGCCCTCTTGCCCTTCGTGGGATTGAACCTGGGCCGACCGCTCTGGATCCTGCTGCTCTCGGCGCTGGCAGCGGTAGCCGTCGCAGTCGTCGTCCTCGCTCTCGCCGCGTGGCGACGGGACCTTGCCCTCGCGATCCTGACGCGCCCGCTCGTCAAGGTGCTGCCTGGCGCTGCACGGCAACGTATCGAGCCGGCGATCGCGCTGTTCGTCGACACCCTCCTGGCACTCGTTCGCCAACCTCGTTTGATGGGTGTCGCGGCTGTCTACACCGCGGTCGCCGTCGCACTCGACGCACTGTTCTGCCTTTTCGCGTTCAAGGCGGTCGGTGTGGCCCTTCCCCTCCCGGTCGTCCTCTATGGCTACACGTTCTTCAACTTGGCGTTCATCCTGCCGACGCCACCCGGCCAGGTCGGCAGCAACGAGCTCATCGGCTTGTTGATCTTCTCCGGCATGTTCGGAGTCAACAGCTCGGGCGTGGGGGCGATGTTCCTGTTCTCGCACCCGTGGACGGCCATCCTCATGACGACGAGTGGGCTCATTTGCCTGAGCGTGATGGGCCTCACCTTACGGAGCGCGCTGCGCCTTGCCGGGACCGCGGGAGAGCGGAAAGTCGCATGACGGTACTGGTAACAGGCGCGGCCGGATTCCTCGGGGGCCATGTGACCGACTTGCTCCTGGCGAGCGGCGAGCGACCGCGTGTGCTGATCCGCCCCGGCGAAAGCCTGTGCGCGTCGACTCGGGGCAACGCCGATGTCCATCGGGGCGACGTCGGCGACCACGCGACGCTCGAACTGGCGTTGAGGGGAGTGGATCGCGTGCTTCACTGCGCGGCGCGCTGCGGACCCTGGGGCCCGGCGGCCGAATACGAACGCACCAACGTCCGCGCCCTGGAGACGCTGGTGCGAGCTGCACTGGACGCCGGCGTGCGACGGCTCGTCCATGTCAGCTCGATCACCGTCCATGGGAACGACGTGGGAGGCGTGGCCGATGAGAGCGCGCCACTGCGGGAAGAGCCGAATCCGTACAGCCGGTCCAAGCTCGCCGGCGAACGGGTGCTCGAGCGCATGATCCGAGACGACCGCGCCCCGGTGACGATCGTGCGGCCCGGATGGATCTATGGACCGCGCGATAGAGCGAGCTTCGCGCGCATCGCGCGGATGGTCGACAAGGGTCGGATGGTGATGGTCGGCGCCGGTGGCAACCACCTGCCCCTCATCTATGCCGGCGACGCCGCACGGGGCGTTCTACTCGCAAGCGAGGCCGGTCAGGCCGCGGGCAAGACCTACCTCCTCATCAATGATGAGTCGGTAACCCAGCGGGATTACGTCAATGCCATTGCCAGCGAGCTGGGTGCGCCGGCGCCAAAGAGGCGTATCCCCTACCGCCTCGGGCTCATGCTGGGCGCAGGCGCCGAGAGCCTCGGGCGCCTGAGTCATAGGGAGGAGGCGCCGCCCGTGATGCGCTACGGCATGCAACTCCTGGGTGGCGAGAACCGGTTCACCATCACGCGCGCGAGGCGCGAGCTGGGATTCGCACCGCAAGTCGACCTCGCCGAAGGCGTCAGGCGCAGCGTCGAGTGGTATCGCGCGACCAACGGGGCCGCAGCATGAATGACGTCCTCGTCACCGGAGGCAACGGATTCGTGGGACGGCATGTCGTCTCGGCTCTGCAAGACCGGGGCGAGGCGGTGCGGGTCCTTGCGCTCCCCACCGAGGAGACCAGCGCGCTCGAGGAGCGGGGCATCTCCATCCACCGGGGAGATATCCGTCACCCGGAGAGCCTCGCCGAGTGCATGCGCGGTATCGACCGGGTGCTGCACCTCGCCGCCATGATGGATGTCTGGCGCCCGGTCAAGGACTACCACGCCGTGAACGTGACCGGCACGGAAAACGTCTGCCGCGCGGCGCTGGCGGCCCGCGTTCGCCGAGTCGTGCATATGAGCTCGTCCAGCGTCTACGGCATGGCCCTGGGACGGCCCGCCGACGAGCGCTCTCCCCTCGCGCCCTTCCGGGATCCGTATCCGATCACCAAGGCCCTTGGGGACATGGTGGTGCAGCGGATGATCGTCGAAGACGACCTACCCGCCGTCATCATCCGCCCGGACCAGATCTTCGGTCCTGGTGATCACCTGCACTTCGGCCGGATGGCCGACCGGCTGCGCGCGGGCAAGGGCGTGATCGTCGGCTCGGGGCACAACGCGCTCCCCCTCGTCTACGTGAGCGACGCGGTCCAAGGGCTCATGCTGGCGCTCGAGCACGACCACGCCCTCGGGCGGGCCTACAACATCACCAACGATCGCCCGCTCACCCAGCGCCAGCTCCTGCACGCAATCGCCGACGAAGTGGGCGCCAGGCCGCCCCGCCTGCACATCCCCTACCACGCCCTCTACGCCGCGGGCTACACCGCCGAGCGACTCGCGAAGCTCACACGCAGCGGGAAACGTCCACCCGTCACACGGCTGGGCGTAGCGTTCTTGGGCACCGACAATCGATATGCGATCGCGAGAGCTCGGGCCGAGCTTGGTTACGCACCTCGGGTCGATCTTCGCGACGGTGTGCGACTGGCTGCCGCTTGGTACCTGGAACGCGACCGTGCGGGCAGGACGCGCTTGCCATTGGCACGGGAGGTCGCGGAGGGGGCGGGGCTCTAGATGCTGCAAGCGGCGGAAACCAAGAAGGCCTCCCTCGTCGAGGAGGTGGCGATCGTGACCGGAGCCAGCTCGGGCATCGGCGCCGCCACTGCCCGCGAGCTGGGACGGCGCGGTGCGCGGGTGGTGCTCGCGGCTCGTCGCGTGGACGCGTTGGAGAGACAGGCGCAGGCGATCAGAGGGGCGGGTGGCGAGGCCTTGGCGGTCGCCACGGACGTTGCGGATCCGGCCCAGGTGACACTCCTGGTGGATCGCACCCTCGGGACCTTCGGGCGGGTCGATGTGCTGGTGAACAACGCCGGCGCCAGTTGGGTCAGGCCTTTGGCCGAGAGTCCAGTTGATGAGGTGATCGGCTTGCTCGAGGTGAACCTGCTCGGGGCAGTGCTGCTGACTCGCGCCGTGCTGCCGGGAATGTTGGAGCGCCAGCACGGGACGATCATCTCGGTCGGTTCGTTGTCCGGGCGCGTGGCCATGGAACCGCTCTATTCCGCGACGAAGTACGGCCTGCGCGGGTTCTCGCTCGCATTGCGCCGGCAGGTCGCCGACAGCGGCGTCTCGGTGTCACTTGTCTCACCCGGCAACATCCGCACGGCGATGACGAGGCACGTCAAGGCGCGCCTGCCGCAGCCCGACCTCGTTGCCACGACGATCGCCGACCTCGTGACACGCCCCCGCCGAGAGGTAGTGATCCCCGGGCGGCACTACGCCATTGCCTGGCTCGAACAGGTGCTTCCGAGCATGGCCGACATCGCCTACCGGCGCCGTCACTGGTCGCCGGTCGAGGCAGAAGGAGGAGCGACGTGGAAATCCTGATCACCGGTGGAAATGGCCTGTTGGGCCGGCACCTCGTCTCTGCGCTGCTGGACCGTGGCGACAGCCCGCGGGTGCTGGCCCTTCCTGGCGAGGATGCTGACTGGCTGGAGCAATGGGGCGTGGCGGTCCACCGGGGAGACATTCGCCGTCCCGAGACGCTGGCAGAACCGATCAGGGGCGTGGACGCCGTGATGCATCTCGCCGGCATGATGGGTCTCTGGCGCCCGGTCGAGGACTACCACGCAGTCAACGTGACCGGCACCGAGAACGTCTGTCGCGCAGCGCTCACCGAGGGGGCGCGCGTTGTGCACGTCAGCTCGTGGACCGTCTATGGCCTTGGTCTGGGGCGGCCCGCCGACGAGCGCTGTCCGATAGCGCCCTTCCCGGATCCGTATCCGATCACCAAGGCCCTTGGGGACATGGCGGTGCAGCGGATGATCGTCGAAGACGACCTAGCGGCCGTCATCATCCGTCCCGGCACGTTCTTCGGGCCCGGTGATCACCTGCACTTCGGCCGGATGGCCGACCGCCTGCGCGCAGGCAAGGGCGTGATCGTCGGCTCGGGCGACAACGCGCTCCCGTTCGTCTACGTCACCGACGTGGTCCAGGGACTCCTCCTGGCGCTCGATCACGACCATGCCCTAGGGCAGGCCTACAACATCACCAACGACCGCCCGCTCACCCAGCGCCAGCTCCTGTACGCAATCGCCGATGAAGTGGGCGGGAGCCCGCCCCGTCTGCGCATCCCCTACCACGCGCTCTACGCCGCGGGGTGCGCCGCCGAGCGACTCGCGACGCTCACGCACTCCTGGCAGCGTCCACCCGCCGTGACCCGGCTTGGGGTGAAGCTGTTTGGAACGGATAATCGACACGGGGTTCACAAGGCCAGGCGCGAGCTCGGCTACACGCCCCGCGTCGCCCTTCGGGACGGGGTACGGCTGGCCGCCGCCTGGTATCGCTCGCCGACCCTGCCCGCCGCGTCTTCTCAGATCGCCGTGGCGCGATGAGCTCCCTCCTCACACCCATCGAGCACAGGTACGGAGCCCGATCCAACGGCGCGGCGCTGCTGAGCCCTCGGTCCGTCAAGCGCAGCGGGGTCCCGTGGGTCGTATTGCCGACCTTCAACGAGGCGGAGAACATCAAGGGGATCGTCGCGAGGATCATGGGCGTGCTCGAGCAGCTGGCTCCCAAGGACTTTCGGATCCTGATCGTCGATGACGACTCCCCGGACGGGACCGGCGTGATCGCCGATGGGCTCGCGGCAGTGCATTCCGCCATCGAAGTGCTCCACCGTCGGGAGCGTGAGGGCCTTGGGCCCGCCTACGTGGCCGGCTTCCGGCGTGCTCTGGCGGGGGGCGCCGGCTATGTGCTGGAGATGGACGCCGACGGCTCGCACGACCCGCACGACCTTGGGCGCCTGCTGTACGCGGTGCGCGATGGCGGCGCGGACCTGGCGCTCGGTTCGCGATACGTCGACGGCGGACACATCAGCGACTGGAGTCCCCTCCGGCGGGCGACGAGCCGGGGCGGGTGCTGGTATGCGCGCACGGTGCTCGGCCTCGATGTCCGCGACCTCACGGGTGGCTTCAAGTGCTTCGCGGCCGAGGTGCTGGACGCCATCGACCTCCCCACCGTGCGCTGCTGTGGCTACGGCTTCCAAGTCGAGCTGACCTACCGGGCGGTCCGCGCCGGGTTCCGGGTGCAGGAGGTGCCGATCACCTTCCACGACCGCACGCACGGCAGCTCGAAGATGAGCTGGCGGATCGCGCTGGAGGCGGCCTGGCTCGTGCCGCAGTTGCGTCACGACTCCGGTCCCGCCGAACCGCCGCTTGCCGTGACCTCCATGGCAGGGGGTCGAAAGCTCGGATGGTGATCATCACCAGCGATGCATCGGTAGAACATCGGCCTGGACGTAGGTGCTGAGGCGGCATGCCGCCCACGACCTGCGACGCGAAGGGCCCCGCCGCGAAACCGCGCCTCCAGCCGGCTGGCTCAGACCGCCGCGACGCCGGTGCTGTCGCAGCCGACGGTGCCTCTGATCGGCGCGCCCGCGAGGGGACGAGGGCTTCCCCTACCAGGTCCACAGGCTTAACATGGGCGCAGATGGGACAGCGCGCGCCGGCCGCTGAGCGGCTCCTGAAGTTGCCCTACCACATCGTTCTGGTGCGCGACGCGGATGGCGACGATGAACGGCGCTGGACGGCTCGTGTACAGGAGCTTCCGGGTTGCGAAGTCAGCGAGCGGACTTCTGAGGAGGCGGCGCGTGCAATATCGCACGCAATGGAAGAGTGGCTTGATGCAGCTCTCGAGAGAGGAGCCGACATACCAGAGCCCAGGCACCCGTCGACGCACAGTGGGCGGCTGCTCCTGCGCATACCGCAAGACCTCCATTCCGAGATGGCACGCCGGGCGGAGGGCGAAGACGTCAGCCTCAACGGCTACATCACGACCCTGCTTGCCGGCACGGTGGGCTGGCCGCAGAGTGGAGATCCTGCGAGCGCGGCCCCGGGTGGGTCGACGCCGGAGTCGCCCGCGGCCGCGCCGCCTACGCGGTCCCGCTTCCTCTCCGTCGCGATCATGGCGAACATCGTCGTCGTGCTCGCTGCTGGAGTTGCGGCTGTCGTGCTGCTCGTCGGGGCCTTGCAGAACGGGTGGTAATGCCCAACCTGTCTGACAATCGCCCCATGGGCGAGTGGATGACGCTCCGAGTTGATCGCATCGCTCAGCGAAGACGCGGGTTTGTAGAGGCGTATCCCGGTGCCTACGGTCCGGGGAAGAAGACCGCGAGACAGCCTTGCGCCTGATCTATGGCCGTTCTGCAACGCACGTTGCGCCCCGCTGGCGACCAGGTTTGCCGGCGGCCAAGACGTTCGCCTCAGTGGTCATCCTTTTCGCCGTTGGGCTGTTCCAGGTCGTGGGCGTCGCGGCCGCCCAGGATGCGGCGCCAGCTCCGGACCCCGTTCCGGCAAGCGGTCCGAGACCGGACGCCGCCAAGAGCACGACACCGTCGAGCGCGCCGACCGCTTCACCGGCGCCAACTCCGATCCGGCACACCTCCGCAGGGCCCGTGCGATCAGAGGCCTCGCCCCCGGCCACCGGTGCCGCCACCCCGACCGCGCGGACCGCCGCCGCGTCACGGCCGGCTCGGCCGTCGTCGTCGCCGCCGCGAAAGTCCTTGCCGAGTAGGCGCGCGCCGGAGGATGTCGCCCAACGGTCCAACCGCGCCAAGCGGGCAGCCGCGCGCCAACGGCGCGCCCGCGCCGCACGCGAGCGCCAAGCCCGCGCGCGGCAGGGCCGCCAGGCCCGGGCGCTGCAGCGCCGGCAGACCGATGTCCTCGCGAGGGCGAGTTCCCGCGCGCCCGCGTTGCGACAGCTGATCCCCACCGCGGTGGCAACCCACGCGGGGCCCGCTCGCCTGGAGCTCGCCGCGCTCGCGGTGCTGCTGCTCGGCCTGGCGTGTGCCGCCCTCCTCGGACTTGTCGTGCGGGTCGACAGGCTGCGCCTGCGGGGTTGAGGATGCGCCGGCGCCACGTCCTTTTGGCCATGTTGGTCTGCCTGGCGGCGAGCGGGATAGCAGCGATCGGGGCATCACCGGCGAATGCGGTCTCCCTATGGCCTACGTGCACCGCTGGTGTCAATTCGACCGATGACTGCACCAGCTGGTACCGGACCGACGTCACAATCGATTGGCACTGGCTCCCTACCGACGGCGTCGGTACGGGCTGCGAGCAGAAGCGTTTAACTGCCGACAGCCCGCGATCGGGAACGCCCGAGGCCTGCCAGGTGGCGTGGGAGTCGCTCGGCCAAAGCCTCACCGCAGAAGCGCGGATCCACATCGACAAGACGCCGCCCACGGTGACAGACGCTTCACCGGCCCGGGGGCCCGATCAGAACGGCTGGTACAACCATCCGGTGGAGTTCGCCTTCCACGGCAGCGACGCCTCGTCGGGGCTCCAGGGCTGCTCGACAGTCACGTACGGCGGGCCGGACAGCGCCACTGCGACGGCTACCGGGACATGCCGGGACATCGCCGGCAACGTCGCCAGCCGCGATGTCCCACTGCACTACGACGCCACGCCGCCCACCGTTGTGGAATCCAGGCCGAGCCGGCCGGCGGACCACGACGGCTGGTACAACCGTCCCGTCGATTTTGGCTTCGCCGGGTTCGACACGCTGTCCGGGCTCGACGGCTGCTCCACCGTCTCCTACACCGGTCCCGAGGGCGCCGGGGTGAGCGTGACCGGAGCGTGTAGCGATCGCGCAGGCAATACGGCCAGCCGGTCGTTTGGAATCAACTACGACGCCACGCCGCCGGCCCTCAACGACGTCGCGGCGAGCGCGGGCAACCGCTCCGCCACGCTGCGCTGGCTCGGCTCGCCCGACACGGTGTCGCTCGTCGTGGTCCGCTCTCGGGCCGCCAACCACCGCGTCGAGCAGCAGCTGCCTCCGGCCCTCGAAAGCGGCTTTCGCGACACCCGGCTGAAGAACGGCGTCGAGTACCGCTATGACTTCAGCGCCGTCGACGCCGCCGGCAACGTCGCTCACGCCACGGCCTTCGTTGTGCCGTCCGCTCATCCCCGGCTACGTCCGAGGCCCGGCGCGTCGGTGTCGTCGCCTCCGCTCCTCCGGTGGACGTCGGTGAGAAATGCGAGCTACTACAACGTCCAGCTGTACCGCGACGACATGCCGCCAGGGACGGATACCGCTCAGCCGTCGACCGGCACCGAGAAGCTGCTCAGCCGCTGGCCGACGAAGCCGCTGCTTCGCCTTCACCGGACATGGCGGTACGGCGGGCACCGACTCCGCCTCCGGCCGGGTCACTACCGCTGGTACGTCTGGGCGGGCTACGGGGCTCGCTCGAAGCAGCGCTACGGCGGCCAGCTCGTGAACGGCACCTTCACCGTAACGCGCTGACCGCCGCCGGCTCAGCGCACGCGCCGCGCTCGGTCAGCGCAGCCGCGACGTAGCGGCGACGCGGCCGCCTCTCCTGAGGCCGAACCGCTTGACGCTGGTGACTGCTGCCTCCCCCTCGGGGACGAAGGTGACCTTCGCCGTCACCCTCAGCTTGGTGGCCCGCCTCAGCAGCCGCTTGCCGACGCTGGTCAATCGGATGGTGACCTTCATGGGCCCGGCCTTGGAGACGCGTAGGCGGGCGCCGGCGACCACCACGCGCCGTGGCTTGTGGGCGCCCTTGCGCGGCACGTACCACGAGATCGTCAGGGAGCCAGCGCTTGGCGCTTCGAACTTCAGCCTATAGGCGCCCTTCTTGAAGAGCTTTGCGATCGTCGAGCCCTTCCTGGCATGGAGCAGGTCCGCGATGGCGGCCTTGACTCGTTCCACGCTCGGGCCAATAGGCCCGAACTCGCCCGAGGCAACCTGCCCACTGCCCCTGGCGTTGCTTGCGGTGACGACCACTCGCACGTTCGCGCCGACGTCGGCGACCGCCAAGGTATAGGAGCTGCCCGCCGCGTCGGGGATGTTGCTGCATCCCGGGTCGCAACGCTGCCACTGGTAGCCGAAGCCGGTGGGGTCGTTCGTCCAGGAGCCCTTCGTCGCGGTCAAGGTCTGCGCTTGCGTCGGGCTCCCGAGGATCATGGGCCGCTCGGTGTTGGCCGGGGCGGGGAGCGAGACCTCCGGGGGCGGGGCGGAGCTTGGTGGATTGCTCGTTGCGCCAGCATCGACGGAAGTGCTCGTGACGGAACTGCTGTCCGGAACCAGCTCGCCGATGGCGTTCGCGAACTCCTCGTCGAACCAGACGTTGCCGGCCGTGTCCAGGCTCAGCCCGTCGTGCGGATGAGCATTGCAGTCGCTCAGCGTGTTCATGGCGAAGGTGCCGCTTGCCGGAGTGAATGAGCCAATCTGAGCGGTCAGCGAATTGTCGAGCCACACCAGGTCCGCCGAGCGCTGAAATGCGATGCCGGACGTGTGGGCGGAGCCCCCGCAGGTGATGGAGCGAGGCACCTCAAACCGCCGGATACCGTTGCAAAGGCCTGCTGTCGTCCCGCAGTTGCCCGGCGTCGCGCCGGCGGGGTCCAGGGTCGCGATGGTGTTCGAAAACCCTTCCGTCCACCATGGCCGACCGCTCCGATCAACGTCGATCATATGTGGCGTGCCGCTCAGTGGCCGGACGATCGGATACTCCGAGATCACGTTCGCGTTGGTGGTGTCGAGAACCGCCACGCGATCGACGCTGCTGTTGTTTTCGGTGAACCAGATCAGTCCGCCGTTGGCCGTGATGCCGTACGGGTTCGAGTTGGCGCTCGGCGTCTGGAAGTCCTGATGGGCATGCGTATCTGGGTTGAACGCGCCCACCGCCGACGCCAGATGCTCCGTGTACCAGATCTGCCCGTTCGCGACGATGAGATCCCACGGTCCGCTTCCCGCCGTCACGGGCCACTGACCGACGAATGTCCCCGTCGACGGGCTGAACTCGCCGATCATGCTGTTGTTGGGAGTGGTGAACCAGAGATTGCCGGCGCCATCAAAGGCCACGAAGATGGGCTGATTACCCGGAATGCTCGGAAGCGTGTAGAACGTCACCGCGCCGGAGGAGGGATCGATCTTGCCGAGTTGGCCGGGGGGAGTACCCGCGCCGCAGGTTGGGGCAAAGTCGCAGCCCGGTTCGGCGAACCAGATGTTCCCCGAGCTGTCTATGGCGGTTCCCCAGGGATCACCCACTCCCTTCGTCAGCGGGAGCGTGTTGATGAGCAGCCGCTCCGGGGTCGAAGGCGAGCTGGGACGATTCGCGAGGATCGTCGCTCGATTGAGCGGAAGGGCCCCCGAGACACCGCCGTGAGCGGGACGGTAGAAGAGTGTCGCTCGGTCTACCACCGCGCCCGGCGCGCGAAACGCAAGGCGAAAGGTTCGCGAGTGCCCTGGCGCGATCGTGACCCTAGAACGCCCGGCGTTCCACCCTTGCGTCCCGAACATGTCTCCCGCCACCGACAATGTGAAATCCGAGCGAGTGACCACGAGGGAGCGGTGACCAACGCTGGCCACCGTGACTTCGACCCCGGCTCTCGCGCGTCCCCGCGTCGGCCCGGCGGAGAAGTTGGGTGTCGCGACGGAGATCGAGCGACCCGGCAGCCGCAGGCTCCGCCCCGTGGTACTAGCCGTGCTCTCGCCTGGCGACAGCCCAAGTGCCACGATGACAGCCAGCGTGACGCCGGCAAGCGCGGACCGTATCGGTCTGACCATCCCGTAGGTATCCGATCCCGGGCCCTCCCGCCGATGCGGTTTTCCTTGCGTGGCTAAGACATTGAGCGCCAATTCTCTCTCTCCAGGATTCGCCTCCCCTACGCGAGCCGACCAGGTGGCTGCTGATCACACGCAACACGCGCACTTGACGTTGCGACCCTACGTTTGGCGTTTTCCAGACGGCTTCCAGGCGGGCCACTGTGCCGACGTAGGTTGAGTTTGTGCTGCTCGCGATCGCGGCGACCGGCGTTACGGCCGACGGCGGCACCCGTCGGCCTTTTCGTCGCGCCGGACTGGGAAGCGGCCGCGGACCTCGGCCGGCTGCGCGGGACTTGTTCTTATGCGGCCCCGGCCCATGACTCATCCGTCCCGTCCTGGGTGGCCCCGTCTTCCGCGCCCGCTCTCCCATTGCAATGGAGGCACCGATCGAACTCGGCACGTCGTCTCCAAGGTCGACGACGTGCGTGGCATCGTCGACCGCGTCCGAGAGGCCGGCTGGGAAACGGTCGGGGAGATCGTCGACTTCGAGAACACGTTCCTCCTCTGCTACGTCCGCGGACCCGAAGGCCTGATCGTCGAACTCGCCGAGCGGCTCGACGGCGCGCCGGGCTGAACGCCCAGACTGAATTGCCTCGGGTTTGGACCCGCCAGCGGATGCGTCAAGCCGAACGCGAACCCGCCCAACAGGCCGAAGCCTCCACAAGCGCACCGTCTGTGACTGGCAGGCCGCCAGGCCGCGAAGGTGGGCGCGAGCGTGACACCGGAGCGCGCATAGTTAGGTCACTCAAACGAGGACAAGCCGCGCGGCAGACCACAAGCTCCTGACGTCTGCGCTTCGCTTCGTCAGTCACTCGCGCCCGACGACAACCTAACGCTGCTAACCGACGTCGACCACGCGCGCGGCGCCCTCGTATGCGCAAATACCGGGCAGAACTGCGCCCGACCGCCCCCGGCGACGCAACCGTACCTCGCCGGAGCCGATCTGAGGCCCTCCGCGACCGATCCACGACCAGCAAGGACCCGAAAAGGTGTCCCAGAGCCCTTGAATTTCATCGGTCGTCCGAAGCCGAAGTCCACCCACCTGGCGCTAGTCAGCCCACCAGTCGCGCTGGCCCTCGACGTCTTCGCGCGGAGCCTCGCCGAGATTGGGCGCGCCGATGACGAGGATCTCGAGGCCCTCCGGCCCGGCCTCGTAGCCTCGCCACGTACCGGGCGGGACGCGCACCGCGTCCCACTCCTTGAGCTCGACGATCTCGTCGTCGAGCTTCATCCGCCCGCTCCCGCGCACGACCACGTACACCTCCTCCTGCTTCTTGTGCGTGTGGCCGTACGGAAAGCGATATCCGGGCGGGACGCGCTGGTAGCCCAGGCCGGATTTCTCGAGCTCGAGCGCCTCGGTCGCCAAGCGGAACTCCAGGTCCGGCGCGCCGTCGAACCTGGACCCGACGTCCTCCAGGTCCTCCTTGAGGTTCCTGAGCGTGAACGGCACGGTCACAATCCTATGGTGCCCTGGCTGGGGTCGCCGATCTGTGTGGGTCCGTCTGCGCCGCCCGCATCGGGTGAATCCGGCCGCGTAACCGGCTGCTCATCCGCAGGCGATCCGGCGAAGCGACGCTCCGCGCGCGCCCGTCCCTCAAGCTCCTCATCGGTCGGCTCGCTCGGGTCGCG